>DFCD01000108.1 GCA_002366885.1 Verrucomicrobia bacterium UBA3063
TTCATGGGCCCCGAGGCTTGGGGACCGAACCATCCGGGGCGGGAAAAGGGCAGCTGGGAACGTCCTTCTGTCATGGTCTGAATTCTACGAACTCCGAGAAAAGGCTCCAAGAATCAAACCAAAGGGGATCAAGGTGCAGGTTACGGATCTGGATCGGTCCGGAACGGGCGCGCGGGGAGCCCGGAATCATCGGTGAGGTTTGGGTTTTCCGGGCGATTGGACCACGCGTAGCGGACAAAGACAGGTTCCGGAACCCTTGCACCCGTGAGGACGAGCCGTGTTCCATCGATCTTTGCCTGGGCCGGATAAAATTTCCGATCCTGACCGGCCAGGGTGAAGGAACCGGGCTCTTTCCCGTCGGAGGTCCGCAGGGAGCCGTGTACGGAGCGGAAAGTCAGTTCCATTTCTTCTCCTTTGGATTGAGCCGCTTCCAGAATCGGGCCGGTGCACGGCAGGTTTTGACCATAGGCAATCCGGCGGGCCAGTAGCGCCAGCCTTTGTCCCACCTCCATTTTTCTTTGGGGATGGATGTCCTCGGCTTCGCCCAAACCCAGAGTCACGGCAAGCCCCGACGATGGCAGTCGATCGGTCACCGCGGCCTGGGCCTCCCGTAGGCGGGCCCAAGAGGTCCCGCTTGCCCCCTCGGGGGTGAAATTGAAATCCGTCAGTTGCACGACAAGAAAGGGAAAATCCGGGGAGGCGAGCAGGGAATGGAATCTCCAGTGCCAGCGATCCAAGCCCCGCAGGGAATCTCCCCCGCTATTTCTCCACTGGGCCCGCCATGCCGTGATCAGGGAGGAGAGCAGAGGCTCATAGATATCCGGCTGCCAAACATTGGCTTCGCCCTGATACCAGATGACACCCCGGATCGGGAAGGGGAGCAAAGGATGGATCATTCCGTTCCATAACACCGAGGCGAGGTTGGGATTTTTTCCCACCGGTGGGGGTGGGTAGGGCGGAAAAGGGGGCGGGAGCCCGGCCAAGCGGGCGGCGGCCAACTGGCTTTCGTAGGCTGTCTTCTTCTGCTCGTAGTCCCGTAGAAGGTTGGGGTATTCGTCGGGATAGGTTTTCCTTTTGCGCACGGCCGGAGCCAGCTTGGGGTTGGTGGCGAAAGTTGCCTCCGGAATCCATGCCTCGGCAGGTGTGCCTCCAAAGGCGCTGGAGATGATGCCGACCGGAACCTGGAGTTCCCGGCGCAGTTCCCGCGCAAAGAAGTAGGCCACGGCAGACATTTTCAGGACGCTGTCCGGCGTGGCGGCTTGCCAAGTCACCGGCACGGTGGCGGCCGGCGTTTCCGCGATGATTCGCGGGATGGTGGTAAAGCGGAGGAGCGGATCTGAGGCCCCAGCCGCCTCGGCGGATTGGGTGACGCATTCGGCCAGGATCCATTCCATGTTGGACTGGCCGCTAGCCAACCAGACCTCCCCGACCAGCAGGTTGGTGATTTGCAGGGAAGAGGTGCCCGATTTCACCCGCAAGATCTGCCCTTGGGTCTCGGCCGGTCCGGGAGGAAGGAGGACGGCCCATTTTCCGGAGGTATCCGCCGAAGTGGTATAGGTTTTGTTTTTCCAATCTAACAAGACCAGAGCCCCCGCTGGGGCCAGGCCGGTGATGGGCACGGGAACATCCCGCTGGAGAACCGCCCCGTCTTTCACGAGGGGATGGAGGGAAAGTTCCTGGGCCCGACTTAATTGCCCCCAGTATCCCAAGAACAGCAAAAAACAAAGCAAGGCTTTCATGGTAATGGATGCCAGTGCCATTGAAGTTGAGGGTCAAAGGGCGTCTGCAAAAGGCTTTTTCCTTGCGCGTTAATCCGCGGGGCACTTCGGTGGTCTCCGATCAGGATGTGACGCTTGGCATCCACTGGCTTTGAGGCATCCGTTGGTGCGAGACTAAACCGGTTTATTTGGCAGCGCTTCCGTGGACGAGGGTGATTTCCCAACGCCCCGCCAAGAGTTCGAATTCCTCCTTTTCCTGCGGGCGGCCGTTGACGGTGATCTTTTGGCTGCCCGGGAGTTTCACGATCGCACGGGTGTTCCAGGGAAGGGTGACGTCCCAGCGGAGGATGTTCCCCTCGCGTTTCCATGTACTGATGACCGGGCCGTAGGGCGAAGGGACTTCCGCTCGGGCCGATTCGAGTTTTTCCGGAAAGATCGGGCCGAGGATGACCTGCTGGTAACCGGGATGCGCGGGATCGGGCCGGATGCCGCCGAGCCACTCGGTGAACCAGGAACCCATGGCGCCACGCTCGCTTTGCACCAAACCGCCGACGGAGCCATAAGGGGTGCGCCAGGTGTTCCACGTTTCCCCAAAGGTGCCGTGGCCGGTGGCCAGGAGGTTGGCAAGTCCGGGATAGCCCTCGCGGGTGACCAGCTCGTAGGCCACGTCCGCCTGACCGTATTCCGAAAGTACGGCGAGAAGGCGTGGCCATCCGTGGGTGCCGGTGGTGAAACGCCCGGCACGCCTGGTGATGTCGTCAACGATGGCAGTGACAATGCGTTCGCGCTCCTCCGGAGCGGCGATGACGGCCGTCAGCGCGAGAGCATCGCTTCCCTGGCAGCCGAAAGAGCGTTTCGCGGGATTGAAAAGCTGTTGGCGCATCTCGGTGCGGACGCTCTCCAGCAGCGGCCCGTATTTCTCCGTGAGATCCCCGCGGCCGGCGTGTTTTGCCATGGCGAGGAAGTCCGCGAGGCCGTCACAGAGGATGCCGGTGCCCCACATGAGCTTGCGCTTTTCGATGGGCGGTAGCTGGCCGGGCGGTCGATCCGCCACGGTGTCGTCGTCATACCAATCGAAGCTGAAGTTGCCGCCGCGCAGGCGGCCCTGGCTGAGATCGGCCGTGGCGGTGGCGCAGGCCGGATGCAGTCCAGGGTCCCGCTGATTCCTGGGATTGTTCAGGTAGTAGTCGAAGTAAGAAGCGAACCCATCGAGGCTGCGGCGAAGGGGGCGATCGTCGCCCAGGCGCAACCAAAGTTCGTAGGCGAGCGGGATCGCGCCGCTCTCCGTGACCGGGCACTCATAGTTCTCCCGCAGACCGAAAAAGGGTGTCAAATGGCCACTGGCGTCCTGGGTGAAAATGCTGCTGTCGATCACCTTCGTC
>DFCD01000109.1:0-1735 GCA_002366885.1 Verrucomicrobia bacterium UBA3063
GGCGGCAACTACAGCTTCGATTGGTATGATGACGACACCGTGGCGGATCGGCCGCCCGGCCAGTTGCCGCCGATCGAGAAACGCAAACTCATGTGGGGAAGCGGCACTCTCTGCGAGGGCCTGGCCGATTTCTTCGCCATGGCCAAACACGCCGGCCGCGGGGATCTCACGGAGAAATACGGGCCGCTGCTGGAGAGCGTCCGCACCGAGATGCGCCAACAGCTTTTCAATCCCGCGAAAGGCTCTTTCGGCTGCCAGGGAAGTGATGCCCTCGCCCTCACCGCCGGCGTGGTTGGNNACGGATGGCCACGCCTTCTCGCTGCGCTTTCGGAATCCGGACAAGGCGAGGTGGCCTACGAGCTGGTCACCCGCGAGGGCTATCCCGGACTTGCCAACCTCCTCGCCACCGGCCACGGCACCTTTGGGGAAACGTGGAACACCTGGCGTACCCCGTATGGCTCCGTCGGCGGTTTGGTGCAAAGCGAGCGTGGCGCCATGGGCTCCTGGTTCAGCGAGTGGCTCGGCGGGATCCGGCCCGATCCCGCCCATCCCGGTTACCAGCAGGTCATCCTCGGCCCGATCTTTCCGGAAAAACTCGAATCGGCCCGAGCGGAAGTCCCCTCGCCCCACGGCCTGGTCACCAGTGCGTGGAAACGCGAGGGCGACACCGTCCGCTGGAACGTCACCGTCCCCTGGAACACCCGTGCGCTCGTGAAACTACCGGGCAGCCAAAAGATCACCGTCAACGGCCGCCCGCAGAAAAAGGAGGAATTCGAACTCTTGGCGGGGCGTTGGGAAATCACCCTCGTTCAAGGAAGCGCCGCCAAATAAACCGGTTTTCTCTTGCACTAGCGGATGCTTCACAACCAGTGGATGCCAAGCGCTCCGACTTCATCCATGAGAAACCAAGCTGGCCGGAGAGTCGCACGAATCGATAACGCCTCGTCCCCACGGGTGCAGGGGTTCCGGAACCTGTCTTTGTCCGCTACGCGTGATCCAATCGCCCGGAAAACCCAAACCTCACCGATGATTCCGGGCTCCCCGCGCGCCCGTTCCGGACCGATCCAGATCCGTAACCTGCACCATGACCCCCTCTGGTTTGATTCTTGGAGCCTTTTCTCGGAGTTCGTAGAATTCAGACCATGAGAGAAGGACGTTCCCAGCTGCCCTTTTCCCGCCCCGGATGGTTCGGTCCCCAAGCCTCGGGACCCATGAATGGCTTTACCCTGGTGGAACTTTTGACGGCGGTGGCCATCGTGGGCCTGTTGGCGGGCCTGGGGGTGGCGGGATTTCAACACGCGGTTTCCGCCTCCCAGACCGGCCGATGCGCCGCCAACCTCCGCACCATGGCCCAGGCGGTCCTGGCCTACTCCGCCGACGATGGAGGAAAAGTTCCGCCGGCGATGGCTCCCGCCACCCCGGAAGAAAGCGGAGGGGCCGGCCATCGCCTTTGGATCGATTATCTGCGGCCTTACCTGCCACCTTTGGCGGGCTCTGAGCGGCAGCACCCCTACCTCTGCCCGGCCGCCCACCGGCCCGGCCTCTGGAACAACACCTGCCCGGACTACGGTTGCAACCTTCGCTGGTCAGACGCGGAAAACGCCGGCGCCTTCGCCCTTCAGTCCTGGAACCCGGAACCGCACCCGGCCGAGATCCGGATCGCCCGCGTCCAGAACCCTTCGCAGCTCATCATGTTTGCCGATTCCTACGCCAGCAACAGCATCTACACCACCGG
>DFCD01000109.1:1802-2010 GCA_002366885.1 Verrucomicrobia bacterium UBA3063
GCTCCGCGCCACCAAGTCCGGGGTCAAACCGGTCTCGGAAAATTCAACGCCGCCTTTTTCGACGGCCACGTGGAATCCATCAGCGTGGACGATCCCCGCGTGGCGGATCCGGAAGTCCGCCGCCGCTGGATCAGCGTCGAATAGAGCCGAACTCGGGTTGATTTCGGGGTCGGAGGTCATCTTGCCAGCACCTTAAATACTTCCATCC
>DFCD01000109.1:2061-4605 GCA_002366885.1 Verrucomicrobia bacterium UBA3063
AGCCTGACTGATCTGGTTGGGGGCATGGCCTGTTTTGACCTGCCGCTCGTGGCGCAGGCCTTTCCAGAGCGCCGGCCGGCGGTCCTGTTGCAGCTTTCGCGCTGGGCGACGCAGGGAAAAGTCATTCCCCTGCGCCGTGGCATGTACACCTTGGCGGATCGCGCCCGCCAATTCCCGCTGGACCCGGCCCTGCTTGCGCAACAGCTCTGTCGGCCCTCTTACCTGAGCGGGCTCTGGGCTTTGGGGTTCCACGATATGATTCCCGAACGCGTGGTGGTGTACACCAGCGTGACGTCGCGCCTGCCCGCGCGGTTCCAGAATGCCTGCGGCACGTTTGCCTATCAGCACATCAAGCCGCCGTGCTTTTTCGGGTACGAGCAGGTGTCCTATGGCCGCGGCTCCATCCTCGTGGCCCGACCCGAGAAAGCCCTGCTCGATCACTGGCACCTTTCGCGCGGCGAATGGACGGCGGAACGCCTCGCCGAGATGCGGTATCAGAACATGGCGGCCGTGGATTCCCGCCGCCTCGAGGAATACGCGGCCCGCTTCCAACGGCCCCGGCTGGATCGGGCCGTCACACGCTGGAAACAGCTGGCCGCGGAAGACGACGCGGGAGAACGGATCTTGTGAAGGAACCCCTTCTCGCCTTGGTGCGGGCCGCGCCGGATCGCGGGCAGGCTCTCAACGCGATGCGCGAATACCTGCAGGCCCTGGTCCTGCGGTCCTTTCACGAATCCGAGGCGTTTCGCTGCCTGGCCTTTGTCGGCGGCACGGCCCTGCGCTTTCTCCACGGGTTACCCCGGTTCTCCGAGGACCTCGATTTTTCAATCGTCTCCGCGGACCGGTACGCCGGGCCGGTTTGGATGGCCAAACTGAAGCGGGATCTCGCCCTCGCCGGATTTTCACCCGAGGTGACGTGGAACGAGCGCCGGACCGTCCACACCGGCTGGGTTCGCCTGCACGGAATTCTCCAAGAGGCGGGCCTGTCGCCCCTCGCCAACGAAAAACTGGCCATCAAGGTGGAAGTGGACACCCAGCCTCCCGGCGGCGGCCGCTGCGAGCGCCAGATCGTGACCCGCCATCTTTCTTTCCTGCTCCAGTACCACGATCTGTCCTCCCTGATGGCCGGAAAGATCCATGCCTTGCTGACCCGCCGCTACGCCAAAGGTCGCGATTGGTACGACCTCGTGTGGTATCTGTCCCAGCGGCCTCCCGTCGCACCGAATC
The DNA here is from genome assembly GCA_002366885.1 of Verrucomicrobia bacterium UBA3063. Classification (GTDB taxonomy): domain Bacteria; phylum Verrucomicrobiota; class Verrucomicrobiia; order Methylacidiphilales; family Verrucolacustridaceae; genus Verrucolacustris. Next base: position 3,289 of record DFCD01000109.1, read on the forward strand.
TGGCCCTGCTCGAGAACGCCCTCGCCCAAACGCAGGGGGTGGATCGCCCCGCAGCCCGGGACTGGATGCGGACCGTGAAAAACCGGTTGCTCAAAATCGATGTTCCGGCCCTCGCCGACGATGTCGGCCCCTTCCTCGAACGACCTCAGGACGCGAACCTCATCACCCGGGAAAACCTGCTCCGGCTCCTGCCCGATTGAGGATCATCCGGCCCACCGCCTTCCCACCCGTCGATCACGAATTCGACTTGGTCGTCCAGCCGCCGAATGAAAAAACGGGAATGCCGAAAGATGCCCGCGTCCGCGATTCGGCCCTCCTAAAACCCGTACCACCTCCCTCTTTCGTACTCCACCGTCATGGAGTTGGTGTCGAAGACCGCGCACTCCCGCACATGCCCGTCCGCAAAGAGGATCGCCGCGGGATTGGTCAGACGGGAACGCCGGTTCCCGTCAAACGCGGGGCTTTGGGTGTAGTCGTCCTTGTCCCAATCGCCCGGCCGGAACATCTGTGCCGAACCGATCACCCCCGCGAGGACCGTCTGGGACGGAGCTTCCATCCGCAACAGATTCACGGCGCCGAATCCATGTCCGGCCGCCATCGCTGGCCGGGTTCCGAGAAAATAACCGGGCGAAAAAGTGCCCGGCGGATCGGCGGAGGGCGCCGTCCGCGACCGCAGCACGTTCGTGTTCCCGCCGAGGTAGGGAAGGATCTGCTCCGTCCACGGGCCCAGCCCGGTCACCGGGCTGGTCTCTCCCCACCCGATCCGTCCGGCCGCGATGGGAAAATGGTTCTGGTTCTCCCCCGCAAAGGCGAGCAGCGCGACTCCGATCTGCCGGAGATTCGAAACGTCCGCCCCGCGCCCGGACCGATCCTGGGCCGTCCTGACCGCCGGGACCACCAGGACGGCCAACAGGCCGATCACCACCATGGCCAAAATCACCTCGAGAAGCGAGAACGCCCGCGTTTTTGGCCGACCTCCTTGCCGACAATGATCCGTCCAATCATGCCAATCCATTCCCAAAAGTAATCTTCCACCTGAGCAAACTCAAACCTTCCGGGTTTGGAATCTTTACCAAAATTCCCCAATCGTGGAGGAACGGAGAAGACCTCTGGCATGCTCTCAGGCCGATGGTGAAAAGCTGATTCCGTTTTCCGCAAAAGGTAACTATCGTTGGGGCACTTATGAAAGTTCGTGTCGGCTGCCGGTTTTCCAATCCTTCGGGAGGTTGAAAGATGGCCGAGTCGGACAAACCTGTGCGGGAGATCTGCCTCGGTCCTTGGCGAATTTCGATACCAAACGAGGAAGTCCAACTGGAC
>DFCD01000109.1:4701-6164 GCA_002366885.1 Verrucomicrobia bacterium UBA3063
GCCAAAAAAAGCCTCCAAGGAACAAACCTGATTCTGGAATTTGGAGATGGTCTGTCGGTGAACCATCGATTTGGGCAGGTCGGAGACTGGCTTCGTGTGACCACCACCGTACTCAACCGGACCACCCNNNTGCCCTGCCTTTGCGACAGGTACGCATCCTAGCCGGGAAGCTGGAGGCGGGCCCGGCCAACAGAATTTTTTCCCAAAGTGAAACCATGACCGGAATCACCGGGATTTTTCAATTGGCCGGATCGTTTCTCTCCGACTCGTGCGTGGGCCTGACAGATGCCGCCGGGACACGGTCGATGGTCGCCGGATTTGAAAAACTGGATCAGGCCTTCCACCGCTTTCAGGTGAAGGCTTCCCCCGGGCAGACGCATCTCACCCCTTTCTGCCTCCGGGAAGACATCGCCTTGGCTCCCGGTGCCGTTCTGGAAATCTCCCCGCTGCTGGTAGGTCGAGGCGAAAGTCTCAGCCGATTGATCGATCACTATGCGGAGCAGGTGGCACAAGCGATGGGCACACGCCCCCTCGGGGAAACCATGACCGGTTGGTGCAGTTGGTACCACTACTACGGTCACGAAACCTCTGCCGATATTCTGGGCAACGCCCGCAGCCTCGCCGCCTCGCCCCTAAAGAAAAACCTCAAGGTCATCCAGATCGATGACGGATGGAACCTTCCCCGCCGGGGACATCCGCGCAACTGGGGGGACTGGTCACCCGGGGAGAAATTTCCGCAAGGCATGCGGGCAGTGGCCGATGAATTGCACTCCTTGGGGTTTCAGGCCGGACTTTGGCTGGCTCCGTTCAGCGTGGATCCGGGAAGCCGGTTGGCAGCGGAACATCCGGACTGGATTCTGCGGAGGCGGAGTGCCGCCACCGGAAAACTCGAGCCGTCCGGGCCAGGGAATGTTTTCGGCCTGGACCTGACCCACCCCGGGGTTTTGGCCTGGCTCCGGAGCACCTTCGACCGCGTCTTTTGGGAGTGGGCCTTCGACTACGTCAAAATCGATTTCCTGATCCACTCCCTTTTTCCCGGGGAGAGGCACGACCCCCACAAGACTTCCGTGGAGGCCTTCCGCGAGGGCATGCAGGTGATCCGGGACTGCGCCGGAAAGGATAAATTCATCCTGAATTGCGGCAGCCCCCTCGGTCCGTCGATCGGCCTCTGCGATGCCATGCGGATCGGCTTCGACGTGGGCGGGCGATGGGACGCGCCCATGCGCCTGGAAGAGTGGCCCCAGGGAAATTGCAGCCTTCGGGCGGCAGCCTATCCCACCCTTTTTCGGCAATGGATGAACCGCGTCTGGTGGCAAAACGATCCCGACTGTCTCCTCGTCCGCGATCGCGCCGTCCCCTTTGAAGTGGAGGCGATGACCAGGCTGAAGAGCGAACTCCCCGCGCCGGATCTGGCGGTGGCCCCCGCCGATTTCGGCCTCAGCCGGGCCGAGGCGGAGTTCTGG
>DFCD01000109.1:6311-6874 GCA_002366885.1 Verrucomicrobia bacterium UBA3063
CAGACACAGGAAGGACCCCCCATGATCGCCCTGTTCAATCTCTCCGAGGAGTCCCGCACGGTGACGCTGCCGCGGTCACGCCTCCCCGCCTCCCCCCGCTGGCGCGAGTGGTTGAGCGGCGAAAGCATTATTCTCCAGGACACACCAGCTCGGTTTCCCGCGCTTCCGCCCCGGAGTGCAAGAATTTGGATGGTGGACGGCGGCTGATCTTGCCGAACCAAGAATATATTTTCGGCTCTCATCTTGCTTTCGCTAATCGCCGGAAAGTGTAGTAACGTGACCCACTATGGCCCGCCCCGCCACGCGCACTCCGGAAGTCTACGAAATGATTGCCGAGCGGCTTCGCCGGGGGGAATACAGCCGCGGCCCGCTTCCCTCCACGCGGAAGCTCGGCACGGAACTGGGTGTCAGCAAATTCACCATCCTGCGGGCTCTGCGCCTGGCGGAAAAAAAGGGCCTGCTTCGCTCCAAGGGACGCAACCGTTTTGCCCTATCCCCGTCGGGATCGAAAAAAAAAGCCGCACGGTTTGCCTGCGTCGTCCCGGCCATCGACCTCGCCAGCA
>DFCD01000002.1 GCA_002366885.1 Verrucomicrobia bacterium UBA3063
AAGCAGCTCCATGAACTGTATCCGTACGGCGTGGAGGGCGGTCCCTTCTTCCATCCCGTCGAAAACCGCTTCTTCTCGATGAAGAATTTCTTCGTTCGGGTGAACGAGCTTCTCGGATTCCTTGAAGGCCTGCCGTGGAAGCCGTTCCGGAAAAAAGCCCTCAAGGTGGCCGAGAAATGGATCCGGGACCGCACCGGTCCGGAGTCGGAAGGTTTGGCGGCAATCTTCCCCTCCATGATGAACTCCATCCTCGCGTTCCGTTGCCTTGGGTATGACGAAAACCATCCCTGGATGATCAAGGCGGTGAAGGATCTGGAAGGGTTGGAAGTGGATGATCTGGCCAACGGAGACTTCCGCGTCCAGCCCTGCCTCAGCCCGGTTTGGGACACCGCAATTACCCTGACGGCCCTTGGTGCCGCCGGCGTGAAGCCCGATCATCCGGCGATGCAGAAGGGGGCCGACTGGCTTCTTGCCAAGGAAGTGAAAATGCGCGGTGACTACGTGATGAAGAACCCGACGCCGATCACCGGTGGCTGGGCGTTTGAGTTCTTCAACGACTGGTATCCCGATGTCGACGACACCGCCAAGGTGCTCCTCGGCCTGCGCCAGGCCAAGGCCTCCAACCCGAACCAGCAGAAAGAGGCGATGGACCGCGGTCTGGGTTGGGCGATGAGTTTCCAGTGCGACAACGGCGGCTACGCCGCCTTCGACAAGAACGTGAACAAGGCCTGGTTGGAGGACGTGCCCTTCGCCGACCACAACGCCATCCTCGACCCGCCCTGCGCCGACATCACCGGCAGGTTGTTGGAAACAATGGGCAAACTGGGTGTCCCCAAAAGCCATCCGCAGATCCAGCGGGCCCTGGCTTTCCTGCGCAAGACCCAGGAGGAGGACGGTTCTTGGTTTGGCCGCTGGGGTGTGAACTATGTCTACGGCACCTGGCAGGCCCTGCGCGGCCTGCGCGCCATCGGGTACGACATGAACGACACCTGGGTGGTTCGCGCCCGTGACTGGCTCGAGTGCACCCAGAATCCCGACGGCGGCTGGGGCGAAAGCTGCGGTTCCTACGATGACCCCCGGATGAAAGGGCGGGGAATCAGCACCGCCTCCCAAACCGGCTGGGGGCTGATGGGGTTGCTCGCCTGCGGGGATATTCAACGGCCCGGTGTGCGCCGGGCGGTCCGTTATCTGGTGGAAACCCAGGCCAAGGACGGAAGCTGGGAGGAGAAGCTCATCACCGGCACCGGCTTCCCCTGTGTCTTCTACCTTCGCTACGACATGTACCGGAACAACTGGCCGCTCCTCGCCCTGGGCGAGTACCTCGAAATGGCCCGCGCTTCCGGCGTCCGCTGATCCCCGTCGCGGAATCTTCCGCGGATTTTTCATGCCCACCGCCCAAAATTTGCCCGTCGGGATTCTTTTCCCGATGGAGTTCGAGGCGCAGCCCACTTGGAAAAAGCTCGGCGGGCCAAGCCGGACAGAGGCGGGGTTGGAGACGCGGAAGGGCAGTTGGAACGGATTGCCGGTGGTCTCGGCCCGGATCGGGATGGGGCACGCGGGCCTAGAGGGCAAGGTGGAGGCCTGGTTGGCAGAGCATCCTTGCCGGGCGGTGATTCTGGCCGGGCTGGCCGGGGCGCTGGATCCGGACTGGGACGAAGGGGATCTGAGCTCTTTTCATGCGGAGGCTTGGCCGGAATTTGCCGTGTGGGCGCGGTCCAAACCGGCAGTGCGTGCCGGCAAGTGGCACACGGCCCACGAGATCATCGAGACGGGGCTGGCAAAGCTGGAACTGGGAAGAAAGACGGGGTGCGGTCTGGTGGAGATGGAGTGGGACTACGTGGAGGAAGCCTGCCGGAAGCGGGATGTGCCCCTCGTCGGTCTCCGGGCGGTGAGTGACCATGCGGAGAAGCTGCTGCCGGCGGATCTTTTTCTCCTAGGGTGCGATGCGGTCACCGGGAAAAGCACGCCCGTGAAGATCGGTCTGCATTTGGCCCTGCGCCCTTGGCGATTGCGGGAGCTTTTGCCGGCGGTGGCGGGTTGCACCCATGCGAGGGAAGTGATGAGCAAGGCGGTGGGGGATTTTTTGGATTGGATGAGTGGGGGAGGTCAGTTTCCGGCTAGGTAGGGTCCGACCTCCGGGCGGACCGCAATGATCAAAAATTTCGCCTTCGGCCCGCCGGGACGTCGGGCCCTACCAAGAAATCATTCCAAGAGCTTCAGTCAATCGCGGTCGCGGCTTTAAATCCGGACACAACGGCTCCTTCGATGGTGGCGGGGAGGCCGGTTTCGGTCCAATCGCCGGCGAGAATGAGATTTTCCACCGAGGTGACCGGGCCCGGCCGGGCCAGCGGCATGCCGGATTGCCCCCAGAAGGTGGCGTCGCGCGATTTGTAGACCACGTGATGGGTCACCTTGGCGTCCCGACTTTCCGGAACCATTTTCTGGATCTCTCCCATGATCAGCTCCACCAGGTATTTCCCGGTCTGGTCGATCAGATCGGTGACGGCGCTAATCACGGCCGCATACAGATAGCCGGAGGAGCCCGTGGGCAACGTGGATGTGCGGTCAAAGACCCAGTGGAGCGGGGAGTCGAGAAAACCGGTGATGAGGCCTGGGGTGAGGGGTCGGTCCGTCCAGAGGTGGACTCCCAAGATCGGTCCGGGTTTTAGCANNGGCGGCCAGCTGGGAGGCACGGTCGACGACCGGAATCATTTTCGCCGCCCGGGTCCATGGCACAGCCAAAACGACCACATCGTATTTTTCTTCCGAGCCATCCTTGAACTTCACGGTCTGCACGTGTCGGTGAATGTCGTCGTACTTGAGCTCCTCGACCGGAGTGGCCAAGCGGACCTTGCCCTCGGCCGATTCGAGAAAGGCGTTGAGCTCCGGGCTGAGCAGGCTGGAGAGACCGTCCTTATCGAGGTAGATGGCCGCGTCCTGCGAGGTGCCAAAGAGGCCGCGCCGGGTCACTTCCCAGAAAAGGCAGGCATCGGCGAGCTGGATGGGGGCGTTGAGTGCGGCAAGGCAGAAAGGCTCCCACAGGGCTCGAACCGAGCCGGGGGTCTGTCGGACCCGCTCGAGCCAGGCCTGGACGGTTTCGCCCTGTTTGGGCGGCATGCTGCGGGCCCGGCCGGGAAGTTGAAGAATCGCCCAACGGTCGAGCCAGGTGAGTTCCCGGAAGCCAAACAGGCCCACAAGCAGGTGGAATGGGGGAGGGAGAGGCGAGGAGCGGAGAACGGTTTGCCCCTTTTTTGGGCTGACAAAGTGCAGGTCCAGCCGGTCGTGGCGTTCCAGCCGGTCGAGATTCCCCATCTCGGCGACCAGGGCAAGGGCTTCGTGATAACAGCCCATCAGGATGTGTTGGCCGTTGTCGAGAATCGTGCCTGTTTTGGCCTCCCGGTAGCTGTGGGCGCGGCCGCCAAGCTGGGGCTTGGCCTCGATCAGCTCGACAAGGTGGCCTTCGCGGGCCAGGGAGAAAGCGGCGGAACAGCCGGCATAGCCGCCGCCGATCACGGCAATGCGAGCGGGGGCTCGCCGCGGGGTGATCTCCCGCTTGAGTAATTTTTGACCCCGCCGAAGGGCAAGGAGCTTTTCCCAGCGGGAGAGTTTGATCGGGTCCCTAAGCACGTTGAACTTCCGGCGGCGGATTTTCTCGAGGAGATCGCGGTACACCTCGGTCATGATGAGGGCGGCGGAGAGGTGGGGACGGTCGGCCTCGGGCAGCAGCCGGTCGGCCTTCTCAAAATAGTGGCGGGCGCGGAAATACTGCATGCGCAGGAGCCGATCCATGCCCGGGGTGAGGTTGGGTCCCTGGAAATCGGATTCTTTCACGCCAAAGGCCTCCCACTCCGAACGGGGGATGTAGATGCGGCCGAAACGTTTCAGGTCGTAGGCGACGTCGCGGAGAATGTTGGTGAGCTGGAAGGCCATACCGAGGGCGATGGCGTAGTCGCGGGCGGCGCGGGTCTGGCAGCAGAAGATGTTGATGGAGACGAGGCCGACGGCGGAGGCCACGCCGTAGCAGTATTTGCGGAGCTCCTCAAAGTTTTCGTAGCGGCTTTTCGT
>DFCD01000150.1:0-6453 GCA_002366885.1 Verrucomicrobia bacterium UBA3063
ATGGATGGGTCGGGGTGTGTTTTTCGGGGGGTGGTCCTCGAGGGTCCTGAAACCTGGGCTTTCCGCAGGGTAGTGGCCGTAGGGCCAAGGCTTGAAGGGGCAAGAAGGGAAGATAAGGTATTCTTTTGATGAACTTTCTTTGGGGAAATTCCATTGCGCTTTCCTGGATGTGGGGATTGGGGCTGTTTTTCAGTGTCCAGTTCTCCCTCCAATACGGCCTTTTCGGGTTGCTGACATTTGCCATCCCCAACGCCTTGGGCCTGATGATTTTTGGGGGGCTGACCCAGTTGATTGCCAAACGGGCAGGCAACGGTCCGGATGCGTTGGGTGCCTTTTTCGCCAACTGGTCGCGTCCCTACCGCCTTATTTTCTTCCTCTATCAGATTTTGGCCGTCACCTTGAGCATCTTTGCGTTGGTGCGGTACGGGTGGCAGCCCCTCGGGTTGGAACCCTCGGGTCTTTATCTTCTCCTCACCATCCTGGTGATTTTGGCGGCTGCCACGCTTTTCGGGGAGGAGTTCGACATCCGGAGGATCAAATTCAGCCACGGGGTACTGGGGGTGATCGCACTGGGCGCGGCGGCTTTGATTCTTGTCCAGCTCCCTTCGATCGGCAGCGGTCAACCGATGATGACGGGCGTGAATCCCTTCATGGGGCTGAATTTCTGGGGCTACGCCATTCCGATCTGCGTGGGACTTACTTTGGGGCCCTGGCTCGATTTGCAGCAGTGGCAACGGGCCATCCAGATCCAGCGGGAGGGAAAATCACCGCTGCTGAGCTACCTCTGCGGAGGCTCCCTCTTTTTTCTTCTGCTGCTGGCGCACGGAAGTTTGGCGCTCTGGGTATCCGGGCAACTGGGCACCGCGCCGATGCGGCAGGGAATCGACAGTTTGGCGTACGGCCAGGACGGGGTGACCCGTTTTTTTTGGGGGGTGGCCTCCCTGCATCCCTGGGCCTTCGGGGCCTACGTGGTGGCATTGTTCATCATGACCCTGACCACGCTGGACAGCGGCTACATCGCCCTGCGCTGGCATCTGAGCAAGTCGGGCGGTGCGGGGCGGCCGTTCCCGTTAAGCCTTCTGCCGGAGGGCTTGTTGGCCTCCCCCGTGCCTGCCTTCGTCTTTGCGGGGCTGTTCACCCTGGCCGCGGTTTATTTGCGGCTGGAACTGGAATATTTCATGATCTTTTACGCCACGTTTTTCGTGGGGTATGCGGCCCTGGCGTTGGTGCGCGCCTTCCATACCGGGCAGGGCAACGCCTTGCCCCAGGTGAAGATGTTCTGCGTGGGCAGCGTGGCGGTGGTGATTTTTGCCTACGGCTATTTCCTTTCCAACCCGTGGGGCATGATCCTGGGCTCCGTTCTGCCGGTGGGCTATGTGGGCTGGATGTTGCTCAAGCCCGGTTCCGCCCACGAGTTCGTCGGGGGTGTCGAGGAACTGGAAGGAACCGTGGCCAGGCCCCGCGGGGAACTGGTGATGCCCGCGGAGGCGGGGGAGAAAGCGGAATCCGGGCGGGTGGTGCCCTTTTCCGGGAGCGAAGCCGGGGCGGCCCCCGACCTGTTTGGCCATTTTGAGGGCAAGTGGTTCGTCCACACCTTTGTGGCCACCTATGCCGACACCAATTCGGTGGGGAATGTCTACTTTGGCATGTATGCGATGTGGGTGGGCAAGACGAGGGAGCTGTTCTTCAACCGGTGCCTGCCCAAGTTCAACCTGAAGACCACGCCCTACTACATCCTGACGCGCTCCTTCGAGCATAAGTTCATGCGGGNNGTCAAGATCCGGGTGGGGGAGTACAACCGCAAGTTTGTCACCCTGGAACACGCGATTTTTGATTCCGCAGGCAACCAGCTGGGCAAGGGGAAGCAACAGCTGATCTTTGTCTCCTCGAGCGACTACAAGCTCCTCGACATTCCCGACGAGGTTTACGGGGCGTTCGCCGCCTACGCCTAGCCCTTTTCCCCTACTTGCCGAGCTCCCGCGCCCGGCGGAGGGCGGCCTCACGGTCCGCAAACCTTCCCTCCAGCTGTTCGTCCATGAGCTGATGCAGGATTTCCCCCATCCCCGGTCCGGCGGGAATTCCCAAATCCCGCAGGTCGTGGCCGGTGACAAGGGGTTTGGGTTTGATCTCCTCCCGGGAAAATTCCGACTGCTTGGCCAGCAGGAAGCGGTGGATATCCAGCTCGCCGTGGCTGGCGGTGCAATCGACGCGGTGAAGCTCCAGCTCCTCCGGGAATGTGGGGCGAGCGAGCATGCGCTTGAGGGTGCTGACCCGCATCTGCGGCGCGTCCTTGAAGGCCATGTGGTTGGCGATGCAGGCAACCACCGCCTCGACCTGGTCGTTGGAAAACCGGAGCCGGCGCAGGATTTCCCCCGCCATGCGGGCACCCACCCCCTCGTGCCCGAAGAAACGGATGCGGCCCGACGGCTCGGTGCGGGAGGTGCGGGGCTTGCCGACATCATGCAGAAGGGCGGAGAGGGCCAGCACCGGGGACGGGTTTTTCAGGTGCGTGAGGAGCAGGCGCGTGTGGACCCAGACGTCGCCCTCGGGATGGTGCTCGGGGGACTGGGCGCAACCGCGCATCTCCAGCAGTTCCGGAATCCAGGCGGCGATCAGGCCGGAATCGTGGAGCAGATCCAGCCCGCGGGCCGGGTCCGGGCTGGTGAGGGTTTTGACCAGCTCATCGCGGACCCGTTCGGGGGCGAGGGTTTTTGATTCCGGGGAAAGGCGGACGAGGGCTTCCCAGGTTTTCGGTTCGATGGCGAAGCCGAGCTGGACGGCAAAGCGGATGGCGCGGAACAGGCGGAGCCGATCTTCCGTGAAGCGGGCGCCGGGATCTCCGATGGCGCGGATGATTTTGGATTCAAGGTCCTTCCTGCCGCCGACAAAGTCGAGAATTCCGTTTTTCAGCGGATCAAAAAACATTCCGTTGACGGTGAAGTCGCGCCGTTTGGCGTCCTCCTCGGCAGTGGTGAAGGTCACGGACGAAGGGCGGCGGCCATCGAGGTAAGGGCCGTCGATCCGAAAGGTGGCGATTTCAAAAACGTGGTCGCCCTCCCGGAGGCGGATGACGCCGAAGGCCTTGCCCTGGGGATCCGAGGCTTTCGGGAAAACGGTCTGGACTTGGTCCGGGGTGGCCGAGGTGGCAATGTCGACATCGGGATAAGGACGTTGGAGCAGGGCGTCGCGGACACATCCGCCGGCGTAGACGGCCTGGTGCCCCGCCTCGGCCAGGAGGCGGACGACTTTCTCGGCTTGAGGATGATGGATCATTTTTTCTGCGGGGTTCTCCAGGTGAGGTAAGCGAGGCCGCCCAAGAGGCTCCAGAAAAAGCCCAGTCCCCAAAGGAGGATGGAGAAGGCGATCGCGGGCTCCTTTTCCTGGCTGATCCCCAGGTGGGCGAAAAGAAAGATCATCACCCCCTCCCGGACTCCGTGCCCGCTGACGCTGATGGGAAGAGCCGAGGCGGAAAAGACCAGAAAGGCGATGAGTCCGGCCAGGGGATAGTCGATGGGAAGGTTGAGGGAACGGGCCAGGCACGTGGCGGCGGCGAAGCTGAAAAGGTGGACGGAGATGGCGATGCCGACCGCGGCCAAGGTGGTCCAACCCCCGTGCATGGTGTCCCGCAGGGCGTGGAGAAGGTCACGGATCACGTCGCGCCCGGGAAGTCTGGCGGGCAAGGGGAGTCCGGGGAGGAGTCCGGGAAGGACAAAGGCGAGGAGGAGAAGAATGGCCCCGGTGGGGCCCAGCCAGGGGATGGCCCGGGCGAGCGGCGCAAAGGTTGGGTCCTGGGCCAGGCGGGAAGCGGTGGCCGGAAGAAGCAGGAGGGTGAGGCCAAGCAACACGGCCACGCCAAAGATGCGGTCCAGCAGGACGGCGAGAGCGGAACGGGCCTTTTGTTCGGGAAACCAGCGGATGAGGTAGTACAGGCGAATGGCGTCCCCGCCGGTGGAGCCGATCAGGAAGAGGCTGAAAAAAAAGCCCACCAAGGTGAGGTAAAGGGAGCGCAGGAGAGGAAGAAAAATTTTCTGCAGGCGCAGGAGAAGCCAGAAACGGAGTCCGCAAAGCAGGATGGAGACCAGCGTGAGCAGAAGGGCGCCGGTGAGCCAGACGGGGTTGGCCGAAAGGAACCATTGACCGAGCTGGGCGAAGTCGACCCGGCCCGCAAGGAAACCGAGGATGCCTGCGGTGACGGCCAGGCGGATCCAGGGGGCAAGGCGGCCTAGGAGCGTGGGGGCTGGTTTTGGTTCCACCATGTTAAACTGGCACGGACATCCTCGGCGGACACATCCGGAGAAAGTTCCAGCGAAACGTGGGCCTCCCGGGGAAGAAGAGGTAGCAGACGGGCAAAGGGGATGACGCCCTGGCCGGGGGGGAGGTGATCGCCCCGTTCGGGGGCATAATCATGGAGGTGGGCTCCGATCAGACGGGGGGCAAGCCGGCGGAGGTGCTGGGCGTGGTCGATCAGGCCGAGCCAGTCCTTGGCGGCGGCGTGGCCGAAATCGTGCCAGTATCCGAAAGTGGGTGCGGGGAGTCTTTGCAGGATTCGGTCCCAAAAATCATCGGGGGGAATTTCGCGCATGGATTCCCGGCACTCCAGACCCAGGCGGATGCCAAGCGAGGAGGCTTTCTCCCCCACGCGCAGGAGGATTGCTTCCACAAGGGGCCAGGTTTTTTCGAAGGCCCGCTCCATTTCCCGGATGGAATCGATTTTTCTACGGACGTAGGGGCGACTGCCGATGCCGCCCGCTAAGGCCATCGTCTCCAACTCCTCGGTGCGTCGGCGGGGACCTGCTGATCCGATGTGCAGGACCACCAGGGTGGCACCCACCTGGGCGGCGGCCTCGAGGGTGGAGAGGGTGTGACGTTCGGCCAGGCGCCTGGCCGGTTCGCGTGGATCCGAGAACTCGTAGGCGTTGGGATGGGGGCGGAGGACCTCGACGGGCACGGGACAGAAATTGTGGAGCACCTTGATCGTGGGCCCGTCCTGATTGGACCGGGCGGAAAGGATTCCGGGCCAGAGGCTGTAGCGCGTGTTGTGGCTGAGCTCGACCGAGGAAAAACCGAGGCGGACGGCCTCCTGGAGCAGTTGACCTCCCTCCGTGACCCTTTCCGCATGCCAGCAGGTGGAGAGGGCGAGCGGGGACACGGGGGGATATTCCCAAAAAGGGGGCCGAGGACGATGCAAAAGCGGTTTCCCCGAGAAAAACAGGAAACCAGCCCGGGCTTGGGGTTTGAATTTTTGCTCCAAAGGAGGGAAAGTGGCCGATGGTGACGGCAAAAAAGATTTTTTATGAAGGCCGGGTGCAGGGAGTGGGTTTCCGCCAAAGCGTCCGCAAGATCGCCGAGGGGTTTTCCGTGGCGGGCCACGTGACCAACCTGCCGGATGGCCGGGTGGAGGTTCTCCTGCAGGGGGAGGCGGAGGAGGTGGATGCCATGGAGCAGGAGATTGCCCAAAGCCATCTGGAGGGATTCATCCGCAAGCGGGAGACGCGGGAAATTCCCGTGCAGGCGGGAACGAGGGGGTTTCAGATCCGATGATTCCCGCGGTCCGGACGAGAGGCTTGCGCAAAGAGTTCCGGTTGGGATGGGGCCGGGGTCGGGTCCTTGCCCTAGCCGGGTTGGATCTGGAGGTGGGCCGCGGGGAGGTCTTTGGTTTGCTGGGGCCGAACGGAAGCGGCAAGAGCACGGCCATGAAAATGATCCTGGGCCTGTTGCGGCCGACGTCGGGCCTTGCGGAGGTTTGCGGGGATGCGGCGGGCACCCTTGCGGCCCGCCGGCGCATCGGGTTTTTGCCCGAGAACCCGTATTTCCCGTCCTTTCTCTGCGGGGCGGAACTGGTCCGTTACTACGGAAAGCTCACCGGAATGGATGGCAAGGCGCTGGAGCGAAGGGTGGAGGAGTTGCTTGCCCTGGTCCGTCTGGGGGGAGAGGCGGGGCGCAGGCCTCTGCGCACCTACTCCAAGGGAATGCTCCAGCGCATCGGCCTGGCGGGTGCCTTGGTGAGCGATCCGGAAATCGTCATGCTGGACGAGCCAACCGCGGGAGTGGATCCGGCGGGTTCCCGGGAGATCCGCGACCTGATCCGGTCGTTGAAGCAGGCAGGGAAAACGGTGGTTTTTTCCAGCCATCTTCTTGAGCAGGTCGAGGATGTCGCGGACCGGGTGGTGATCCTCCATCGTGGGGAAAAATTGAGGGAGGGGCGCCTCGAGGAACTGCTCACCCTGACCGGGGAATGGCAGGTGCGGACAGCCGGCCTTGGGGAGGCTCCCCGGCGCGAACTTCGGGAGTGGTTGCGGGAACGGGGGGCGAAGATCCTGCAGGAGGGCGCCCCGAGGGAGCGGCTCGAGGAGTATTACCTGCGAAGTTTGCCGGAAGGGGAGACACGATGACGGCGGCCTGGCGCCGCATCCGGGCGGTGGCAGCCAACACCTTCCTGGAGGCCGTCCGGCA
>DFCD01000150.1:6460-13409 GCA_002366885.1 Verrucomicrobia bacterium UBA3063
TCCTTTCAGGAGCAGTTCAAATTCCTCAAGGATCTGGGGTATGCGGCGATCAGCCTGACCGGACTTTTGGTCGGTCTTTTGGGGGCGGCCCAGCTGATCCCGGCGGAGATCGAGCGGAGAACGATTCTCACCGCCCTTTGCCGGCCCCTCCGGCGATGGGAATTTGTGGTTGGCAAGTATCTGGGGCTGGTCGCCCTGTTGGCGGTGATGCTGGTGCTGATGGCGGCGGTGTTCTGGGGCGTGTTGTTCTGGAAGGAACTCCAGTTGACCGGGATCGAGGCCGGCGATGCGTCCGCCGTGGAGGCCATCCGGGGGGAGGCGCGGGATCCGAGGCTATGGCAGGCTTTCCTTTTGATTGCCGCAAAGCTTTTCGTTGTTTCCGGGTTGGCGGTTTTTTTCAGCACCGTTGCCACCTCCACCACTTTCGTGGTGGCGATGACGCTGATGGTTTACCTGATCGGCCACCTCCAGGGAGTGGCCCGGGAGCAGTGGCTGGAGTCGGGGGAGGCGCTTGGCTGGGGCCTGCGGGCCTTTCTTGCCGCGGTGGCCCTGTTTGTCCCCGATTTCAACGCCTACAGCCTGATCGATGAGATTGTGGCCGGGAACAACCTTGCCTGGCGCGCCACGTTGGAGGTGCTGGCCTACTCGGTGGTTTACGTGGGGGTTCTGCTGATCGCGGCGTCTTGGGTTTTCGAGGAAAGGGATCTGTGATCCGCGTCTGGTCGTGGCTCGGGCTGATTGCTTTCCTGGTGGCCTGGGGGGGCATCAAGATTCCCTGGGAGAATCAAATGGCCCGTCACCAGCGCCTCGCCACGCTGGGCTTTGCCAATCCGACCTCGGTGGCGCTCCGGGAAAAGCTGGGNNGGGGCCTGGGAAAAAAAACAGTGGGTGAGGGTCAGGAGCAACCTGGAGATGGCCACGATTCTCCAGCCGCGGGTCGCCCTGTTTTGGGATCTGGCGTCCTGGCACATGGCCTGGAACGCCGCGGTGGCCGCGGAAAATTTCAGCGGGGAACCGAGCGAGACGCGAAGGCGCATCGAGGCGCGCAAGTGGGTGGAGGCGGGGAGGGAACTTCTGGAGCGGGGCACGCGGGCGGTCCCGGAAAAATCCATCCTCTTCCAGAGGCTGGGCGACCTTTATTGGCAGCGTCTGGCCGATTACCAGGCCGCCGCCTCCTGCTACCGCGAGGCCCTTACCAAGGGGGACGCACCGGTCTTTCTGGAGCGGTTCGTGGGATATGCCCTCGCCAAGGCAGGGGACCGGGAGGCGGCGTTGGAATATTTCCGGAATCTCCGCCTTTCTCTGGGGGAGCATCCGGATCCGGAAAGAAAACCGGAGGTTCTCGACCGCGAGATCCGGCGACTGGAGCGGGAAATCTCCGAACAAAGGCAAAGGAAGGCCCTTTGATCAAATACGGGATCTTCGGTGACATTCACGGCAACCTGGAGGCCTTCGAGGCGGTTTTGTCCGACATGGAGGATCAGGGCGTGACCCATCCGCTCTGCTTGGGGGATCTGGTGGGATACGGGGCGAATCCGGTGGAATGTGTTGAGGTGGTCCAAGCCCTGAAGTGCCCGGTGGTCCGCGGAAATCACGATGATTTCGTGACGCACGGAAAAAGCCCCGTCTCTTTTTCGGAGGCGGCCACCGTATCCCTGGAGTATGCGCGCCGCCAGATGAGTCCTTCCCAGCTGAATTTTCTCCGGCGGCTTCCCCTGGTTTATGCGGAGGACCCCTTTACCCTTGTTCATGCGACTTTGGACGGACCGGACCAGTGGGGTTACATCTCCACCCGGTTAGAGGCCCAGACCTGCCTCTTTTATCAAAAAACCCCCCTTTGTTTTGTCGGGCATACCCACCGGCCTTGCGCCTTCGCCCAGGAGAAAGAGGTTCGCCCCCTGGAATTTCGCCAGGTGGATGTCCATCCCGACCGAACCAAGGCGGGAAGAAGGTTTCTTTTTAACGTTGGCTCCGTCGGCCAACCGCGAGATGGGGACTGGCGGGCTTCCTATGCAATCTATTCTACCAAGGAAGAGCAGGTGGACCTCCGGAGGGTTAACTATGACATCGAAAAAGCCTCCCATAAAATCCTGAAATCCGGTTTGCCAGAATCACTTGCCAAAAGACTATTTCGAGGCGAATGAACTATTTAAAATGTTGTCAAACAACATTTTAAATTTATGCAAATTAATCGTAACTTGACTTCCGAACCTTTTGCCCTATTCAGTACTTTTAAATATGGAACGAAAAAACATGCGTTGGTCCTCCGAACGGGTTTTAAGTGAGATCCGGGCTTGGCGTGACCGGGGCGAACCCCTCTACGCCAACCATGTCCGCATCAATTTCCAGGAGCTGCTGGCCGCTTCCATCCGCTATTTCGGCAACTGGCAAACCGCGGTGGAAGCTGCGGGGATCTCCTATGAACAGGTTCGCAAGTACCGGAAATGGTCCAAAGAGGCGATTATCCAGGAAATCCGCGACCTGCACAGCCGCGGAGTTGATCTCTCTTTCCGCGCGATGGCCCTGAGTCAGCACAACGCGATGGTCTATGCGGCCATCCGTACGAAGTATTTCGGAAGTTGGAAGGCCGCCCTCGAGGCCGCCGGCCTGGAATCGGAGGAAATTTACCGGTACCGCAGCTGGGAGGAGGCCGACATTCTTGGAGAGATCCGCAGGCTTCAATCGGAGGGGGCTGATCTTAGTTCCAAGGCAATGGACGAATCCTCCAACCGCCTGATCGCCACGGCGCGCCGTCGTTTCGGAAACTGGGGCCAAGCCCTCGAGCGGGCCGGGATTGATTATAATGATATCCGCCGCCGCAAACGCTGGTCCCGGGAATCCCTCGTAGAGGGTATTCTCGAGCTGAAGCGGCAGGGAATCCCGCTGATCACCCCGGAAGTCAAAAAAGCCAATCCTTCCCTTTTCGCAGCGGCTTGCAAAAAACACTTTTTCGGAACCTGGAAAAAGGCCCTCAAGGCTGCCCTGCAGGCGGAGAATCACGGGGAAGTCTCTGCGCGGACCCGCTTGTTGGCTGATCCGGTCGCCTCCTAAAACAACGTTTCCACCGATCCCCCTTGTCGGCTCTCCGGGGATCGGCGCATTCTTGCTGCGTGCCTAAATCGTTCCCAACCATCCTTCTTTCCGTCGTCTGGCTTTGGCTGGGAGGAGGGGGAAATGTGCTGGCCCAGCTCGACCTGCGTCTGGAGACGCCAAAATCCTCCTACCTGCAGTACGCGGCGATCCCCGTCTTCGTGCACCTGAAAAATCTCGGGGGCAGTCCCCTGGAATTGAGGGAAAGGGACGGCAAGCCCTGGATGGAAATGATCGTCCAATCGATCGACGGCCTTTTGATCCGGGCGGAAAGGCCCCTCTCTCCCCCGGAGATCACCCTTCGGCCCGGGGAGGAAAAAACTTTGCCCCTCGATTTGGCACCCCATTTCCTGGTGCGTGAACCGGGAGCCTACCGCGTGCGGGCCTCCGCCCTGCTGCCCTCGGGACAGAGCCTGCTGACCGAACCCCTGCCTTTTCTGGTCGGGCGGGGTGAAGTCCTCTGGACCCAGCCCCGCGGGGAGGGGAAGGACCGGCGCATCTTCTCCATCCTGAGATTCTACGAGGATCCGAATCTGGGAATTTATCTCCGGGTGGAGGTTCCCGGACAAAATCAGGTTTTTCCCTCGCACCGGCTGGGGCCCTATCTGCCGCTGGGAAATCCCACCGCGGAGTTCGACGGGGACAATCACCTGTTTCTCCTCTATGCGCTCGCCCCCGGCCAGCACCGCTTGACCGTGGTCAACCAGGATGGCCGGGTCCTGCGGGAGGAGGATCGTCAGGAAACCCTCGAAAAACCCCGCTTGGTCCGGAGTCCCGACGGCCAGATCGATGTCCAGGGGGGCACGGTGATCCTGCCTTCCCACCTCCGGGAAAAACTCTCAACCCTGCAGGGGCGTTCCGGAACCGCCCCCGCGGCGCCCTGAGGATTCCTCCGCCGCTTTTGTTCGGACCGGCTTGAGAAGCCTCATCCCGGAAGGTCCGAAGAGGTGCGGGTCCAACGGCGGGGCGAGAAAAACCCTGTCCCAGGTTCTTTCGAAGGCGTGGGCGGCGTCGGGAAATTCCGAGGCCAGGAGCAGGGCACGCTCGTAAAAATCGCGCGTGCGGCGGTGTGCGGCCTTCCGGGAAACGGCGAATTGTCCTCCCCCCACGTAACGGACCCGGTCCGGAACCGGCTCGTTCCAAAGCGACCGGAAAAATCCTGCCAGATCCAGTTCCCGGCGCAGGGGGTTTTTGGTCCAGTGGACAAAGGAGGGACGCCCCCGGGCATCGTCCGTCTCCCAAAGAAAACCCAGCCACAAAAAATCCTCCCCCGCCGGCGGATGGCCGGCCAGGCGGCGGATCACCCCGTGCATGTCCGGCACATGATCAAAGGGATGTCCCTGGGCAAAGAGGGTCCATTCCGCCAGCGAGTCGTAGCGTTCCGCCAGATGGTGAAGCCAGGCGTGGGCTTCCCGGCCCACGTTGGGAAGGGGAATGGATCCGGGCCAGGCAGCGGCGGGACCGGGGGTTTTTTCGTACACCGTCACGCGGAGGCCGCGCGGGACGTTGCGGAGCCAGCCCATCTCCTCGCCGCACCGGCAAACGACCAGTTCCAGGTCGGCCGGGGGAACCGGGCGTTTCATCCGCCGGCGGTCAGATCCTGGATGATCGTGATGAGCGGCAGGAACAGGGCGACGACAATCGTGCCGACAATCAGGGCGAGCAGGACGATCATCACCGGTTCCAGCAGGGAAGTGAGGCCGGCCACGGCGGTGTCCACTTCCTCCTCAAAAACATCGGCCACCTTGGTGAGCATGTCGGGAAGTTGTCCGGTTTCCTCCCCGACCTGNNACCATGGGGGGGAAAATCTGGCTCGCCTCCATCGGGGAGACCATCGATTCCCCCTCCTTGACGTTGTCGTGGATGTTGTCGATGGCGGAACTGACCCGCTCGTTGCCGGCGGTGTCCCGGGTGATCTGCAGGGCCTGGAGGATGGGCACACCCGAGGAGACCAGCGTGCCCAGGGTCCGGCTGAAGCGGGCCACGGCGGTTTTTGTCAGCATGTCGCCGAAAAGGGGGAGTTTCAGTTTGAACTGGTCCACCTTGGCGGGGACGCCCGGGAGGCGCATGGACAGCCGCAGTCCCACCACTGCAAGGACCAGCATTCCCGCCAGCAGGAGGAAATGCCCCTGGATGAACCGGCTGATATCCATAATGGTCTGGGTGATGAAGGGAAGCGGACGGCCCCCGAGCATGTCCTTGAAGATCGCCTCGAATTTCGGAACGATGAACAGCATCAGGAAGGTGACGATGCCCACGGCGATGGTGAGAACCACGACGGGGTAGACCATCGCCGAGGTGACCTTGCCGCGGATCCGCTGGCTCTTCTCGGCGAATTCCGCCAAGCGGGTCAGCACCACCTCGAGCACGCCGCCCAGCTCGCCGGCCTTCACCATGTTCACGTAAAGCTTGTTGAACGCCTTGGGGTGCTGGGCGAGGGCCTCGGAGAAGGTGGTGCCTCCCTCGACCGATTCGGCCAAGCTGGCCATGATTTTCTTCAGATTTGCGTTTTTCTCCTGCTTGCTGAGGGTCCGCAGGCTCCGGAGAAGCGGAAGCCCGGCGCTGATCAGGGTGGAAAGCTGGCGGGTGAAAACCGTCAGCACCTTGGCGGGCACCTTGCCCGTGCCCGAGCCTCCCCCGAAGGAAAAGGGGAGGGACAGACCCTTGCCCTTGGCTGCCCCGGCTGCGGCGGAGGTTTCCGCGATGTTGGTGGGAAAACGTCCCTGTTTTTTGATGGCGGCGGCCGCCTCCGCGGCGGAGTTGGCCTCCACGGTCCCCTGGTGGGTCTTTCCCTGGGCGTCGACCGCTGTGTAGGCAAAGTGCGGCATGGTCGTTAGGTGTACTTGAGCACCTCTTCCAGGGTGGTGTTGCCCTCGAGGAGGTTGCGGATGCCGTCTTGTCGCAGGGTGGTCATGCCGAGTTCGATTCCTTTTTGGCGGATCACCACGGAAGGTGCACGCTCATTGATGAGCTGGCGGATGGGTTCCCGGACGTCGAGAAGTTCGTAAATTCCCACCCGCCCCCGGTATCCGGTCCCGTTACAGTTCTCGCAACCCTTGCCAAAGTAAAAGGGGCGATCCCCGATCTCCGAAGGAGTGAGGCCAACCTGGGCAAGCACCTCCTCCTTGGGGCGGAAAGGGGTGCGGCACTCCTTGCAGATGCGGCGGAGGAGACGCTGTGCCAACACTCCCTCCATGGTGGCGGACATCAGGAAGGGTTCCACCCCCATGTCCAGAAGGCGGGTGACCGCGCCGGCGGCGTCGTTGGTATGCAGGCTGGTCATGACCAAGTGGCCGGTCAGGCTCGCCTGGATGGCGATCTGGGCCGTCTCCAGGTCGCGGGTCTCCCCCACGAGGATTTTGTCCGGATCCTGCCGGAGGAAGGCGCGCAGGGCGCGTGCGAAGGTCAGCCCGATTCCCTCGTTGGCGGGGACCTGGATGATCCCCTCCAGCTCGTATTCCACGGGGTCCTCCACCGTGAGAATTTTGGTGTCGATGGAGTTCACCCGCCCGAGGCAGGAATAAAGGGTGGTGGTTTTTCCGGATCCCGTCGGCCCGGTGACGATGAAGATGCCGTTGGGCTTCTCGATGGTTTCGCAGACATAATCAAAAATCGCCTTGGGGATGCCCAGTTTTTCCAGGTCCAGGTTGACGACGGAGCGATCGAGCACCCGCAGCACCACGCTCTCGCCGTACTGGGTGGGGAGAGTGGAGACCCGCAGATCCACCTGTTTGCCGCCGAGCAGGGTCTGAATTCTGCCGTCCTGGGGAATCCTCCGTTCCGCGATGTTGAGGTTGGCCATCACCTTGATGCGCGAGGTCACGGGGACCGCCAGTCGCCGGGGCGGAGGAGCCATCTC
>DFCD01000150.1:13474-16004 GCA_002366885.1 Verrucomicrobia bacterium UBA3063
TGTCGCTGGCCTTGGCCTGGATTGCCCGGGCGATCACCGTGTTCACGTACTTCACGATGGGGGCGCTGCCGGCCTCGGCGAGGTCGATGCCCTCCATTCCGGCGGTCGTCTCCGGAGCCTTCTCCAGCTCGTTGATGAGGTCCTCAATGTTGGCTTCGACCGCCCCGTAGTGTTTTTCCACCAGCGGGGCGATCTGTTCGGGGGGCGCCACCACCTGGGCCACCTCCATGCCGGTGGCAAAACGAAGATCCTCCACCGCCTGCGGGGTGAGCGGATCCACCAGCGCCACCGTCAGGACAATGCCGTCCGAAGCCACCGGCAGGGCTCCGAGGTTGCGGGCGGTGTGGGGGGGGATTTTCGCGAGCAGTTCCGGGCTCAGTTCCACGCCGGAGAGGTCAGGGATCATCGGCAACCCCAAGCTGTCCGAGATTTTCTCGAGGATTTGGGGGACCTGGAGGATCCCGAAGTTGGCGAGAACCGTCTCCACCGGCTTGCCTGTGCGGCTCTGCTCCTCGGAGATTTCCCGGGACTGTTCCGGGGTGAGGAGATTCTGTTCCTCGAGGAAGGGAAGAAGATGACGGGCGTCCATGTCCTTTAATCCTTGTCGGTCATCGTGGCGGAGATGACCTCCTCCGGGGTGGTCATGCCCGCGACCACTTTGCGGATGCCGTCTTCCCGGAGCGTGCGCATGCCGAGGTCACGCGCCCTTTGGCGGATCCGCGAGACGGGTGCGTTTTCGTTGATGAGGTGCCGGATCTCGTCATCGATCGTGAAAATCTCGAAGATGCCCGCCCGGCCCCGGTATCCGGTGCCACGGCAGCGGTCGCAACCCCGGCCCTTGGCAAAACGGGCCTCCGCCAGGCTGGCGGCGTTGAGGTTCAGGGCGCGCAACTCGTTCTCGGTGGGGTTGTAGGGCTCCTTGCATTCCGGGCAGATTTTGCGGATGAGGCGCTGGGCGAGCACCGCACGGATGGAGGAGGAAACGAGGAAGGGCTTTACCCCCATGTCGACCAGCCGGGTGATCGCGCTGGGGGCATCGTTGGTGTGCAGGGTGGAAAAAACCAGGTGCCCGGTGAGGGAGGCGTTGATGGCGATGGAGGCGGTTTCCACGTCGCGGATCTCGCCGACCATGATGATGTTGGGCGCCTGCCGCAACATCGCCCGTAACGCCGCCGCGAAGGTCATGCCGATCTCGCTGTTGACCGCCACCTGGTTGACCCCCGGCAACTGGTACTCGACGGGGTCCTCGACGGTGATGAGTTTCCGGTCCGGTTTGTTGATGGTGTTCAGGCAGGCGTAAAGGGTGGTCGACTTTCCCGAGCCGGTCGGTCCGGTCACGAGGAAAATCCCGTCGGCGTAGTTGATGACCCTCTCGAGAATTGCCTGGTCGTCGGCGAAAAATCCCAGTTCCGGCAGGCCCAGCATCAGGTTTTTCTTGTCGAGGATACGCATGACCACGGATTCCCCGTGGATGGTCGGCACGGTGGAGACGCGCAGGTCGAGGGTGGGGCCGTCGGCGGTGGCCAGGGCGATGCGGCCGTCCAGGGGCAGCCTTTTTTCCGCAATGCTGATGTTCGACATGATCTTGATGCGGCTGACGATGCTCGACTGGAGCCGCTTGGGCGGATCCCGCATCTCCTGGAGGTTGCCGTCAATGCGGTAGCGAAGGCGGAGCCTTTTTTCCAGGGGTTCCAGGTGGATGTCGCTGGCCCGGAGGCGGTGGGCCTCCAGAATGAGGCCGTAGACCATCCGGATGATGGGCGCGTCGCCCTCCTCGGTCTCGCCCTCTCCCGCGGCGCCCCCCGCGGCCTTCACCTCGAGCTCCTCGCCGCTCATGTTGGCCATGAGCGTCTGCAGGGACTCGTCCGTCTTTCCGAAGAAACGGATGATGGCCTCGTCGATTTTTTCCAGCGGGACCACCACGGGTTCGATGTCGGTCTTGAGGAGGTAGCGCAGGGCGTCGAGGGTTTCGAAGTCCATCGGGTCGGGAATCGCCACGCGGAGCCCGGCGGGCAACCGCTGGATGGGGAGGGCGTGGTAACGGCGGCTTTCCCCGGGGGGGATGGTGGCAAGGACATCCTCGTCCACCTGCTCGATGGAGGCGGCGAACTCAAAGCCGCTTTCCTTGGCGACAAATTCGAGGATCTGGTTGCGGGTGAGCAGGCCCCGCTTGATGATGCCTTCCAAAGTGGAGAGACCGTTGATGGCGGCTTCCTGCTGACAGGCGGCCAGGTCCTCGGGGGATATCGCGCCCGCGTTTTGCAGGAGATCCACCACGTAGGCTTCGTTGGAAATCATGGCCAAAAATACGTTCGCCGAAATTTCAGCGGGAAGCAATCACCTGCGGTCCGGGATGGGCAATCCGGCGGGAGTCCCGATTCCCGGCGGGCAGGGGAATTGCGGCATCCGTCGCGGACGAGGGTCAGCCTCCCAGCTTTTGTTTGAGAATTTCGTCGATCTGCACCGGGTTGGCTTTCCCCTGGCTTTTTTTCATGACGAAGCCCTTCAGGGCGTTGATCGCGTTCATTTT
>DFCD01000150.1:16020-16883 GCA_002366885.1 Verrucomicrobia bacterium UBA3063
ATCTGCTCCAGGCCCAGCTTCTTGACGATTTCGCGGGGCGACATCGGATTCGCCACCAGTTCGGCAAAAACCTTTTTCCCCTGGGCGCTGTTGATCTTCCCGGCCGTCACCAGGTCCGCCAGTTCCGCAAAAAACTCCGGCTGCACCGGGGTCGTCGCCGGATCCGGCTGGGTGGAGAGAAAGTCGTTGAGGATCCAGTTGGCCACCGCCGCCTTGTTTTTGGTGGCGGTCGCCGCCTTCTCGTAGTAACCGCATAGCACCCGGTCGGCCGCCAGCACGCTTGCCTGGTAGGCTGTCACCCCGAAATCGCGGATCAGGCGGTCCTGCATCTCCGCAGGAAGCTCCGGCACCGATTTCTCGGCGGCCTCCTGCAGGCCCCGGTCCGTCCGGATCGGCAGCAGGTCGGGATCGGGGAAGTAGCGGTAGTCGTGGGCCTGCTCCTTCGTCCGCATCGTGAAGGTCGCCCCCGCGTTGTCGTCCCATCGCCTCGTCTCCTGCACCAGGCTGCCTCCCTTTTCCACGACGCCGACCTGCCGGGCGATTTCATACACCAGCGCCCGCCTCACGCCGCTGATCGAGTTCAGGTTCTTCAGCTCCACCTTGGTGCCGAACTTCGGTTCCCCTGCCGGTCGGATGGAAACGTTCACGTCGCAGCGGAGCTGTCCCTTCTCCATGTCCGCGTCGCTCACCCCGCCCGCCCAGAGGATCTGGCGCAGGGATCCCAAAAACGCGAATGCCTCCCCGGGCGTCCGCAGGTCCGCCTCCGTGACGATTTCCATCAGCGGGGTCCCCGCCCGGTTGAAATCGATCCCGCTCTGCTCCTCGAAATGGAACGATTTGGCCACGTCCTCCTCCAGGTGGAT
>DFCD01000150.1:16898-18032 GCA_002366885.1 Verrucomicrobia bacterium UBA3063
ACGGTCCCGCCGGCGCAGAGGGGATCGTCGTACTGGCTGATCTGGTAGTTCTTCGGCATGTCCGGGTAGAAGTAGTTTTTCCGGTCGAAGCGGGCCACCGGGGCGATCCGGCAGCCCAGCATCCGTCCCGTCAGGATCGTCTTGCGGATCGCCTCCTCGTTCGGCACCGGCAGGCTCCCCGGCAAGCCGAGGCAGACCGGGCAGACATGCGTGTTGGGGGCGTCGCCGTACTGGTTGGCGCAACCGCAGAACATCTTCGTGGCGGTCCGCACCTGGCAGTGCACCTCCAGCCCGATGACCGCCTCCCACTGGCCGTTCGTGCTCATGAGGGCGGCGTCCTTTGCCAGAAATCATGGGCCTGCTCGTAGGCGTGCGCCGCCTGCAGCATCTTTTCCTCGCCGAACCGCGGCCCGATCAGTTGCAGCCCGATGGGCAGGTTCGATTTCGTGAAGCCGCAGGGCAGGGAAATCCCGCATGTGCCCGCCAGGTTCACCGAGATGGTGAAGACGTCCGCCAGGTACATTTTGAGCGGATCCTGCGTCCGCTCGCCCAGCGGAAAGGCCGGTTCCGGGCTCGTCGGCGTCAGCAACAGGTCGCAATCCTGGAACGCCTTTTCGAAATCCTGCCGGATCAATCCCCGCACCTTCTGCGCCTTGCGGTAGTAGGCGTCCGTGTAGCCGGCGCTGAGCACGAAGGTGCCCAGGATGATCCGCCGCTTCACCTCCGGGCCGAATCCCTCCTCCCGCGTCCGCTGGTAGAGGTCGAGGACATCCTTGGGATGGGCCGCCCGGCGCCCGTACCGCACCCCGTCAAACCGGGCCAGGTTCGCCGAGGCCTCCGCCGTTGCGAGGATATAGTAAACCGCGATGGCGGATGGGGTGAGGGGGAGGGAGACCTCCTTGATTTCGGCACCGTTTTTTTGGAACCAGTCCGCCGCCGCCCGCACCGCCTGCTCCGTCTCCCCGTCCATGCCCGGGATGAAGTATTCCCTCGGCAGTCCCACCTTCAGTCCCTTCACCGAGAGGGTCGGCTTGGCCAGGAAACTCTCCGCCGGCCGGGAATCCGTCGTGTTGTCGCGGGGGTCATGGCCGCCTAGGGAAGATAGAAGGAGAGCCGAATCCTCCACCGTCCGGG
>DFCD01000150.1:18046-19109 GCA_002366885.1 Verrucomicrobia bacterium UBA3063
CGATCTGGTCCAGCGAGGAGGCAAAGGCCACCAGCCCGAACCGGGAAATCCTTCCATAGGTGGGTTTCAACCCCACACAACCGCAGAGCGCCGCCGGTTGGCGGATCGAGCCGCCGGTATCGGAACCGAGGGCCGCCAAGGCGATCCGGCCCGCCACCGCCGCCGCCGATCCGCCGGAGGAGCCTCCCGGAATCCGGGTGCTGTCCCATGGGTTGCGCGTCACCCCGAGGGCCGAGTTTTCCGTGGAGGACCCCATCGCGAACTCGTCCATGTTGGTCCTGCCCAGGAAGACCGCACCCGCCTGCCGCAACCGCGCCACCGCGGTCGCATCATACGGCGCCTGGTATCCTTCCAAAATTTTGGACGAGCAGGTGCAGGGATCGCCGGTGGCGTTGAGGTTGTCCTTGAGGGCGATCGGGATTCCCCCCAGCGGCAGGGAGAGGTCGGCCTGGTCGGCTGCCTTCAGGGCCCTCTCCCGGTCGATGTGCGTGTAGGCGTGGATGGTCTTTTCGCGGGCATCGATCTCCCGGAGAAGATCGGTGACGATGTCGCGGGACTTGATCTCCTTCTTCGCGAGCCGCCGGCGGAGCGAGGCGACCGTCTCGTGGGCCAGGCTCATTCGACGATTTTGGGAACGACGATCAGGTCGTTGGCCTTGGCCGGGGCGTTGGAAAGGGCGGCCTCAACGGAAAGACTGGGCGAGGGGACGTCTTTTCGCAGGACGGGATGGTCGGGGGGATGAACTTCGGGCACGTTGTCCGTCGGGATTTTGGCCAGTGCCTCCATGTGGCCGAGCACCTGCCCCAGCTGGGCGGTGAATTTTTCCGTCTCCTCCTTCGTCAGGGCCAGACGCGCCAGCGTGGCCACATCGGAAACGTTCAGCTTCGGGGCGGACATAGCCGGAAAGCTTAAGAAGACCGGGGGCAATCAGGAAGTAAGAAAGGCAGCTGGGCCAGGGCAGGGTGGGGACGTGTGTGTTTCGGGTCTTGGAGGGGCGGCCTCGACGAGGTCGCGGTCTTGAAAAATTATAGGCTTTCAGCCTGGTAGGGCCCGACGTCCCGGC
>DFCD01000150.1:19203-24786 GCA_002366885.1 Verrucomicrobia bacterium UBA3063
ATAGGAAATTTAAAATTGGCGTTTGTTCATTCGGTAGGGACGTGCAGCTTGCTGCTCGCCCCTACCGGGATTTTGAATCGAAAATTTTCTTTAACTTCAACTTCAACTTAATCGAAAAACCAAAATTCCCGCTTCATGGCTTTTCCGTGTCCCCATGGAAAAGCCATGAAGATGACGAATTAAATTTACACAAAAGAAATTGGCGGCGCGCGGCGTTTCGCTACTTCGAATCAAAATGAAAAAATTAAAAACTCTGCTCACCCTCGTGCTTTCGGCTCTCGGCACCTCCGCTGCCCTCGCGCAGCTCGGCGCCTCTTCCTTTCCCTACGGCGTCGCCTCTGGCGATCCCCACACCAACTCCGTCGTGCTCTGGACGAAGTTTTCTCCCGGCGGCAATCCCACTCTCCCCTACGACATCGTCTGGGAAGTCTCCACCTCTCGCACGAACTTCAGCACGCCGGTTCTCGTCGGCACCAATCAGGCTGTTTCCAGCAATAACTTCACCGTCAAGGTGATCGCCGAAGGCCTCAACCCGGGCACGGAATATTTTTACCGCTTCTCCGGATCCGGGGTGACTTCATCCATCGGCCGCACCAAGACCCTGCCCAGCGGCAACGTCAGCCAGGTTCGTTTGGCCCTCTTCAGCTGTGCCAACATCACCGCCGACTCTTTCTACGCCTACGCCAAAGCCGCCCGCAAGGGCGACTTCGACGCCCTCGTCCACGTGGGCGACTACATCTACGAGTACGGCTCCGGCGGCTATCCCGCGGCGGAAACCCTCGCCGGCTCGATCGGCTTCGAGCCCAACAAGGAGTGCGTCACCCTCGAGGACTACCGCACCCGCTACGCCCAGTACCACCGTCAAGCCTCGCTGAAAGCGGCCCGGGCCTCCGCCCCTCTCATCTCCATCTGGGACGACCACGAAACCGCCAACGACGCCTACAAAGACGGGGCGCAAAATCACGACCCGGCGACCGAAGGGGTCTGGAGCGACCGCGTCGCGGCTGCTCTGCAGGCCTACTACGAGTGGATGCCGATCCGCGAGCCCGCCTCCGGCAACCGCAAGGAGGCCTACCGCTCCTTCGACTTCGGCAATCTCGTCTCCCTCCACATGCTCGAAACCCGCCTCAATGCGCGCGTCCAGCAAATCTCGCTGGCCCCGTCCCCCGCGCAGGTTCAGGCACGCATCGGCCAGATTCTCGCCGACACCAACCAGATCGCTTACTACGCGACCACCTATGGCTTAACGGCGCCGGTTTCCCCGGCCGATTACCCCGCCTTCGGGGCAGCGCTCTCCACTCCCGTCGTCAACGAACTGGTCTACGCCAACGTCGTCGAAATGTATTCCGGCAACCGCGACCTGCTTGGCTCCACCCAGCTGACTTGGCTGCAGGGCAAAATCGCCTCCTCCTCCGCGACCTATCAGGTCCTCGGCCAACAGGTTCTCATGGGCAATATGACCATGCCCGCCGAGCTGCTGTTGGAACTTGCCGGTGGTGCGGTCAACCCCGCCACCATCGCGAAATACCTCACCCCCGTCGCCAAGATGGCGGCTGGCGTTCCGTTCTCCGCTCTCACGTCGGCCGAGCAAGCCGCCTATACCAACGCCAACTCCCTGCCTTATAACGAGGACGCCTGGGACGGCTACGGCAAGGAGCGCGAGACCATCCTCCAGACCTCGCTTGCCTATGGTAAAAAACTTTTTGTCTTCTCCGGCGACACCCACAACGCCTGGGTCAACCAGCTGAAAACCATGTCGCCCACCGGTCCGGGCGTCGCCCCGCAGGGCACCGTGGCCGGCATCGAACTGGCCACCCCTGGCGTCTCCGCCCCCGGCATCGAGAAATATTTCCCCGGGCAGGAGGAGATCCTCCGGCAGCTTTTCCTTGGCTACAGCCCGGGCTTGAAATACGCCAACCTCGCCAACCGCGGCTTCCTCGATGTCACCTTCACGCCTGCCGGCGTCACCGCCAAGTTCTTCCTCAAGCAGACCGGTGCCGGCCAAAAGGACTGGAAAGTCCAGCCTATCGAGATCCCCGTCGCCGCTCCGACCACCCTCTCCCTCGCCTCCACCAGTGAGGAGACGGATTACAAGCTGCAGGTGCTCCACGCTTCCGACATGGAGGCCGATGTCGTCTCCCTCGAGACCGCTCCGCGCTTCGCCGCGCTGGTTGACAAGCTGGAGGACAGCACGGACGTCGACGCGTCCGTGACCATCGCCGCCGGCGATACCTTCATCCCCGGCGCCTTCCTCTCCGCGGGCAACGACAGCTCCACCCGCACCCCCCTGAAGACGGCCCTTGGCCAGCTCTTCGGCTTCACCGCCACGGGAACCGCCACCGACCTCCGCGAGAATTCCGGCCGTCCCGACATCGCCATCCTCAACGCCATCGGCTTCGACGCCTCCTGCATCGGGAACCACGAGTTCGACCTCGGCTCGACCGAGTTCGCCAACATCGTCCTGCCCGACGTCCGCGGCACTCTGGCCAACATGCGGCACTACGGCGCCGCCTTCCCGTATCTGAGCGCCAACCTCGATTTCAGCGGGGTACCGTCCAGCGATTCCGCCCTCGCGGCCCGCGCGACCACCCAGGTTCTGCCGGTCTCCCGCTTCCGCGCCAACCCCAGCACCGATGCGTCTTACGTCAGCACGGCGTCGACCAACATCGCCCTCCATCCCAAGATCGCCAAGGCGGCCATCATTGAGCGAGGCGACCAGAAAATCGGCGTCCTCGGCGTGACACCGCCGGATCTCGCCAACATCTCCTCGCCAGGACGTGTCACCGTCACCGGGCCGCAGGGCGCCACCCTCGTCAGCCCGCGCCAGTATGATCTCGACGGCCTTGCCGCCCACCTCCAGCCCGTCATCGACAGCCTCCGGACCAACGGCTGCAACAAGATCATCCTCGCCACCCAGCTCCAGCAGATCGAAAACGAGAAGGGGCTGGCCCAGAAGCTCGACGGCGTGGACGTCATCGTGGCCGGCGGATCGGGCACGATTTACGCCAACAACACCAACAACCTCCTCCCCGGGGACTCCTCCGCCGGGGCCTATCCTTATTTGACCACCGACAAATTTGGCAAAAACGTCGCGATCGTCAGCACCGACGGCCAGTACCGGTACCTCGGCCAGCTCGTGGTGGATTTCAACGCCAACGGGGAAGTCGTCGGCACTGCCGGTGACACCCTCCCGGCCACCGCGGCGCAGGTCGCGGCCCTCTGGGGTTCCGACACCAACGCCCCCTACGCCACCGGCACGCGGGGCGGAGCCGTCAAGGGCCTGACCGACGCCGTCGGCGCCATCATCAGCGCCAAGGACGGCTTGATCCTCGGCAAAACCTCCGTCTTCCTCGAGGGACGGCGCACGCTCGTCCGTCAGCAGGAGTCCAACTTCGGCAACCTCTCCGCCGATGCGAACCTCTGGTATGCGCAGCAGTACGATACCAACGTCCGCGTCTCGCTGAAAAACGGCGGAGGGATCCGCAACGCCATCGGCAGCACCGACGCCAACGGCGGGCTCCAGCCCACCAAGGCCAACGCCGCGGCAGGCAAGGCGGCGGGGGATGTCTCCCGGCTCGACATTGAGGACTCCCTCAAGTTCAACAACGCGCTCAGCCTGCTCACCGTCAAAGCCTCCCAGCTCAAGATGCTGCTGGAGCACGGCGTGGCGGGCAGCAACGGCACGGGGAATACGAACAACACGCCGGGTCAGTTCAGCCAACTGAGTGGAATCGTGGTGGTGGTGGACCTTTCCAAAACCGCCCAGACCTACACCTCGGCCGCCAACGTAATCTCCGCGGTCAACAGCGGCGAGCGGATCCGCTACGCGGCCCTGACCGATGCGTCCGGCAAACCCACCGATGTCATTGTCGCCAACGGCCAGGTGCTCGAGCCCGACCGGCTCATCCGTCTGGTCACCCTGAACTTCCTCGCCAATGCGGGCAGCACCGGCTCGGACTTCGGCGGAGACAGCTACCCATACCCCTATATTTCTAGGATTAACGGGTCCAGCTCCTACGACCGGAAGGATCTGAACTCGGGGTCGCTCTCGCCTGCGTTGCCGGTCACTTTCCCGGCGCTCAGCTCCTTCGCCGGGGTGGGCACCGAGCAGGATGCCTTTGCCGAATACCTTCAGGCCTTCCACGCGACCACACCGTTCGGCTTGGCTGATACCGCCGTCGATCTCGATCGCCGGATTGTCCAAAGCTCTGCCCTTGGCACCTTCGCCGACACCGACGGGGACGGCTACAGCAATGCCGAGGAAACCTCCTACTACACCCTGGGGATGAATGCCGATGCCGCCGCCACGGCCGGGCAGCTCAACGCTCTTGCGCGGGTCCGGCAGGTGGGTCAGGCGGACGTCACCCTCAACCCGGGGGGCTATGGCCTCTACAGCTCTTCCGACGTCAGTGCCTCGCGGTTGCTCGGTCAGACGGATGTCACCTCCAACCCGTCGGACTTCAGCCTGTATACTGCGCCGACGGCGGACGTCCGGCTGGACGGGTTGGTGTTGGGTCTTGAAACCAACAATGTGGTGACGATGAAGCTGCAGTCGTCCGACAACCTGACCTCCTGGACGGACATCAGCACGGTGCCGAACGTCCACGTGGACGTCAGCGGATCGAAGAAGTTCTTCCGCTTCCAGGCCGTTCTGCCGACCCCGTAAATCCTGTTGGTCTCCATGCCCAAGCCCGGGGGATTTTCTCCTCCGGGCTTGCGGTTTTTTTAGGGCCCACCGCGGTTTTAATTTGGGTCGGTACGGACGCCTCGCCGAGGCGTCCGATGAAAAGGATAAGGCTACGATCTTCGGTAGGGCCGAGCGTCCCGCTCGGCCGATGGTGAATTCAAAAATGGCGTTTGTTCATTCGGTCGGTACGGACGCCTCGCCGAGGCGTCCGATGGAATGGTTAAAGCTCCTATTTTAAATCTCTCCATCGGGCGAGCAGCAAGCTGCTCGCCCCTACCAACCTGTCTGCTGAAAATTTTTCTTAATCTTCATCTTCATCTTAATCCTCATCTGGCCGCCTGTTCGCCCCCTCAATCCGCAATCCCCGATCCCCAATCCAAAATGCTTAACCCCTTAACCCCTTTATCCCTTAATCCCCCGGCGTCAGTCGCCGGCAATGACGCGCGTCCCCACCGGCCGGCCCTGGGCCGCCGCCCGGAGGTTGCCCTCGCGGAACACGTCGAACACCACGATGGGGATCCGGTTATCCATGCAGAGGGAAAATGCGGTGGAATCCATCACCTTGAGCCGACGGCGCAGGGCATCGCCGTAGGTGATCGTCTCGAAGCGGTGGGCGCGGGGATTGGTGCGGGGATCGGAGTCGTAGATGCCGTCCACCTTGGTGGCTTTGAGGAGTGCGTCGGCGCCGATCTCGCTCGCACGGAGGGCGGCGGTGGTGTCGGTGGAGAAGAAGGGATGCCCCGTGCCGGCAGCGAAGATGACGACGCGTCCTTTCTCCAGGTGACGGAGGGCGCGGCGGCGGATGAAGGGTTCGGCGACGTTTTTCATTTCGATCGCGGTCATCACGCGGGTCTGGACGCCGGCCTGTTCGAGGGCGTCCTGGAGGGCGAGGGAGT
>DFCD01000151.1:0-10917 GCA_002366885.1 Verrucomicrobia bacterium UBA3063
AGTTGCCGATGACCGGCATGAATGCGCTGAGCATCTTGAAAGCGCCGTAAAAGTCCAATCCGGGCTCGATTGCGTAGGTTGCCCCAACCTCGGCATTCCAGCCGAATTGGAATGCGCTCCGGCAGTAGTTCCCTTGGACATCAAAAGGGCCGGCGTAATAATTGTTTACATCAAGCTGTTGCCAAACCGCACCCACGCCTCCGCCGATGAAAGGACGGAATTTTACCTGTCCGGGCCAACGGAGAATTGCGTTCAGCTGAACGGGAACCTGCACGAGTTCGCCGTCGGCTGAAAAATGATAAGAGCCAGGATTGAAGGTTTGACCATTTGCCGTAACGGAGGTGTTAAGATCCACATTGTATTGATTAATCCCATTATATGTTAGGCCTGTCTGTAGTCCCACCCCCAACCACTCATAGAAGTTGTAACCAAATTCCACATCCAATCTAAAGCCGGGATTAAAAGTAAAGTTTTCACCGTTATAGATGTCGTACGGATAGGCTTGCCGATTGTTTCCATTATCGACGCGCCTGGCAGTGAGTTGGCCCTGAAGGGAGCCGCCGATGCCGCCGTTAAGGAAAAAGCTATCCCAAGCGCCGAGTTGGAGCGTGGTGGCATCGCCGACGATCGGGGCCGGTTTTCCGGAAACCGTCTGCAATGGTGGTGCGGACGGGTTGGCCGCGCCGGAGAGCGGGTCGGGCGAGGCGCCCCCTCCTCCCATGGGGTCTGCGGCGGTACTTCCGCCCATGGGATCGCCGGCAGCCGTGGGCATGGCGGGGGAGGCTCCCAGACTGTCGGGTGAGGCGGGGAGACTGGCCGGTACGCTGGCAGCGTTCCCATTGTTGCCGATAGGGGCAACGGAAAGCCGTTCCGGCGAGGCAGGGGTAAGGCGGTCGGAGCGGGGTGTGGGCTCGGGGTAGAGGGAAAGTTTGGGCGGTCCCCCGAAGGCAGCGCCGTCGTCACGATAGTTCAGCGCCACGAGGGGAACGATTTTCTTCGTGCCGTCGGGATAGATCTTCAAAACCAAAGCCGAATCGCCGAGGTCACCCTGCGAAGCAGGTTGTGCAGGGGGAAGTGGGGTGGTCGAGGCGGGGTTGGAGTCGGTGCTTGGGGGCACCACCAGTCTCTGGGCAAAGAGGGTTTGGGAGAAAAAAACAGATGCCCCAAAAAAACAAAACCAAGATTTTGCCCCAAATTGCCTCATGGATTTCCATGAACTTTGGGTACAACCAATTGGGGCTACAAAGCAAAGAACACTTCTTATGTAAAAGTTATTAACATAATTGCTGGCAAAATTACGTAGTTATACGTGAAATTTACCCCGAACGGGGAACGGGAACCGAGATCAAGGGATGAGAAGGGCGCTGGTCAGAGCGGGAAGAGTGATGGAGAGCTTTCCATTTTTCACTGCGAATTTCCCGAGTTTTCCCAGACGATCCTCGAGAGGGCCGTCGATAAATTCCGGCCCGAGTTCCAGATCGAGCTTGGCGGGGGATTCCGATCGGTTGTAGAGGACCAAAACACGGTCCTGGAGGTAGGCCCGGGCGACGGCGTAGGTGGCTTGGTCGGCCTGGATGGCCCGGCGGCTTCCGTAACGGATGGCGGGATGTTTGGTGCGCAGGGCATTGAGCCTGGAAACATGGTCCTGCACCGACTTTTCCGCCAGCGTCAGCTTGGCGGGATCGGGGAACATCCTGCGGTTGTCGGGATCCTGGGCCCCGGTCATGCCGATTTCGTCACCGTAATAAATCGTGGGGGCTCCCGATGCGGTCAGGACAAAGGTGAAGGCCAGCATCAGTTTGCGATAGGAGGACTCGTGATCGACCTTGGGAGGCTTGGTCCATCCCACGGTAAATTCATCCTTTCCGGAGGGATCGGGAAGATCCCCGTCGGCATAGGCAAGGAAACGGGATTTGTCGTGGTTCCCGAGGAGGGGGGACATCACCGTTTCCGGACCAAAAACCCTGTCGGAGGCCGCGGAGGACTTTTCCAGCGCCCGGAAGTCCTCTTTGCCCGTGCCAAAGACTTCGAGAAGGGTGTCGTACAGGGGGAACTCGAACTGGCCGTCCAGCCGGTTGGGACCGATGAAGGAGTTGATGCCCCGCCGGTTCATGAAGGTTTCGCCGACGAGGTAAAAGGAGTCTTGCCGGGCTTCGGGCAGTCCCTGACGAAGGCCCTGGCGGAAGGATGTCCAGAACTTCGGGGGGATATGTTTGACGGCATCGAGACGGAAGCCGTCCAGGTTGAAGCGTCGGACCCAGTCCGCTGCGTTGTTGATGAGAAAGGCGGAGGCGGCGGGGACATCGTAATTAAAGCGGGGGAGAAAGGGCTCAAACCAGGTGGTGAACTGGGTTTCGTTGTCCCATTTGCGGAGGTTCCTGGTTCCGTCCGGGAGTATGAGGGAGCCGAACCATTCGGGATTTTCTCGGAAGGAG
The DNA here is from genome assembly GCA_002366885.1 of Verrucomicrobia bacterium UBA3063. Taxonomy (GTDB): domain Bacteria; phylum Verrucomicrobiota; class Verrucomicrobiia; order Methylacidiphilales; family Verrucolacustridaceae; genus Verrucolacustris. Next base: position 2,436 of record DFCD01000151.1, read on the forward strand.
GGGTGTTCCTCGTGGACATGGGCGAGGACGAGATCCAGCAGGATCCGGATTTTTTTATCCTTGGCCGATTCGGCCAGGGCGGTCAGGGCGGGATTGCCGCCGAAACGGGGTTCCACCTCGGTGGAACTGACGGGCCAGTAACCGTGGTATCCCGTGTACCAACGCCGGGGCTCTTTGTACTCCTGGTAGGGAGGCGGGGGATTCCGGTTCACCGGAGAGAGCCAGAGCGTGTTGATGCCAAGCTTTTCGAAATAGCCGTCCTCGACGAGTTTTCTCACGCCGGCCAGATCGCCACCGAAATATTGCGCGGGGGGTTCCACCCTTGGGTCGGGCTTGGGGTTATTGGAGGGGTCGCCGTCGACCAACCGGTCGATGAACGCAAAATAAATGATGTGGTCGTGGCGATCCGTTCCCGCTGCGGGATCCTCGCCGACGCGTGCACGCGCGGGAAAAGCGGGTGTCCCATCGGAGCCGATCCCCATGATCCTGACCCAGGCCCCGGCGGGAAGCCCCCGGGTTGCCACTTTCCATCCGCCATCCGGGAGGGTTTCGACCGGAAGAAGCGTGGAGGTTCCGTCCGGGTGCTGGGCAACGGCCGAAACTTGTGCGGGCTTCCCGGATCCGGGGTGGCAGGAAAAGACCAGGGAGTCAGCCGAGCGGGACTGGGCAAAAAATACGGGAGGGGTTGAGGCCGATCCGGCGACCCGGAGGACGGAATTTTCGTTGCCGGTGCCATCCCCGCTTTTTTCGGCGTTGGCAGGGTCGAGCCGCCACTGGCCATCCACCACCAGTTTGTAGTCGTGGGATCCCGGGGGTAGCGCCAGGGAAATCTCCCAGGCGTTGCCTGCCGTTTTTCTGAAAGGGTGGGCAGTGGGGTTCCAGCCGTTGAAGGAGCCGGCCAGGCAGACCGATTTTTCCGGTCCTTTGCCGGAGTAGCGAAGGACGGTTTCCGGAACGACCGGCGCAGCCACGGTTAAAATCCCCCCGAGGGATCCGCCGTCCGCCTGATGGATCCGCAGGCATAGGTTCCTGATGGCGGCATGACCGGGAACGGGTGGAAGACGCAAAATCCCCTTGGTGGAATCCAACTCGGCGGTGATTTTGGCCCCGGAACCATTTTTTTCCTTTTCCATCTCCAAACGGTCCCCCGGTGCAACAAACAAAAACCGCGACAAATCGATTTCCAGAGACTCACCTGGGTCCACCGTTTGGACCGGAATCCACCCGATGAAGGAGGGTTGGGAAACCTCCGCCCGCAAAACCACCGAAAAAAGAATCCAAGCTACGGGAAAAAGGTAAGCTAACCGGGGATGATTGCAGATTTTCAAGTATGCAAAAATATCAAAGGATCAATTATTTAGGTAATAAAAAACCATTTGTTTTTACCGTAAAACAGGTAAATTGTACTTGTTGAGAAATATTTCTTCCAATAAACGGCTAGAAACCGGATGGGCTTCTTTTTTTCGGGCCGTCCGGATGCTCCCTGCGGGGGTTGCGGGCCTTTTTCTTTTGGCGGCGGGGTCCGGGTATGCGCAGGAGAGCCAGTGGCAGTCCCTGGCCGGTGAGGCCAGTGCTGCAGCGAGAAAAATTTCCCCGGAAAAAATGGATTACAACCTCGATCTTGGTCCGGTGCTGCTGAATGTGGGGGCCGGCCTGACGGCGGGATACAACTCCAACACGACCCTGAGCCAGAACAATGCCAAGGGGAGCGCTTATGCCACTCCTGTGTTGAACACGAGCCTCTTTTGGCCGATCACCGACCTGAATATGATTTCCTTCTCGGTGGGGGTCGGTTATTCCTACTACTTTGACGTTGCCGAATCGCAGAGTCCCGGAGGGCTTTTCATCAGCCCGAACAGCGCCCTGAAGGGGACATTTTACGTCGGGGATTTCCGGTTCACTCCCTACGACCAGTTTTCCCTGCAGAACGATCCCACCCAAGCGGGAGAGTTGAGCAACGTTTCCCGCTTTTCCATCTACCAAAACAGCGCCGGCGTGAATGTGGACTGGGATCTGGCCGATCTCATCCTCACGGCCGGGTTCGACTGGTTCAACCTGTGGGCGGGTCAGACCGCGTACCAGAATCTGGAACGCCGGACGATGACCCCGAGCCTTGCCACCACGTACTATCTCACCAAGACCGTGGTGGTTGGGGCGGAGGGAGTGGCGGCGATTACGGACTATACCAATTCCCAGATTCAGACGGTCACCGATCCGGACGGCAACACCACCACAACGGTGAACGGGCAAAACGATAATAACATCTACCAAGTTGGTCCCTTTCTCAATTGGCAGGTCTCCGAATACATCACCGTGACAGGGCGGGGGGGGTGGCTCTGGGGGGAGTTCACCGGTAGCAACACCCCGGAAGGCGAGGCGGGAGGAAGTCCTTCCACCTGGTATCTCAACATGGGCTGGTCCCACCGCATGAACGAATACCTGAATTACACGCTTTCCGCGAGCCGGAGCACACAACTTTCCGCGATCGTTGGCAGCAATTTCGTGCAGGTCTGGAATTTTGGGGCGAACCTGAACTGGAACCTGGTGAATGACCTGAAGCTGAGCACACCCTTTTCCGCCCAACTGGGCCAGGTATCCGGCAACCTGTATCCGGAGAATTACCAGCAGTACACCGCAGGGATCCGTCTCGGCTACCAGATCACCGAAAAACTCGGCAGCAGCCTGAACTTCACCTACATTCTCAAGGACTCCGACCTGCCCGCAAACGGATATCAGCAGTGGAATGCGGCTGCCGGATTCAACTATGACTTTTAAGTTCCGCCCCTTGCTCTTTCTTTTGACAGCCTTGCTTCCCTCCCTGGCGCATCCGGCTCCGAATTCCTCCCCCTTCATGCTCCGGGTTGGGGAAAGCGCGCAACCCCCGGGGGCTGCCGCCGCACCGGTGGTCCAGGCGGACGCTCCGGATCCCGCCCGCAACAATCCGATGGAGTCGCTCGACGACAAGAAGCCGATCGCGGTGGGGAACCTGCTCGAGTTCCGGGTGCTCGAGGATCTCGACGAGGAACCGGACCCACGCGGCGAGGCAAACAACCCGCAGAGGGTCGCCATGAACCGTCTGCAGGTTTCGGACAGCGGGGAAGTGGAGCATCCCTACTTCGGGCGGGTGATGGCCAAGGGAAAGACCCACCGGCAACTTGCCGAGGAAATCAAAAAAATCCTCGAGCGTCCCGACGGGCTTTACTACCAGGCGACCGTGCTGATCTCGCTGGCCACGTCCGGGGTGTCCCGGGGAAAGGTCTATATCAGCGGAGCGGTCGGCAAACCGGGGCCCTTTGACATACCCGTCAACGAGAACATGACCGCCAGCAAGGCGCTCTCCTCGGTCGGTATCCTCGAGGACCGGGCCGCGATCCAGCAGATCAAGTTGATCCGCAAGGTCCCGGAGGGGGCTCCGCCCCCCGAGCCCGTCGTGATCAACCTGGATGAGATCCGGCGCGGGGTGACGGCCTCGGACCGCGTGCTCGAGCCGGAGGACCAGATCATCGTGCCGGCGGTGACCAACCGCGGCCAGGTCAGCATCGCCGGCAACGTCGCCCAGGTGGGCAACTATCCGATCCCGCTGGACCGGGAACTGACGGTCAAGGATGTGATCGTGCAGGCGAAGTTCGGCGATTTCGCGGACAAGAGAAGGGTGAAGTTGTTCCGCAAAGGGGAAAAGGGGGAACCCATGGAGATCGACATGGTCAAAATTCTTGAAACCGGGGAGGAGGAGAACAACCCGGTGCTGCAGGACGGGGATCATATCTTTGTCCCCAAGCGGCTCTTCAACTTCTAGGCTGGTCCGATGGCGGAACTTGGACAGGAACTTGGCATCGGGGGGCCGCTTTCTCCGGCGGTACTCCGGGCGCGCGTCTACCGCTACCACCTGCTGCTGAAAAAATACTGGTGGCTGCCGATGATGGTCTTGTCCGCCTCGCTCCTTGTCCAGGGAGTGCGCTATTTCCTGGGGGAACCGCTCTATGTCAGCACCGGACGGATGATGGTGGCCCCCCGGATCATGACGAAGGAGAGCGCCGTCTACACGGAGGAGCTGACGAATTATTTCGGCACCCAGGTTTCCCTGATGCAAAGCGACGAGATCAAGCGCCGGGCGGAGAGGGCGATCCAGGCTTCCCATCCGGAGCTCCGCGAGATCAAGGCGGAACTCGCGGTGCAGCAGGAGCCCAAGGCCTCGATCTTTATCCTCAAGGTCACCAGTCCGGATCCCAAGTATTCCCAGATGTTCGCCGATGCCTGCATGAGCGAGTTTCTGGAGTTCAAAAGGGAGATGCGCGGGGAGACCTCGCAAAAAACGGTGGACGCGGTCGCCAAGCAGTTGACGGAACTGGAGAAAGCGATCGCCGGGCTCGACCAGAGAATTTTCCAGTTCAAGCAGGAGAACAACATCATCTTCCTGCAGGAACAGGGCAACTACGTGGGCGCCTATCTGGTGGACCTGAACAAGCAGCTCGCGGAGTTGAAAAAGGAGGCCCAACTCCTTGACCTGATGAACATCGACCAGACCCTGGAGCGCCAGGCCCAAGGCTCCGAGGGGGCGCCTGTCCGGGACGGGGCGGGCTCCGCCGCCCTGATGGAGGGACCCCAGTCGGAATACATCCAGACCAAGCGGCAACTGCAGAGGGCCAAGGCGCGGTTGGAGCAGATGTCAAAATATCTGCGCCCGAAGCATCCCAAGATCCTCGCCCTCAAGGATGAAATCACCCGCTACGAGCGGAGGCTGGAAATTGTCCGGCAGCAGAGCCAAGAGTCCATCCAGGACAAACGGCAGGGAATCCAGCTGCAGATTTCCAACCTCGAGAAGATCGTGGCGGAATCGGAAACCAAGGCCCTTGAGGTGGGGCGCAAAATGGCGGAGTTTGAAAAACTGAAAACCGAGCGGGACCGCCAAAAACAGCTTTATGATTCCCTGCTTGGCACCGTCCAGAACGTCAGCGTCAGCCAGGACGTCAGCCAATTCGACGTCAACATCCTGGAGCAGGCCACCCCCGCGCTTTCCGTGAAGCCAGGGCTGATCCGGACCCTCCTGCTGGGAATCGGGGTGGGCCTGGTCTTGTCGGGGGGATTGTTGTTCCTGCTCGACCGCTTCAACGACCGGGTATCCACGGTGGTGGAACTGACCGAGCACTTCACCGAGCCGATCTATGGCCAGGTTCCCGAGGAGGTTCCGGACGCCGAGGGACGTCTGCCCCTGCTCCACCCGCAGGACACCCGCCATGTTTACGCGGAGAGCTTCCGGAACATTCGCTCCAGCCTCAGGTTTGTGGGGCCCGACGGGCAGAAAAAAAACAGAGTTGTTTTGGTCACCAGTCCGACGCCCGGCGACGGAAAATCAACCGTTACCGCAAACCTGGCCCTGACCCTCTCCTTCGCCACCACTCAGAAGATCCTGCTGATCGACGGCGATATGCGCCGCGGCGGTCTTCACCGCCTCTTCGGGCTTCCGGGCGAACCGGGGCTGGCCGAGGTGCTGGGGGGCGAGGCGGAGTGGCGGAATGTGGTCCAACCGACGCGCTACAAGAACCTGTTTTTCCTCTCTGCGGGGGAACCCACCGGTCATCCCGGCGAGCTGATTTTCAGCGCAGCCTGCGAGCAGTTGATGGAGGATCTCCGCAAGGAGTTTGAAGTCGTGGTGGTGGACACGGCTCCGGTGCTGGCCGTGGACGACACGCCCAGCCTGGCTCCCAAGGCGGATGGCACCTTGGTCATTTATCGGGCCGGCCGGACCTCCTGCCGGCTCATGCGAAATTCCCTGGAAGCGCTTTACTCCCGCAATGCCAAGGTCCTCGGGATCATTTTCAACGGGGTGGATCCCAAACAGCCGGAATATGGATACTACAAATATACGGAATACTATTACAGCAAGACGGTCAGCCGGAAACGGACTCCGGCGGCGTCCCCGGGGGAAACTTCTCCGGAAACGGCTTCCGATACCGGTGGGGCGGGCGTCCCGGTTGTCACCGTGGAACCTGTCCGGGCCGGGCCCGGGGGGCCGCCTGCGATCACCGTAAAAAAAACCTAGGGCAGAAGGATACCGGATTTCCGGAGGGCCTCCGCCAGATCCGCCTTGGGCGGGAGGTGGATGGTTTGCCACCCCATCCGGGCGGGGACCTCAAGGTTTTCCGCGAGATCGTCCACGAACAGGGAGGATTCGGGGCGGGCCCCGGCTGCGGCCAGCGCGTGTTCATAAATTTTCGGGTGGGGTTTGCGGGATCCGACCTGATGGGAGTAGGTCCGGGTTTGGAAAAGGGGAAAGAAATCGAAGTTGGCCTCGAGGTGGCGGATATGGGCGGCGCAGGTGTTGGAAATCAGTCCGAGCGGGTGGTGGGCGGCCAGTTGGCGGGCGATGGCAACCCGTTCCGGGAGGGGCTGAAAGATATCGCAGAAGGCCTCCCGCAAGGCCGGTTCGGCCTGGGTGAGATCCAACTCCTCTGCGAGCATGGAAAAGTATTCCGCGCAGGTGTGTTTGCCCCGCTCGTAATCGTGGGACCGTTGGTCCGACCAGATCCGTTCGCAGAATACGGTGAGATCCTGGCCGGCCTTCCGGGCCAGGGCCCGGAGTTTTTCGCCGGCGTGGAGCCCGACAAGGATGTTTCCCAGGTCGAGAAAAACATGGGTGACGGTGCGGTTCACGCCGACACCTTGTGGCTGGCCCGGATTATTTGGAAGTCTGGATATACTCCCCGGCCCAACCGTCCGGCGGGGGGGTCTTCAGAAACCCTTCGCAGATTTTCCGGTAGGCCTTGGAGGGACCATCGTGGGGGTCGAGCTTCAGGGCCTCGTCCAACTTGGTGATCGCCTCCTCGAATCTTTTTTCCGCATGGAGTTTCCAGGCAGCCTCAAAAATTGCCACCACGCGGGCTTTGGTTTCCGGAAGTTCCCCTTTTTTGGCGAGGAGTTCATAGCAGGGAACCGGCTCGGTCTTGCCCTTGACGATCATGTTGGCGAGGAAGCGGGCCTCGATCTTGTCCTTCGCCATCTCGTAGGTCTTGCCCCCGATCATGATGTGGGTGTCGAACGGCTTGTTGGCCGGCTCGAAGCGGGCGGCCTGGTTGACGGCGTCGCCCATCACCGTGTACTGGAATTTCTGTTCCGAGCCCATGTTGCCCGCGGCCACCTCCCCGGTGTTGATGCCCATGCGGGCGTCGATATCGCAGCCGTATTCCGCTTTCAGTTCCTGCTTGAGGGTCTGCAACCGCTCCTGCTGTTCGAGGGCCGACCAGCAGGCTTTCCAGGCGTGGGAGTGGGGATCGGGATCGGTCCAGACGGGGACCCCGAAGTCGGCCATGATGGCGTCCCCGGCATACTTGTCGATGTAGCCGCCGTACTTGGTCACCAGGTTGCTCATCGGGGTGAGGTAGCGGTTGAGGATTTTCGCGAGATCCTCGGCGGTGACGGATTCCGAGATGGTGGTGAAGCCGGCGAGGTCGGAGAAAAACATCGTGGCCATCTTCTTCTCCCCGGTCAGGCGGAAACGGTCGGGGTCCGCCTGCATGTAGGCGAGAACCTCGGGACTGACCATGGTGGAGAACATGCCGCGCACCCGCCGCTTTTCGCGTTGCTCGAGGACAAACTCGTAGCTGAGGCAGCCGATCCCTCCCAGCAGGAGGGTGAGAGCGGGGTTCACCACCGGCAGGACCAGGCTCAGCTTGTCCTGGACGAAGAAGGAAAGAACGGCGTAGCCGACCGCCGAGAGAAGAAGGAGGGCCAGGCGCAGTACCGGTTGGGTGGTGGCCAGGATCAGCAGCAAGGCCAGCAAGGCACCCGCGGTGAGAAGGGCGGGGGAGGCCCAGGCGGGGGGGAGCTGCAGAAAGCTCCCGGTCAGGGCCGCGCCAAGGGCGGCGAGATGAACCTCGGGGCCGGGCATGGGATTGGGATAAGGGGTTTTGAGGAAATCCTTGGACCAGTTTCCGTAGGGCCCCACCAGGACAAGTTTGTCCTTCAGCACTTCCCCGTTTTGAAAGACCTTCTCCCATGTCGAGGGCACGAAAAGTTGGTAGACGGGAATCGCCTTGTAGTTGAAGTTGGGTGGGCCGGCGTAACGGAGCAGGCCCGAGGCACCCTCGGGAATCCGGTCACCGAGACCGGCCTTCTCCAGCATGCGGCCGCTGAGGGAAATCGCGGAGGTATCCTGGAAGGTGCGGCGATAATGGGCGGTGCGGATGATGCCGTCGGCATCGGGCCAAAGGTTGACGTAGCCGACGCGACCATCGGGATTGTTGGAGGAGATTTCGTTCACGCCCTGGGCTGCCAGAAGGGCGGGGAGGGAAAGTTGGACGGAGGTGCGGCCAAGGTTGCTGACCTCCTCAAAGGTTCCGCCGACCACCGCGCGTGATCCGAACTCATTCAGGGCCAGCAGCAGTTCATCGTCCCCTTCCTTGGGGGTGGGAAACATCAGGTCGAGGGCGACGACCTTGGCGCCCGCCCCGGCGACCCGGCGGATGACATGCCCCCAGACCGAGCG
>DFCD01000151.1:10972-34325 GCA_002366885.1 Verrucomicrobia bacterium UBA3063
TCGATGGCGAGAAAAACCACCTCGGGCGCGATCGGGGCCTCTTTACCGAAACGGATGCGCAGGTCCCGTGTGTAATTTTCCGCTTCCTGGAGCGGTTTGAACTGGATCAGGGCGAGCGAGGCGAAAAAAAGGCCGGTGCCGGCGCAGATGCAGGCAAGGATGATCCGCCGGATGACGGCGTCTTTTTTGGCGGTGCGGGCCATGATCTTTTTTAGGGAACGGCGGAGGGGCGCGACAATGCCGATTCCTGGCGGTTGGCCTCCTGGTTGCCCGGCAACAGGGGAGGCTCCACGGGTTTTTGCAGGGAAGCTTGCTGATGCCGGGGCGGGCCGGACCGGAACATAGCCCAAATTACGACCGGCGCGGACGGCGAGGAAGTGCCGGTTTCTGGCACCGGGCGCACCAACAGGCTGTTCGTCCCGCCACGGGGCGGCGGATGAGCGCCCCCCGGCAACGGGGGCATTTTCCCCCGTCTTGCCAGCGGTGGGGAAAGAGCCAGGTGGCGGGCGGATCCTGTCCGTTCCGTCCGATTGTGCGCAGGGCCGCCAACGACACTTTCCGGACCATGTTGTGAAGGGTGCGAAGGATCCGATCCGGCACGGCGGCGGCCGGGGTGAGGGGATGGAGCCGCGCCCTCCAAAGAATCTCATCCGCCATCCAGTTTCCGATTCCCGGAAAGAATTCCTGAAGGAGCAGCAGCGGTTTCAGCGGGGTCCCTCCCCGCCTTTGCAAAAAGGATTTCAGGCGGATGAAGGAAAACGCAGGGGAAAGGGGGCCGGGCGGAAGTTCCGACCACCAGGAAGGAGGCCTCGACGATCGGGTGAAGCGGATCCTTCCGAAAAGCCGGGGATCCCGGAAGATCAGGGCGCGCTCCCGGGTGTAGAGAACCAGGTGATCATGATCCAGGGGTTGGTGCCGGGAGGATTCCGTGAGAAGAGTCCCGGTCATTCCCAGATGCACGCCTAGCCAGCAATCGCGTCCAAAACGAAAGAGCATCTGCTTGCCGTGCGTCCGGATCGAGGTGAGGCGCCGCCCGGACAGTCCCTTCCGGAGCGCCCGGGGGGAGGAGCCGCGGAAGACCCGTTTTTCCCCATGAAGACTGACCCGTAGAATGGTTCGCCCCAAACCCGGCCGCCACTGCCGGCTGAAATAAAACACCTCGGCCAGTTCAGGCATCCTCCGACCTTGGAGAGAGGTGGAAAAAATCCAAGCTTGGGTGGCGCAACGATTCCGATATTTTGGATGGATGGCTTCCAAGTTGACCGGGCACCAGGTCGAGGTGGTGCTCTCCACCCTCGAAGGATGGAAACAGGCCGGGGCGAAGATCGTCCGGGAGTACAAGTTTCCCGATTTTGTGGCCGCCACCATGTTCGTGACCGGGGTGAACCTGGAGGCCGAGAAAATGAACCATCATCCCGAGCTTAGCCACGCCTACGGCTCGGTGCGGATCGAATTGACCACCCATGACGTGGGCGGGGTGAGCGAACTGGACCTCCGGCTGGCGAAGAAGTTGGACGCCAGGGCGCAACCGCTTCTTGCCAAGGTCTGATCGATGGCCTCCCGCGCCCTCATCACCGGAATCACCGGGCAAGACGGCTCGTATCTTGCGGAACTGCTCCTTTCCAAGGGTTACGAGGTGCACGGAATCATCCGGCGCTCCTCCAGCTTCAACACCGAGCGGATCGATCCGATCTACAAGGATCGTCATGAAACCGGCGCAAAACTTTTCCTCCATTACGGGGATCTCAGCGACGCGAGTTCCCTGATCAAGATCCTTGGGGAAACCCAGCCGCACGAGATTTACAACCTTGCCGCCCAGAGCCATGTCCGGGTCAGTTTCGATATTCCGGAATTCACCGGGGATGTCACCGCCATCGGAGCGGTGCGGATTTTGGACGCGATGCGGCAGGTCGCCCCCAAGGCCCGCTTTTACCAGGCCTCCAGCTCCGAGATGTACGGCTTGGTGCAGGCCGTCCCCCAGAGCGAAAAAACACCCTTTTACCCGCGCAGCCCCTACGCGGCCGCGAAGGTCTATGCCCACTGGATCACCGTGAATTACCGTGAGAGCTACGGCCTGCACGCCTCCAGCGGGATCCTCTTCAATCATGAAAGCCCGAGGCGGGGGGAAACCTTTGTGACGCGCAAAATCACCCGGGCGGTGGCCCGGATCAAGGCGGGCCTGCAGGACAAGCTCTACCTGGGCAACCTCGATGCCAAGCGGGACTGGGGCTACGCCCCGGAATACGTCGAGGCGATGTGGAGGATGCTCCAGCAGGATAAGCCAGACGATTATGTCATCGCCACCGGAGAAACCCACACGGTCCGGGAGTTTCTGGATGCCTGCTTTGCCCGGGTCGGTCTGGATTCCCAAAAGCATGTGGCTTTTGATGCCCGTTACCTTCGTCCCGCGGAGGTGGATCTGCTCATCGGGGACGCCGGCAAGGCAAGGAAGCAGCTCGGCTGGGAGCCGAAAGTGAAGTTCAGGCAGCTGGCGGAGATCATGGTGGATGCGGACATCGCCCTTCTCGCCGAGGAAAGGGCCGGCCGGCGCATCCGGGAATAAGCCATGAGGGTGTTCGTGGCCGGGCACCGGGGCATGGTGGGATCGGCAGTGGTGCGGGCCCTGGAGACGCAGCCCGGGGTCACCGTGCTGACCAGGACGCGACAGGAACTCGACCTGACCGATCCGGTGGCGGTGGACCGGTGGTTTTCCCGGGAGACGCCCGAGCGGGTGGTGGCCGCGGCCGCCCGGGTCGGCGGCATCCTGGAGAATTCCCGCAGGCCGGTGGAGTTCCTTTTGGACAATCTGCGCATCCAAAACAACGTGATGGAGTCGGCCTTCCGGCATGGTTGCAAAAAACTCCTCTTTTTGGGCAGTTCCTGCATCTATCCCAAGCACGCTCCCCAACCGATTTCCGAGGATGCGCTCCTCACCGGGCCCCTCGAGCCGACTAACGATGCCTATGCGCTTGCCAAGATTGCCGGCATCCGCCTGGCGCAGGCCTACCGGGATGAGTACGGGAAAAGCGCCATCTGTGCGATGCCCACGAATTTGTACGGTCCCGGGGACAACTTCGACCCGGAGACATCCCACGCCCTGCCCGGCATGATCACCAAATTCCACCGGGCCAAGGTGCGCGGGGAGAGGGAGGTGGTGCTGTGGGGGAGCGGATCACCCCGCCGGGAATGGCTGCATGTGGACGACCTGGCCGCCGCCCTGCTGGTTCTTCTGGAGGCGTACGATGGGCGCGGAATTGTCAATGTGGGCACGGGAGAGGACATGACCATCCGGGAATTGGCCGAAAAGGTCCGGCAGGCGGTCGGATTTTCCGGTGACATCCGTTGGGACAGCACCCGCCCGGACGGCACGCCCCGCAAACTCCTCGATGTGGCCCGGATCCGCAAGCTGGGATGGAAGCCGGCCGTTCCCCTTGCGGAGGGCATGGCCGCCACCTACGAATGGTTTTTACGGAACGCGCCCGAAGCCCGGGGCGGATAACCGTTCGGGAAAAACTTCTCACAAGAAGGTTGCGGAAATTCCCCGCTTTGCGGATCGTTTCCTCATGGCGGATTTTCTCCTTTTGCAGCATGAGCCCACGGAAGGGCCCGGTACCATTGCCGAGGAAATTCTCGGGGCGGGCCATGGGATCCGCACCGTGCGCATCGACCAGAAGGAAAAAATTCCCGAGGATCCCGGTCCCTACCTTGGCCTCGTGGTGATGGGGGGAAATATGGGGGTATATGACCAGGGACGGTTGCCCCATCTCCGGCAGGAAATCAGCCTACTGGAGCGGGCGGTGAAGGCTGACAAGGCCATCCTGGGAGTGTGTCTCGGGGCGCAGTTGTTGGCCGCGGCGGCGGGAGCCGAAGTGAAGCCGGGGGAGAAGGAAATCGGCTGGATCCCCGTCCACAAGATGCCGGATGCCTGCAAGGATCCGGTTCTCCGTCGCCTGCCGGAAAAATTCCAAGCCCTGATGTGGCATGGAGATCATTTTTCGCTGCCTTCCGGAGCTACCCACCTGCTGGGAACCCAAAAGTGCGGGTGTGCCGGTTTCCGTCTGGGAAAAAAGGCTTACGGCCTGGTTCCCCATCTGGAGATGACCGCGGCGATGGTCGACAAAATGGTTGCCGAATCACGCGGGGAACTGGCGGCCGCAAATGTCGAGCCTGCACAAATCCTCGAGGATACCTCCGAGTATGCGGAACCAACCGAGGAACTTGCCCGGACAATGTGGAAGGTGTGGGTGGGCTTGGCGGTTTAAGCCGAGTTTGCGTTGGGTTCTAAAAATATGGGGGGTCCCGCTGCGCAGGCGGACCGTTGGGAGAGGGCAGGGTGGAACCTTGCTGCGGTTGCAGGAAAAAGCCGACTTTTGGAAAATTTTCTCTTTTTGACCTGCGGGCGTCACGGAACGAAGTCCTCCGGGCCCCTTATTGATTCATCGAGAGACAGAGGTCGGCCAGGCGCAGGGAGGCGTCCGGCTTGGAGGCGGCGGCGAGTCTGGATTTCCATTCCTTCCAGCCCCTGCCTCCGTCCGCCAAGGCCTCACGGATCGCGCGGACGGCGCTTGCCCCGTCAGGGGTCAACCGGGCCACGCCGATTTCCCGCAGCAGGGTGAAGTTTCCCTCCTCCTGGCCGGGAACCACCTGCGTGACAAGAAAAGGCGTGCGGGAGGCGATGGTTTCCTGGGTGAGAGCACCCCCGGCCTTGCCCACGACGAAGTGGCTGCGCGCCAGCACAGAGGGCATTTCGCTGGTCCAGCCGAGAATCCGGACATGTTCCCGATGGGTGCCGAGGGCTTCCTCGACCCGGTGGACAACCTTCGGGTCACGACCAACTCCCACGGTGACCTCCCAACCGGGTTGGGCTGCCAGCGCCGCGGAAAGTTGCGGCCCGCCCCGCAGTCCGGAGTTCAACAGGTGGAGGATTTTAGGGTGCTCTCCAGGGGCTTCGTCGCCCGGGTGTGGTTCGGGTGAGGCGAAGCGGGGGTCCACGGGAAAACCCAAGGGCCGGATTTTTTCCCGGGGAATGCCGAGGGCAGCGAGCGATGCGGCGGTGGGCTCGTTTGGCACGATCCATAAATCGGCCGGTGCCGTGGACCAAAGGCGGTGCACCGAGATGGAATCCGTCACCACCGTGATCAGCCGGAAGCCTTTGCGCAAGGCGGGGGAAAGGCGGGCAATGAGGTGGGCGTACACCGGGAAGGAGAGCACTACCACCTTCGGCTGGTGGCTTTGCAACAGTTCCTCAATTCTCCGTTGGGCGGCGGCATGCAGGAAAATTCCCGTCTCGATCAGGGGAAGGCGGTGGCAGGCGACATAAAAAAGGTTCCAGACCCGTGGGGCGCGGTTGATCAGGGTCAGGTAAAGACGGCGGGCGAATTCGTTCGGGCCGGGCCTTGCCTCGGCAAAGGGGTCCGCAACAACGGCGTTTCCGCCCTGTTGCCGGATGGCGGCGGCCAGACCCCGGGCGGCGGCGTTGTGGCCGTCCCCGAAAGCGGCGGTCAGGATCAGGACCGGGGAATTGTTCACATCAATCCGTCTCGCTCCAGTTCGTCCAGCCTCCGGTCGTCGTGCTGGTCAACGATTTCCATCACACCGGGCAACTCCAGCAGGACATCCAGACAAAGGGAGATTTTTTCGCTCGGCAGGCCGGTGGTTTCCACGACCCGGCGGTTGCGGGTGAGGTACACCCAGGCAAAATCACCTCCCTGGATCACCCGAAACTGCATGTGGTCGGCGGGAATGAGGTCCTGCGGTTTTTGGATGGGCGTGGTGGTGTTGCCGGCCTGTACGCCCGGGACAACCTGTTCGACCCTTTCGAAGCGCGTCAGCCAGGAATCGAGTATTTTCCGGACAGAACCGTCGTCGTGGGGCTCCGAGAAAACCGCCACATATCCCCGGGAGATCACGGGCAACCGACCCGTCAGCGGGCTTCCCGGGGAAGGGAGTCGAAGCGGGTAAAGCGCGGTTGGAAAAGAAGGCGGATGCGGTCCGTCGGCCCGTTTCTTTGTTTGGCGATGTTGAGCTTGCAGATGATGCCCCGTTGGGCCAGGCGGGAACGTGCCGTTTCCTCGTCCTCGGAAGGGGTCTCCGCGGACTCGCCTCCCTCCTTTTCGCTCTCCCGGCTGAGCAGGAGGACCACGTCGGCGTCCTGCTCGATGGAGCCGGATTCCCTGAGGTGGTGGAGCGCCGGATCCGAGTTGTTCTCCTCGGGTTTACGGTTGAGCTGGGCGAGGACGACCACCGGGACATTCAGTTCCATCGCCAGGGCCTTGAGTCCCCTGGAAATCTCCGAGACCTCCACCTGGCGGCTCTCGCGGGCACGATCCGTCCCGGAGGTGAGCAGCTGGAGGTAGTCGACAAAGAGGATATCGATATGGTGCATCTTCTTGAGGCGGCGGGCGCGGGCGCGCAGCTGTCCGATGGAAAGAAGGCTGGACTCATCCAGCAGGAGAGGGAGGTCGCTGATCTCGGCGGCCACTCCGCGCAGGGCGGTGATCTGGCTGTCACTCAGCTGGCCGCGGCGGATCTGTTCCGAGTCCAGTCCGGCATGGGAGGAAAGCAGGCGGAACATCAGCTGCTGGGCGGACATTTCCAAAGAAAAGAAAGCCACCGGATATCCGGGGCGAACCAGCTCGTTTTTCGAGGAATCCAGCCGTTGGCGGAGGATGTGCCTCGCCATGCTTAGGGCGAGGGCGGTTTTGCCGACTCCCGGCCGGGCGGCGATGACAATCATCTCCCCACCCTTGAAACCGGTGGTCATCTGGTCCAGTTCGTCGAAGCCTGAGGGAATGCCCCCGTAGAATCCCTTGCCGCGGATCAACTGTTCGATCATGGCGATGGTGCGGGGGGCAACCTCGGCCGCCCGCACGATCCCCTGGGTTTCCCGGCGACCGCGGATTTCCAGGATGTCCCGCTCTGCCTCATCCAGGATGTTCTGAACCTCATGGGGGCGTTCGTGGGCGCCGACGACGATCCGCGCGCAGGCCTGTTGCAGTTCCCGCAAAAGGCTCTTGTCCTTGACCTGTTGCAGGTGGGTCGGAGCGGTGAACACGCTGATCACCCCCGCTGCCAGTTCGCCGATCAGGGTTGCCCCTCCCGCGGCATCCTGGAGTTTTCGGTCCGTCAGCCAGGCCAACAGGGTGGAGGGATCGATGACCTGGCCGGTTTCCCTCATTGTGGTGACGGCGCGGAAAATGACCTGATGCGCGGGAGCGAAGAAATCTTCCTCCCGGAGGCCCTGTTCCCGGACCACATCGACGATCTGATCCGGGTCGGCCAGCATGGCACCAAGCAGGGACCGCTCGGCTTCGAGGTTGGTGTGGGCGGGCAGGCCCTCGATGGTGATGGGGGCGGGGGGGTCCCGGCGTCCCCGGGGACGCAAGTTTTGGGCTTCGGCAATCACGAAAGGGTTATCGTTCCTGATCTGCTGGAGGATTCAACACAGGGAGGAAAGTTGTTGGGGAACAGTTGGAGAAAAAAGGGGACAAGGAAGAATAACTTTCCCACTCCCGGCGTGCCTCCACGGTGCCCCGCGGGCAGGGTGGGAAGATGCGACTGGTCCTCGCGTCCTCCTCGCCCCGCCGGGCGGATCTGCTGAGGGAATCGGGGATTTCCTTCCGGGTGGAAACCCCCGGGGTGGAGGAATGGTCGGCGGAGGACTTTCCCGAGGTGCAGCCCGGGGAACTGGCCCGGGGAAACGCCCGAAGGAAGGCACGCGCCGTGGCGGACCGGAAACCGGGGCTGGCGGTGCTGGCGGCGGATACCATCGTGGTTTGTCAGGGGAAAATTCTGGGAAAGCCTGCGGACGAGGAGATGGCCAGGCAAATGCTGACATCGCTGAGTGGCCGGATCCATGAGGTGGTCACGGCGGTGGTGTTGGTCCTGCCGGACGGGAAAAAAATCCGGGAAAGCGTGGTGCGCACCCGGGTGAAGTTCCGCAATCTTTCTCCCGAGGAGGTGGACGACTACGTGCGCTCCACCGACGTGTTGGACAAGGCCGGGGCCTACGCCCTGCAGGAGGGCGGGGATCGGATCGTGGAGCGGGTGGAGGGATCCCGCAGCAACGTGATCGGCCTGCCGATGGAAATCGTCCTGCCCTGGTGCGAGGAACTGGACGCCCCGGCGGATTAGAGATTTTTTTTAATCACTTCCCGGAGTTCCCCGGTTTTCCAGGGTGCCCGGAAGCGGGCGAGAACCTTTCCCCCCGGGTTGTAGAGAACGGTGTAGGGGATGGTTTCCAGGGGCTGGATTTCATCGAGAAGGCGGGGGCCGGGCCGGACCAGGGGATACCGTGCGCCCTGCCGTTCGGCAAAAACAACAAGTTCCGCGGCGGAAGATTCGTCCAGGCAGACCCCCAGGATCACCAGACCGCGCTGCGCATACAGCTTGGAGAACTCGGCGAGCTCGGGAATTTCCCTGATGCTGGCGGGACTCCATGCGGCCCAAAGGTGCAGCACCAGAACCCTGCCACGGTATTCGCGGGGATTGATCTCCCGGCCTGAGGCCAGGTCCCGGAAGGTGATGCCCTCCGGCAGGAGGAACGCCTCCGGGGGTTGCCGGCAGGAAACCAACAGAAACGCCAGGGCAAGGCTCAGGGGCAACCGGGCGGGGAAACTCATCGATCCTCTTGAATAAAGGAGGCTCGGGAATGGCTCAACGCCCAAAGCTGGGGCCACGCTTGCCCGCAGAGGAAAGATTCCCCATTTTGACACAGTGAACGTCGGAACCGTTTTTCAGCCCGGACAGGTTATTTTCCGCGAGGGGGAGTCCAGCCAGGAAGCCTACCGCATCCTCCGCGGTCGCGTGGAAATCAGCATCCTTGCCGACGGCAAGCCCGTGATCCTCGCCCAGCTGGGGGAGGGGGATATTTTCGGGGAAATGGCCATGGTGGACGAGCGGCCCCGCTCCGCCTCCGCCCAGGCCCTGGAGGTCACCGAGTGCGAGGTTCTCACCCCCGAGAACTTCAACGAGTCGGTGCTTTCCCGTCCCGAGGTCCTCATCCCCTACATGGCCTCCTTTTTCGAGCGTTTGCGCACCGCCAACGACCGCCTGCGGCTGGAGATGCGGTTGCGCAGCCGGGCGGAGCAGGCGTTGGCCTCGGGATCCGCCCCGGCAGGGCCTCCCGTTGCCCGGGTGGTGGTGCCCGTGGCGGGACCGATTTCTCCCCCGCCTTCCCTCGAGCGGGTACGCACGGTGGCCCCGGTTCCCGCGGCAACCCCCGGCGCTCCGGCACCCGCGGCCAAGCCCGTTCCTCCCGCGCCGCCTGAGGGCGGGTATCAAAACTTTCTTCTCGAGGCCCTCACCGAGCATGCCAAGGCCCGCCTGCCCGAACCGGTCATCACCATCACGAAATTTCCCTTCCGGATCGGCAGGAAACATGAGGCGCAGGGCAAGGGTGCCACGGTCTTTGCTGCCAATGACCTGATGATCGCAGATGACAAGCCCTACCAGATTTCCCGGAACCACTGTTCGATCGAGCGCGAGGGAAACCACTTCTTTGTAAGGGATCGCGGCAGCACCTTGGGCACCCTGGTGGGGGAAACTGCGATCGGTTTGGCGGAAAATTCGCTGACCTGCGACCTTCAGGGAGGAGTCAACGAGATCCTGCTTGGGTCCGACGACAGCCCCTTCCGGTTTCGCCTCACCCTCGCCTGAACGCTTCTTCGCTTGGGAAGGGACGGAACCTTCCCCATCATCCCCGGATGGCCCCTGCTGGTCGTCCCGAAGCCTCCCTGCGCGAAAGCTGTCCAGGACTTAAGGTTCTCGACCAACCTGAACAGCTCATTCCCTACTCCTTCGATGGAACCGCGGAACTGACCCAGCTCCCCGCCGCGGTGGTGTTTCCGCGCAGCACCGGTGAGGTGGCATCGGTCCTTCGCTGGTCCGGCAAGCACAAGGTTCCGGTCGTGGCTCGCGGCTCGGGCACCGGGTTAAGCGGGGGCAGTGTGCCCGTTCGTTCGGGAGTGGTGTTGTGTCTTTCGAAAATGGACAAAATCCTCGAAGTGGATGCCGCCAACCTGACCTTGCGGGCGGAAAGCGGTGCCATCACCTCCGCTGTGGCGGCGGCGGCAGAAAAGGCGGGGCTTTTTTATCCACCCGATCCCGGCTCGATGAGGATTTCCACCATCGGGGGCAACGTCGCGGAAAACTCGGGAGGTCTCCGGGGATTGAAATACGGGGTCACCCGCGACTACGTGATGGGCCTGGAGGTGGTCCTGGCCGGCGGAGAGGTTATCCGCACCGGCAACCAGTGCGTGAAAGATGTGGCCGGCTACACCCTGCGGGATCTTTTCATCGGCTCCGAGGGGACCCTGGGGGTGATCACCGAGGTGCTCCTGAAATTATTGCCGCCCCCCTTGTCGCGAAAAACCATGCTGGCGGTTTATGACGACATGGAACAGGCCGCCCGGACCGTTTCCGCGATCATCGCCGCCAAGATCATTCCCTGCACCCTGGAGTTTCTGGATCACGTCACCCTCAACTGCGTCGAGGATCACGCCGCCATCGGGCTGCCCCGGGATGCGGAGGCCATCCTGCTGATGGAGACCGACGGTCATCCCGCGGCGGTGGAGTCGGAGGCCGAGGCCATGGAGAGGATTGCGAGGGCCCACGGGGCGCGCTCGCTGCAAAAGGCGGCCAATGCCGCCGAGGCGGCCTCCCTGGCGGCGGCCCGGCGGACGGCCTTTGCGGCGTTGGCGCGGGTGCGCCCCACCACCATCCTGGAGGACGCCACCGTTCCGCGGAGTCGTTTGGCCGAAATGATCGCCTTTATCCGGGAGGTGAGCCGCCGTCACCAAGTGAAGATCGGAACCTTCGGCCACATGGGCGATGGCAACCTCCATCCGACTTTCCTGACCGATGAAAAGAACGGGGAGGAGATGCGGCGGGTGGGGGCGGCCATGCGGGAGATTTTCGAAAAGGCCGTCGAGCTGGGCGGGACCATCACCGGGGAGCACGGGGTCGGGCTGGCAAAAAAGAAATTCCTGGAGGCGGCGGTGGGCCGGGCCAACGTGGAGTTGATGCGTCGGATCAAGGCGGCCCTGGATCCCGACGGGTTGCTGAATCCCGGAAAAATCTTCGACTTCTCCTGATGAGTTCCGGGGAGACGCTGGAATCGCTCGATTACTCCATCCTCCAGCAATGCATGCACTGCGGGATGTGCCTGCCGACCTGCCCGACTTACGATGCCACCAAGCTTGAACAGCACAGCCCGCGGGGGCGGATCTCGTTGATGCGGGCGATTGCGGACGGCCAGCTTTCCCCCACCCGCGCCTTTGGCGAGGAGATGTCCTACTGCCTCGGGTGTCTGGCCTGCGAAACGGCCTGTCCCGCCGGCGTGGATTACGCCCACCTGTTCGAGACCGCGCGGGCGGATGCGGAGAGGTCGGGCGCACTGGCCAACCCCGCCCGCAGGCTGGTCCGCTTCCTCACCCTGCGTTTGCTTTTCACCCACCCTGGTTGGCTTCGCATGACGGGGCGGATTCTCCGGCTTTACCAGGCCAGCGGGGCCCAGGCCCTGATCCGTTTCCTCCGGCTTCCGCGGTTGTTGCCCCCCCGTCTGCGGCGGTGGGAGGCGATGACCCCGCCCATCCGGCCGGAATTTTCCCACCAACTCATCCGCCCCCTGGAAAGACCGGAGGGGAAACCGGGTCACCGCGTGGCTTTGCTGACCGGCTGCATCCAGGATCTCGCCTTTTCGGAAATCCACCGGGACACCACCGACGTGCTCCTTGCCAACGGTTGTGAGGTGGTGACGCTCCCGGTGCAACCCTGCTGCGGCTCCCTCCACGCGCACAACGGGGATCCGGAGACCGCCGCGGTCCTGGCCCGGCGGTGGCTGGACCTGCTCGACCCCTTTGGCCTCGACGCGATCATCACCAATTCGGCTGGCTGCGGTTCCCATCTCAGGAAGTACCGGAGGCTTCTTGCCGGGGATCCGGTTTACGACCGGCGTGCGGAGGAGTGGGACCGGAAGATCCGGGACATTCATGAATGGCTGGTGGAAATCGGTTTCGTGCCTCCCCGCGGGGAAATCCGGGAAGTAGCCACCTATCATGATGCCTGTCACCTTTGTCACGGGCAGGGGATCACCCGGCAACCCCGGCAGGTGCTGGCCTCCATTCCCGGCTTGCGGGTGGTGGATTTGCCGGAATCCGAATGGTGTTGCGGCAGCGCGGGGGTTTACAACCTGACTCAGCCCGAAATGGCGGACAGGCTGCGGAACCGGAAGGTGGATCACATCCTTTCCACCTCCGCCCGCATTGTGGCGACCGCCAATCCCGGGTGCCACCTGCAGATCGAAGGGGGATTGGCGTCCCGGCCATGTCCTCCCCGGGTGACCCATCCGGTCAGTCTGCTGGCGGCCGCTTACCGGCGGGGCGGTTGGCGACGCCCCGGATCCTCCATCGCCTCTTGAGTCGGGGTCTCCCTGTCTTAATCTGCATCATGGCACGGATTTCGCGGAAAGGCTGGGTGTTGCTGCTGTTTTTATCGTTGCCCCTCCCTTTGGTGTATTGGTTTTCTTCGGGATCCCGGGATTCGGCAAACTGTCCCGATCCTGGTGCGTTTCCGGCTCCATCCGCAGACGGATTGGTTTCCTCCCCGGGAAGGTTATCTCCCGGGGACGCTTCGGAGCAAAAAGAAGTGGAGGCGATGGAGCAGGTTCAGGCGCCGGTGGTCAGGGATTTTGCAGCCGAGCTTAGCCGTGCCCTGGCTTTACCCGACGGGCCGGGAAAAAAATCGGCCTTGGACCGTGTGTTCCTGGAATGGGGACGGCAGGATGGACGGACTGCGCTCGCCTTCGCGGTCAAGGAGTACGAACAGTCGGGCAACCTTTCCGTTCTCCGGTCTGCCCTTCAAGGGATGGCGGAAAAAAGCCCCGGCGAGGCTCTGGAAACCCTCAAAGCCATGAACCTGAGCGACCGGATCAAAATCGATTTTGGAGCGGATCTCTTGGAGAAATGGACGGACGCGGATCCCGCCACCGCCGCCGGATGGGCCAAGGAAAACCGTTATCCGCAATGGTGGGGTGGTCCGGTTGCCAAGGTGGCGGACGAGTGGTCACGGACCGATCCCCGGGCGGCCGTGGAGTGGTCGGCCCAGCTTTCCCCCGGGCTCGACCAGATCAGCGCCCTGGTGGCCTCCACGTCCCGCTGGTCCAAGACGGATTTGAAGGAGGTTGCGGATTTTGTCGGCCGGCAGGCCCCGGGCTTTCCCAGGGACATCATGGCGGGAACATTGGCGAGGGAATTCGGGCAGGAGGATCCCTCCTCGGGATTGAAGTGGGCCTCGCTGGTGCAGGATGCCACGGGGAGGGAGCGGGCCGCGGCGGGGGCGGTGGCCGATGTTTACGGAAAGGATCCCGCCCAGGCGGCGACGCTTCTGCAAAAATCAGGATTGCCGGTTGCCGAACAGCAGGGCGTGATGCGCCGCCTGCAGGGGGGTCCTTGGTGGCGTTGATGCCGGAGCCGGGGCGCTGATTTATCCTTTCTCCCTGCTGCGGGCCGGGGAATTGGCGACCGCCCGCGAGAGGGAAGCCGGGTCGTGGGAAAGGATGTTTTCGGGCAGGTGTTCAGGGAAAAGGAAGGGATCAGAGCCGTGGCAGGCGAGGGTGTGGCCCCGGATGAAGTGCATGCGGAACCTCACCTCGGTGAAATCGGATCGCCCCTTGTCCCGCTGCTGCTGGATCATCTCCATGCACATTTCGACCATCGCGTCGAAATCCGGCAGCATTCCGGTGATTTGGCGATGGGGATCGCCCTCGACTGGCGCGGAACCGATGGAAACGATCCCCAGTTCCTCGGGGACGCGCACTCCCTCGGCGAGGGCGGCACGGGTGAGGGCCATGGCCCGGCCCAGGGATCCGGCCACCACCGCAACGGGGCCGGTAGATTTGCCCTTCTGGAGAATTTCCCGCAGGTGACCGGTCACGGAAGAAGGGTGGCTGTTGTTCACGGCCTGGGAGGCGCAGATCAGGGATTCCTCCGCCCCCAGGCCGTTTTCCCGCATGGCCTGCAGGTAGCCCTTGCGATGCAATTCGCTTTGGCGGGGATCCGGTTCCACGCTGTCCTCGGAAAAAATCACGCAGCGGTGTCCGTACCGGATGACCCGCGTGGTCAGCTCATGGTAGGCCTCCTCGATGTCGGCGCAGACCTTGGGACGCCCCGCGGCAAACGGGGGCAAAAGAAACGCCACCGGAAGGGCTCCTTCCACCTCGCCAAACCGGACGGCCATCTGCCAGGAGGTCAGCGAGAGGATGCCAAGGACATCATCCCCAAAGAGCCGGCCCCGTCGGTTGATGTCGGCCGCCGCGAGGTGAACCGGAAGGACCTTGGTCTCGGGGATGAGGTTTCGTTTTTTCGCGGTCTGGAGGATCACGTGCTGGTACCAAAGGGTGAGGGGATCGTCGGTGTCCTCCGGGGAAATGAGCACGCCGAGTTTTCCGGCCGCGGCGGCGGCCTGGGGGTGGCGGGATTTGAGAAACGTTCCCCGGTATCCGAGCGCCCGGACGTACCCCTCCCGTTTGAGGCGGTCGTAGGCCGTTTGGATGGTTTTGGTCCCGAAATCCAGTTCCCTGGCGAGTTGGATGACCCCGGGAAGGCGCTCATTGATCTGCCACCTGCCCAACTCGATCTCCCGGACCAGAATGTCGTAAAGCTGCTCGGAAAAATTGAGCATATGATGCGGCAGGAGCTTTTTTCCAAACAGCGTCCGGATCTTGGTCATCCCAAGGCAAGGATATCCGCAAGCCGGACGGCGGACACCCCAAAACCCAGAAGAAGCAGGGAGGGGCTTAGGCCAACACCAGGTTGGGGTCGGCCTCGGAGAGATTGCGGGCACCGTAGGTGGCCCGGGGAAGGGTACTGGCGGATCCCACCGCAAGGACCTTCATCCCGGCTGCCAGACCCGCCTCCACACCAGCCTCGGCATCCTCGACGACGAGGCAGTGCTCGGGAGGGGTTGTCATCATCCCGGCGGCGAGAAGGAAGACCTCGGGATCCGGTTTGGATTTGCGGATCCTGGTCCCGTCGGCGACGGCTTCGAAGGCCTGGGCAAGGCCGATGGCCTCAAGGATCGGCACGGCGTTCTTGCTGGAGGAACCGATGGCGGCCCGGATTCCCCGCGATCGCAGGGTGGCCAAAAACTCCCGCACGCCGGGAAGAATGTCGGCCGGGGAAAGTTTTTTGAGCAGTTCGCGGTAGTGGGTGTTTTTCCGTTCCGCCATGGCCAACTTGGTCTCTTCCGGGAAGGTTTTCGGGCTGCGTTTCAAAATCAGTTCCAGGGATTCCATCCGGCTGACTCCCTTGAGCCGCTCGTTGTCCTCCCGGGAAAAGGGGATTCCCTCCGCCCGGGCGAGCATCTGCCAGGCTTGATAGTGAAATTTGTCCGTGGAGACAAGGACACCGTCCAGGTCGAAAATCACCGCCCGGATCATCCGCCCATCCCGTTTTTCCCATCCCCGGGAAGGGGAATTTCGAGGCTTCCCCCGTCCAGAAGTGTGAATTTTTTGTCCGCCACGAGGAGATGCGCGGGGCCCACCGCCTCGCTGCCGTCCACCTCGATGCGGCAGAGGCCGTGGGTGATGTGGAGACTCAGGCGATACCCGCGGAAACGGACCTGCAGGGAAAGGGATTTCCATTCGCGGGGAAGTTTCGGAGAAAGGGAAAGGTATCCGGGCGGTTGCAGGCGGGCACCCAGGAAGCCGTAGAAAACGGTTTGCCAGGTCCCACCCAATGCGGCTGCGTGGAGGCCGTCCGCGGTGGCGTTTTTCAGGTCGTCGAGATCCAGTCCGGCGGCCTTGAGAAAATATTCATAGGCCTGCCGTTCCCGTCCGATGCGCATCGCCAGGACCGCGTGGGTGTTGTAGCTGAGGGAGGAGTAGTGGAGCGTCATCGGCTCGTAGAAATCATAGGCCTCCCGCAGTTGCTCGGTGGTGAACTCTTCCTGGAGGAGGAACATGGCCAGGATGATGTCCGCCTGTTTGACCACGCGGTGGGTGTGACGCATGGCATAAGCCTGCTCCACGCCCAGCCCCTCGAACTTCAGGGGTTTCTTGGCGATCAGAAACTCGTCCTGAAGGGGGATCTCCGTTCCGGGAACCTTGGGAACGGCGAGACGGTCGGAGGCCTCCAGCCACGGAACCGTTTCTTTTTTTTCGCATTTCAGGCGGGCGAGGAGCATTTCCGTTTCCCCGGGCGCCTCGAGGAGGGAACTTCTCACCCATTGGGCGGCCAGGCGGAGGTGGTGACGGGCCATCAGGCTGACATAGCCGTTGTCCTTGCCGTGCTTGTCGAGTTCGTCCGGTCCCACGGTGTCCGGAAGATGGAATACGCCCCGGGAGTCCGGTTGCAGCTTGGAAAGCCAGAAACGGGCCCCTTCGATGAGGATCTCAAGCCCCTTTTGCTGCATAAAAGCGACATCCCCGGTGGCCCGGACGTATTGGTCGATGGCGTAGGCGATATCCGCAGTTTGGTGCCAAAGATAGTCGCCAATATTCCAGGGCCCCTGCTCAAATCCGTCCTGAGAATCCGTCATCCAGGGGAAACAGGCCCCTTTGGCCTGAAGGTGGGCGGCATTGCGCCGGGCACCGGGCAGGGTCCGCGAGCGGAAGGACAGAAGGTTTTCCGCCACCTCGGGGTGGCTGTGAAGGTATTGGGGCAGGAGAAACGTCTCGCTGTCCCAGTAGTAGAGCCCGTGGTAGCGGTTGTAGGCGAAGGCGCGCGCAGGAATGCTCATCCGGTCCGTGTGAAACGGTGCCATCTGCAGCATGCTGAAGGCGCCGTACCGCAGGTAGACCTGATCCCGGGCGGGTCCTTCCACGGCAATATCGCTGGCCTTCCAACGGTGTTCCCAGACCTGGAGGGATTCCGCCAGAACGGCGTCGTAACCCGCGCGCATGGCATCCGCACAAACTTCCGCAGCCAGCGGAGCCACCTCGGGTGCATTTTCCACATCGCGGGAGGTCGCCACGGCGACCGCGCGCACCAGCGAGGCCGTTTTGCCCTCTTTCAGCTCGATGCGCGCCTCCTGGCGGAGGATGCCCGGCCCCGCCTCCGCGGGTTTGATCCCGGTCGCGGTGGAGGCAAGGACCACGGTGTGCCGGGTGCCGGTGGTCTGGAAGGAGAGAAGGGAGGGGGCACCCTCCCGGTGAGTGACGTTGGCCGAGGTCAGCAGTTTCTGGACGAGATGGGGTTGGCTGCGGTCGCCGGTGCGGAAAAGGGTGGGAATGCCGCCGTCCATCTCGAAAACCAGGGTGGCGTGGCCGTGCCAGTTTTCCGGCGTGATCTGGATCTTTTGCATGGCGAGGTGCGGCGTGGCGGCACTGAGGAAACGCTTCCACTGGATTCTGGTGCGCCGGCCGGTCGGGCTTTCCCAGAGAATTTCCCGGATCAATTCCCCGCTCCGCATGGAAAGGGTCCGGCGATAGGAAAGGAGGTTTCCCTGGTCGATCCGCAGGGTTTCCCCCCCCAATTGGATCTGGCAGTGGAAAATTTCCGGCAGGGTGATCATGCAGAGCATCGGCCAGGGGTAGTTCACCTTGATCTGGGTGACCGCATCCTGGTCGATTTGGGCAAAGATCCCCGCGAGATACCCCTCCCGGTGGGAAGGAAGATCCGGGGCTATCTCCTCGTGGTACGCCCGGACTCCGAAGTATCCGTTTGACTGGGTGAAAATGGTTTCAAAATAAATGCTACGGGAAGGATCCCATCCCTCCTGGGTGAGGAGCCATCCGTCCCCGTGGGCGTACCAGGGGTCGGCCGGGGTTTTCACGGCTTTTTCGCCCGTCCCGGCGCGGGGCAGATTTTTTTGACAAAGTTCACCAGCAACTCGTGGGCGGGTTTTTGCATCGTGCCGTGGTCGAATCCCTGGAGCTCGAGGATTTCCACCTGGGGATGGCCGACCAGCTTGAGCATCCGCCAGAAGTAGGCGTTCTCCTCGTACCGTCCGAGCAGCTCTTGGTTGCGGTCCGCCGTGATGATCAGCATCGGCGGGGCATCCTTGCGGACATGGTGGAGGGGAGCCAGGTCGTCGATCACCGGCACCGTGTCCTTGATGCCCCGTTCCTCCCGGATGGTGAAATGCGTGATGGCCTGTCCGGTGAAGGGGACGAGTCCGGCGAGGGTGTCGGGATTTTCGCCGTAGGCCGCCAGCCAGCGCTTGTCCAGACCCAGCATGCTGGTGAGGTAGCCACCGGCGGAGTGGCCGCTCACAAAGATTTTTTTCCGGCTTCCGCCGTATCGCTCGATGTTTTTCATCGTCCAGGCCACGGCAGCGGCGGCATCGTCCAGATATCCCGGGCACTTCACGGAGGGATAGAGGCGGTATCCCGCCGCCACCACGCCCAGGCCGCGGTTTTTCAGTTCCTCGGGGACAAAGCGATCCCCGTTCTTCAGACCCCCTCCATGGAACCAGACCACGGTGGGGAAATCCTTTTGCTCCGAGGGAAGATAGAGGGTCAACCGGCAGCGATCGTTGGTGACATCCGTCCGGTAGGGAATGTTCTCCTCGGTTCGGTAGGCCTCCGCCCCGGCGGGTAAAGCGGATGCGGCCGAGATTGCCAGGAAAGTCCCCAGCCAAAAAAGAAGGTGCATTCACCGGATCCAAGATGCGGCGCTCCCTTCCCGAAAGACGTTGTAAACTTTACGTAAACACCCCGAAGGCTTATTCTTGGCATGGTGAATTCCGGGCATGGCAAGGTGTCCCTTCAGGCGATCGCCACCCGCACCGGGGTAAGCCGGATGGCCGTCTCCCTGGCCTTGCGTCACCGGCCGGGGATTTCTGAGAAGACCCGGCGCCGGATCCTGCGGGTGGCGCGAAAAATCGGCTACGCTCCCGACCCCGAACTGGGGAAGATGATGGCGCGGCTTCGGCAAAAAACGTCCACGCAAACCCGCTCCTGCCTGGCTTATCTGATCCCGGGAAGTGCGGCAGGGCACCGACTGGTTTCGCTCACGGAAGAAAAATACAGCGAGGGAGCCCGGGAACGGGCGGGGGAATATGGCTATCGCCTGGAGGAGTTTTGGATCGATGAGCCGGGCATGCCGTTATCCCGGCTGGTTTCCATTCTTTGGAACCGCGGTATCGAAGGGGTGATTTTTGCGCCCCTGCAACAGCGGCTCTCCGGGACCTCTCCCCGGCGCATTGAGATGGATGTGGGAAAATTTGCGGCGGTGGAAATCAGCGAGACGATCGAGTCCCCTCCTTTGGACCGGGCCACCAGCGACCCGTACGCCTCCATGGTTCGCGTTCTCGAGGAGGTCCATCGTGCCGGATATCGGAGGCCGGGACTGGTGCTGGAGGAGGCCCTTGATTTCCGCGTGGGGGGGAAATGGACCGCCGCTTTCCTGCGGTTCCATCACAGTCAAACGGAACTCCCTCCGCCGTTTTTGGTGGTGGTTCCCAGGCAAAACGAATTTGACCGCTGGTTTGAGCGTCACCGGCCGGATGTCATCGTCAGCGTGGACCGGCTTGGGTTACGTCTGCTGCGGGGCAGGGGAGAGCTTGTTCCCGGGAATGTCGGGTACGCCTCTTTGGATATTGACGGGGACCGAGCCGATTTTCCCGAGGTGAGCGGTATCGATCAGAATTCCCGCCTGGTCGGCGCCGCCGCGGTGGACCTGGTGGTGGCGGCCATCCAGAGGGGGCAACGCGGACCTCCTCCCCATCCCGTGCGGACGGTGATCGAGGGCAGTTGGCGGACCGGAAAAACCATCCAGCGCCAACCGGTTCCTGCCGGGAGAAGGGAGAAAGACATTTACGTAAAGCCAGTCCGCTCTTCAAGGAAAGCGTCCTCCACGAAAGACTCTCTCCCATCAACCTTCGTTCCCAACGGCAAAACCAGGAGTCAACAACCATGAAACCTTCCATCCTTCCCATCTCCACCTTTGGCGCCCTGCTGCTGGCGGCCTGGATACAGCCCAGCCTGGCCGGGCCCACCTATTCCGAATCCCTCAAGGCCGGGGATGAGGCGATGAATCTGGACAAAAACGAGGATGCCCTGAAGGAGTTCGAGGCGGCGGTCGGTCAGGCCGCCACTCCCCAGGAAAAGGCTCTCGCGCAGGGAAAAGCGGCCTATGTGCTGGCTTTCAAGAGGAAGGACTATGCCCAGGCGCGAAAGCTTGCCGGGGAAGCCGCCCAAACCGCGGATCTTTCGCCCTTGGCCGAGATGACGGCATGCCAGGTCATGGCGGAATGCCAGATGCGGGCCGACAAGAACTACCTTGGGGCGGCCCTAAACCTGGAAAAGGCCCTCGCCTTGCCAGACATTGATTTTGCCCGTCCCTACCTCTCCCTCGGGCTGGCCGACTGCTACCGGGAGACCAAGGACTTTCACAAGGCGATCGATATCTGCAAAAAAATCCTCGAAACCCCGGGTCTGGCCCCGGCCACTTTGGCTTCCGCCCACTTCAACATGGGGCTGACCTACCAGTACGGCCTGATGGAGCCGGAGAATGCCAAGGCGGCCTACGCCAAGGCTGTGGAACTGAATCCGGCGCTCAAGGATCAGGCCAAGACTCATCTGGAGAAAATGCCCTGAAGACCGGGATCCTTTCTCTGGAGCGATCCGGGTTCTTTCCGTGGATGTCCTCCCGGCTTTCCGAAAAGCCGGTTCTTGGGGTTGTTGCCCTTCTCCTTGCCAATCTTCTTCCCTGTGTGGCCGGCGAGCCCAAAAAGGAAACGCCCGCCGCCCCCGCGGAAAACCGAAAAGTCATCCTGTCCCACTACATGCCTTGGTATGAAGCGCCATCCATGCGCGGAAAATGGGGTGGACATTGGACCGGTTGGAAAAACGAGCACGATCCCGAGAACAAAAATGCCAAGGGACTGCCGGACATCTATTCCCACTACCATCCTCTGATTGGTCCCTACGACTCCACGGATCCGGATGTGCTCGAATGCCAGCTGCTGCAGATGAAATTGGCCGGAATCGACGGAGTGGTGGCGGATTGGTACGGCCAGATCGAGTTTCACGACTACGGGCCTATCCATCAGGCGACCCAGGCCCTTTTCCAGGCCAGCGAGAAACTCGGCATGAAGTTCTGTGCGCTCTACGAGGACCGGACGATCGAGAAAATGGTCCAGGACGGAGCCCTTGCC
Source organism: Verrucomicrobia bacterium UBA3063 (assembly GCA_002366885.1). Taxonomy (GTDB): domain Bacteria; phylum Verrucomicrobiota; class Verrucomicrobiia; order Methylacidiphilales; family Verrucolacustridaceae; genus Verrucolacustris. The sequence goes on from DFCD01000151.1 coordinate 32,072, forward strand.
AAGGATCGGATCGGCGAGCATCTCACCAAAGTGGTGGACTGGTGCCGGAAGGAGTGGTTCGGCCATCCCAACTATGTCCGCCACAAGGGCAAGCCCCTCTTCCTGAATTTCGGCCCGATCTACGTCAAGGATGCCGAAATTTGGAAACAGGCCCTGGGGGAGGGGGAACAGAGGCCCCAGTTTTTCTGTCTCCACCACCTTTGGAGGTCGGCGGGTGCGGACGGCGGGTTCACCTGGGTACACTTCGAGGCTTGGGAGAACGAAAAGGACGGGAAAGTCATCCGGCAAAAGCTGGAGAACATCTACGGTGGCATCTCCTCGGAGCCTGACGAGGTGATGGTTTCCGCCACGGTGGGATTCCACGACGTCTACGAAAAAAGCTACGGCCGGGTCGACCACCGCAACGGGGAAACCCTCAAGGAGTCTTTGGACGTCTGCATGGAGGGGCCGTGGTCGCTGGTCCAACTGGTGACCTGGAACGATTACGGTGAGGGGACGATCTTCGAGCCGACCCATGAGAGCGGGTATCAGGCCCTGGAGACCCTCCAGGAGGCACGGCGGAAGGAGGCGCCCGGCTTTCTCTTCACCGCCGAAGACCTGCGTCTGCCCGTCCGCCTGCTGGAACTGCGCCGGAAGGGGGGCGTCGAGGCGGAGACGCTGGAAAAAATTTCCCGTCTGCTTGCAGAGGGAAAGTGCGGGGAAGCCAGGAAACAGCTCGACGCGGCCGGTGCGCCCCCTCCCAAATCCTGATCCCCGGAACGGTTGCCTCCTTTTTCTCCCATGGCCTTGAGCTTCCCGGTGATGATGCGGCGGGGGCGTGACCTGGGCCGCTGGTTTTGTCTGCTTTCCTGCTGGATCACGGGAGTCTCTGCCGAGACGGCCGTTCCCCCCGCACGCAAAGGGCCGGATTGGCTCGCCTCGGCGGTAGTCTACGAGGTTTTTCCCAGGGCTTTTTCCCAGGAGGGAAGCTTGGCCGGAGTGACCCGCCGCCTGGGCGAGCTCAGGGAGCTTGGCGTGAATGTGATCTGGTTGATGCCCATCCATCCCACCGGAGAAAAACTCAAGCCGGGTCCGGAGGGTAGTCCCTATGCGGTGCGTGATTACTATGCGGTGGATGCCCGGTTGGGCACCCGGGAGGACCTGCTCGAATTGGTGGAGAAAGCCCATGGCCTTGGCATGAAGGTGATCCTTGACCTGGTGCCCAACCACACCGCCTGGGACGCGGAATGGATGAAGAAGGATCTTGATGTTTACCGGAAGGACAGCGAAGGGAGGATCCTGCATCCCCAGCCGGAGTGGAAGGATGTGGCGGCCTTGGATTACTCCAAACCGGAAACCCGCCAGGCGATGATCGAAGTGATGCAATTCTGGTTGCGGGAAGCCAAGGTCGACGGTTTTCGGTGTGATGCCGCCTGTTTTGTCCCGGTCGAGTTTTGGGAGGAGGCCAGGGAGGCCCTCGACCGGACCCACCCCGACATTCTCCTGCTGGCCGAGGCGGAGGAGCCCCACTTTTTGGTTCGGGCTTTTGACATCGATTACGATTGGCCCCTCTACTTTTCCCTGAACCGGGTGATGTTGGAGGGGAAATCCGCCAAGGATCTTCGGGAAACCTGGGAGAAAAGCCGGGCCAAATTTCCGGCGGGGTCCAGGCATCTTCGCTTTTCCGACAACCACGACCAGGTCCGCGCGGTGGTCCGTTACGGACTGGGTGGGGCCATGGCCGCTCAGGTACTCATCTTCACTTTGGACGGGGTTCCCTTGGTCTACAACGGCATGGAGGTGGGGGATGCCACGGAATCCACCGCTCCGGCCCTTTTTCAAAACCGGAAAATCGAGTGGGATCCCGTCGGACGCCCGGGACTGCGGGACCTCTATCGTGAGCTGATCGCCTTCCGGAAAAAAAATCCGGCCCTAACCTCCGGGGAGTTGGTCTGGCTGGACAATGCTGAGGAATCCTCCGTGTTGAGTTTTCTGCGCAAAGGCGCCGGGGAAGAACTTCTCGTGGTCATCAACCTCTCCAGTCGCCCCCTCGGGGTTGCCCCACGCGGGGTGGACCTGAAAAATTACGAACAGGTGCAGTTTCCGAAAAACGCGGGTCAGGCCGAAAAAAAACAGGATCGGGTGGAACTGCCCGGATTTGGTTGGGTGATTTTGAAAAAGCACGCCGGGGAGGGTTGATCGCTTTCTCCGGGGATTTGCCTGTCTGCCGTTGGGGATGACTTTGGCCACCGAGGCATCCGCCTCTTCTGATCGT
>DFCD01000151.1:34389-37306 GCA_002366885.1 Verrucomicrobia bacterium UBA3063
ACCATGAATTCCAAAAACCATATCCAACTTTTACTCGCGGTTGCGGCTTTGTTATCCGCCTCCCCTGGGCGTGCTGTCGTTCTCATCGATTTTGGCAACGCGGCGAGTTGGCGCGGGGCAAGCGTGGTGGGAGCGGATTCCAATGGAAACACATGGAACTCGATCAATAACTCCGTCTACTGGTCCGATCTGAAGGACAGTACTGGAGCCGTCACCACGGTTGACGTTGGTTTTATCTCGGGAGTGGGTGGCACGGACAGCTACAATGGTCCGGCCGGTGTCACTTCCAATCCGGTGCTGGCCTCGGAAATCGCTGCCACGGACATTAACTCCGCGGCGTTGGGGTTGTTGGGCGGAGCGAAGGCGGCGGCCTTTGATTTTTTCACAGGTACGAACATGCGTCTTGAGATCGCCGGCCTGAATCCCGCCCAGCAGTGGACGTTGAAGTTTTTCGGCTCGGCCAAATGGACCGCTGATGCAACCACAGTTTATTCGGTTTACAACAATAGTGCCTTTACGGGTCCGGCGCTGGGCACCGCTTCCCTGAATATCCGCAACTCCAGTTCCGGTTGGCTTCACAACCTGGATACGGTAGCCACCCTGACGGTGACCCCGAATGTTAACGGGGCCGTGTTCCTCAACGTGGTGGGAAGTAACGGCAATGCCGGCTATCTCAATGCCATGAGTGTGGAAGCGGTTCCCGAACCCTCGGTCGCGGGTCTCTTCACCCTTGGTTCGATGGCTCTGCTGGCTCTCCGCCGGCGCCGCTAAGAACTTTTCCGGGGAATTTCCTTTCCGTCCGGGGGAAGGGAACGAAGCAGATGGATCTGGATTGGACGCGGTTCCATCGCTCGTCCACGAACCCTCGAAAATCCGTCGAAACGGAATCCGGCGCTCGGTGAAAGCGGAATAGGGTTGCTTGCCCCCCCGGGGAGGGGGAACGCCAAAAGCCGGGGAAGCAAGCCGATGGGGTTCATTTGACCAGCTGTTGGGAGAAGATAATTTTTAGGGATGAAGAGGGGGGGTGGACGAACCCATGAACGGTGGCGGGGTTTCGTTCAAGGAAGGCGGTGGGGAACCCCGGCTTTTTCGCTTGCCGAGTTGGTTTTGGTGATCGTCCTTTTGGGGTTGCTGGCCAGTCTCCTGGTCCCGGCGGTGAAAGTCTCCCGGGATCGGGTCAACCGGGGGGCGGACGTCTCCAATCTTCGGCAGATCGGGGTGGCGTTGCTGGCCTTTGCCGGAGAGAACCAGAACTGTTTCCCCACCGCGGCCGGACGAATTGGCCGGGGCGAAACCAGCCCGGTGACCGGGCTGGGTCCGTGGACGGAGCAGCTATTTCCCTACCTCGGTGGCAACACGAATGTGCTGCGCTCCCGGGTGGCGCCTTCTTCCGATCCGCCCGGGACCTTTTCACCCGGGTATTTTCTGGGAACCCGCCCGGCGATGGCGGCCGGGGAAGGTTTCCGGGCGGTCAACCTGCTGAGGATGGAAACACCCTCCCAGACGATCCTTGCCGGGGTCGTCGGTTCAGCCCAGATGTTCCAGTCGGGCGATTGGGACAAGGACGACTACACCCAAAGCCCGGCATTCGACGGGCGCCTTTGCTCCCGGCTGACCCATCCCGTAGCGATCCTTTTTGCCGACGGGCATGTGCGGGAGTGTGCGCTCTTCGATACCAACTCCATGACGTCGGAATACGAAAAGGGGAAGCCGTACGGCTTTTAACCGGCCCGTTGCATGGGCAGCCTCTTCCGCATTTTTGGCTGGGAGCTGCGCTATCTCCAGCCCGCGGCGGGGCTTTCCAGCGGGCAAGATCTTGAGGAAAACCAGACAGGGCGCTCCGCCCAAGGAAGCCTTGGGGTCGGGATCAGGGAGCGCTGACGCTGAGGCGCAGGAACGATGCCTGGTTCGTGCCTTTGTACCTAACCGAGACCGTTTCCGTGCCGTCCCCGTTGGCGGTCGGGGTGCCCACCGATTCCAGAAGGGACGAATTGGTCTGCCAGGCGATCGTCTGGAGGCTGGTGGTGAGCTGAACCTGATAGGTGATGCCATCCACCCTGTAGGGACCCAGAACGCTTCCCGTTCCCCCGGCGCGACGGCGATACTGAAAGACCATGCCGTTGGTTCCGGATCCGCTTTGCGCCAGCGGAAGGGTGAGGTTGTCGTCCTTGGCCTGGGGATTTCCCCCGAGCGCAAACTCCAGGAGGTTCGGGCAGGCATCCCCGTCGGGGTTGGCGGTGGGAAGCGCTTCCGCGGAAGAGAGACCCGCCAAAGTCTGGGTTTGCCACACCCCGAAGGCATTGGTCAGGGTGAGAAGCAGATCCGCAAAGGTCTCCAAGGTGCCGTCGCCCGCCTGCAACCGAACCCGGTACTCCCCCGGGATTGTTCCGGTGGCGGTGGTGGTGGCGTTGGTTGGGGTGCCGAAGGAAAGGCTCCCCGGTCCGGTCACGCGGCTCCAGGAAAGGGTGACACCGGAGGAGGGTAGGGTGCTTCCCGTCAACGTGGACGGGGAATTGGTCAAGGCGGCGCGGTTGGTTCCCGCCGAGACCTGGATCCCGGTCTTGGAGGCAAAACCGGAGCCTTCCAGGCGGTCGAGGGATGCGGTGCCGAGAGTGGCGTCCAGGTGGCTGGAAATGGCGATGCCGATCAGGCAGTTGGAATCAAGCAGGGGGCTGACCGATCCGAGGGAGACCCAGTTGGTCCCATTCGTGGAGCGCTCGGCGATGACATTGCTCCCGCTCCGCTCCAACCGCAGCCAGGTGGGAAAGGTGTAGGTCCCAACGTTGGTATGAATCGACACATCCCCGGTCATCGGCCGGTGCTGGAGGGCGAGGCCGTTGGCGGGCGTGATCGAGAGAAAGGCGTGGGCGGAGTCCGCGGCCCGGGAATTTCGGATCATCAGGCCCACCTTGGCCCA
>DFCD01000151.1:37427-42565 GCA_002366885.1 Verrucomicrobia bacterium UBA3063
TCCGCCCCGGTGGCCGCCGGGTTAGTTCCATAGGAAACCGCGACCTCGGTGGAATCGGCAAGGCTGCCATCGCTGACCGTGTGGCGAAGAAGATAAAGCCCTGTCTGGTCAAAACGGACGGGGGTGTTGGAGGAGGAGGGTTGTTCCAGGGTCGGTGCTGACCCGGCGGGTGAGGAAACCACCGTCCAAAGGCGGGTCAGGTTGTTGGAGGGGAGGCCGTCGTCGGTGGCGGAGGCTTTCAGAACCATGCCCGTGCCCAAGGGCACACTGATCCCGACGGGGCAACCCGGAGCGACGACCGGAGCGGTGTTCACCACCACGACGGTCAGCACGGTGGAGGATGTGGCCGTTCCTCCGGGGGTGGTGATCCGAACAGTCCCGGAAGTCGCTCCCGTGGGAACCACCAAAGTCACCGTTTGGTTGTCGACGTTGGCAAAACTGGCGGCGGCTTTTCCCCCCACCGAGACCGAGGTGGCGCCGCCCAGATCCGTGCCCGTGACCGTCACGGTGGCTCCTGGAGCGGCGCTGGAGGGGGTGAAGGAGAGGATCGCAGGAGGGTTGGCGGCGGCGAGGGTCAGGGAGAAAACGGAACCGGCCTGGTTGGAGACCCCTTTGGCCATCAGGGCGGAGTCGGCTTCCGCCGTTCCCGTGGAACCGGATCGGATAAGGATTCCCACCGGCGCCTGTTGTACGGTCATCCCGGTGAGGGAAATGTTGAGGAAATCCATCCCGGAAATAGCGCCGATGTTGGAAAAACGGATGGCGGCGTAGCGCGTGGTGTCCACGGTGTTGTCGTGGATGTCCAGGTCCTTGAGGTCGGCGTACCAGGTTTGCAGGTCGATGGCCCCGGTTTGGTCGCCATAGCCGTCCAGGGAACCGGTTCGTTCCAGGGTGTTATTGAAGATCTGGAGGATGGAGGGCCCGAAGGGATGGGCGTCCTGGTGGAATACCGTGTTCAGGCGGATGCCCGATCCCGCGACCTGATCCCGGATCAGGTTGTTTTGAATGACGTGGGCCTGACCCCCAAAAATCCCGATGCCGCCGGCTCTCCAGACGCATTCGATGGTGTTGTATCGGAAGGTCAGGCTCTGGCACTGGGGCCATCCGCCGGAGAGACCCGAGGACCAACTGGCCAAGCCATCGTCACCGTTTCCGCGGATGTGGCAGTTTTCCACGGTGCTGTAGCGGCTTCCCTGGGCCAGGTTGATGCCGTCCGCAAAGGTGTTCCGGAAGCGGCAGTTCCGGATGGTGGTCCCATGGGTAAAGTTGTTCGTCTCCCCGGCGTTGTACCAACCGGTCCAGATTCCGCATTGGGTCTGTTCCGCCCAGACATTCTCGATCAGGGAGTTGGTGGAAAACCACCCCTTGATGGCCTTGTAGCCATTCGGGGCGGAGTAGCGGCTTTCCTGGGATCCTTTCATGTAAAAGTCCCGCAGCTTGATGTTGGCCCCGCGTCCCTCGATGCCCCCCGATCCCTCCGATCCGGTCGAGGTGAAAAGGATCTCCGTGTGCCACATGCCCGCCCCCTGGAGGGTGGTGTTGGGGAAGAGGGTCAGCTGCTGGTTGATCCGGTAGGTTCCCGCGGGAATGTAGACGCCTTTCCCGGCTGTCGTCGCCGCGCTGATGCAGGACTGGAAGGCAGAAGTGTCGTCGTTGGTGTCGGAACCGTTGGCGCCGTAGGCGGTGACGTTGAGATAGGCGGCGGCCAGGTTGGTGGGAGTGAACGACGAGCTCGTTTCCGCTTCGAGAACGTCGATCCAGACGGCGATATTGTCTCCGCTGTCCCGCCTGAGCTCCAGGGTGTCGCCGGCCTGGATCGGGGAACCCAGCTTGATGCGGGCCTCGTTGTAGCGCTTCAGGGGGGTGCGTCCGGTCCCGGCACTGTTGTATTCGTTCATCTGGCTATCGAAATAGACCCAGGCTTGGGCGGAGGTCAGGCTGACTTTTTGGCTGGTGACGGTCCCGTTGGTGGCGGTGACGCGCAGGGTCACCGTCCCGCTGGAACCGTCCGTCACGCTGTAGCGCAGGCAGAGCATGTTGGCGGGATCCGTGACCGTCCATTTGGCGGAAGCCCCGCTTCCGTTGAGCAGGATGCAGCCCCTTTTCTGGGCTTCCGCGGCGATGTTGGTGGCGCCCTCGGAGTAGGCGGAGGTGATTTTGGAGGCGGGGGAAACCAGGGTTTGGCAGTTATCCTCGTCATAGCTGATCCAGGGAATCTGCATGCCGTTGACCACCGGCGAGGTGATCCAGAGTTGGGAGGAGGCGGCAACATCACGGATCGTCATGGTGGGAGTGGCTCCGCTGGCGACGCCTGTCAGCGCGTTGGAACCGCCCGCATCCAGGAAACGGAGCGATCCGCCGCTGGTTTCCCGGAGGAAAGCCTGGCGGGTGTCGGCGGCATCGGGAAGGGAGGCCGTGATCGTTCCGGTCCCGGCGGGAGTCCTGAGGGCGGTGCCCGAGGAGCGGTTGACGATCCAGCTGAAGTTGGTGTTGGTGGTGCCCTGGAGGAACCACTGGCCGGAAGGGGATGCCCCCGGATCGGTGGAGGTCATGCGGGGCGTTCCGTCGGAGGCGGTCTCGAGATAGCAGCTGTTGCTGGCGTTGCGGATCCGGAAGTAGATGGGGGTCGAGGCCAGAAAAGTCGGGGCGTTCGATCCGGTGGTGGCATCGGACAGCATCAGGGCGTTGAGGTAGCCCAGGGATCCGTTGGCTCCGCGGAAGCGCAGGTACAGCGTCCCGGAGGCGGAGGGCTGGAGGTTCGGAATCACTGCGACCTGGTTCCGGTTGTGTTGGGAAACATCCGAGGAGTTTTGCACGTTGAGATTGGCGGATCCGGCGGACTGGGCGAGGGCGGCATCGCGGTAAACCTCGTAGGTTGTCGCGGTGTCGGTCGAATATTTGTGGGAGCCGAAAAGGGTCAGCTGGTAGGTGAGGGCGGCATCAAGTCCGCGCAGGACCAGCCGTCCGTTGGAGGAGTCAACGTAGTCAAAACCGGCTTCCCGAATTCCCAGGGCCCCCAAAGCCGCCGCATCCAGGTCGGTGAGGAGAAGGTTGGCCGCAAGGTTGGCGGCATCCGTTGGTCCGGCTGGACCGTTAAAGCTGTCCGTGCCAACCCCGCTGACCGTGACAAAACCCAAACTGATCGGTCCGGTGATGTTGGAGGAATCCCGAAGGGTGATGGCATTGGTGTCCAGAGGTGCCAATCCGTTCCAGTAGTTGCCATTGGTGTCGGGATTGGGAGCGTTGACACCCCGAAACGAAGAGGAGGTTCCAAAATCGACCAAATAATTTCTGGCTTGAAGCGCAGGGGAAAACGCGTGGGTGCAGGCAACCAGCACCAAAATTTTTTGGAAGCGTTTCACCAAGGGAAATCTAGTCGGTAGTGTCATAAAATCAACGGGTTGCATGAAATAAAAAAGACCCTTTTTCGGGGTCTTTTTCATGGGGCGTTATCCCTTTTTTGCTATGGAGCCGTGGCCTTGAGGCGAAGGAAGAGGCGATCTCCTGAGCGAGGAACCGTAAAGTCCCTCCTTTGGGAAACCCCGGCAGTGGCGCCTGCCTGACTGGCGGAAGGGGAGCCGTTGCCGGCGACCGGAGTCCAGGGACCCGTGACGCTGGGGGCGGTTTCCGCAATGATCATCGGGGCGGGGTTGGTCCGGACAACCGCGCTGAGCACCAGGTCGGTTGCGGAGGAGGAGACCTGCGGGGGAGTGACAGCGGAGCTGGGGGAAACCCCTCCCAGTGCGTAGCGCATGAGAGGCGAAACACCGTCCGCGTCCGGCGCGCCGGCGTTCGCCGGCAAGATCACGGCGACCACCCGGCTGTCGATGGTGCGGTTGCCTGCGGCGTCCTGCGCCGTGTAGGTGATGGTCTGGTTGCCGAGGATGGCGGTGTTCACGCTGACCGGATTTGTGGTCAGGCTGGTAACCCCGACGTTGTCCGAGGCAGAGGCTCCGGGATCCGTGTACACCTGTCCCCACTCCACCGAGGAGGCGCCCGGATTTAGGGTGATCACCGGCGGCGTGGTGTCGGAGCCGGAGGCCGAGCCGATTTCCTCGATCGACATGGCGTTGAGGAATCCGCCATCGGTGCCGGACCCCGTGAGCCGGAGGTAGATGGCCCCGTTGGTGTTGGGGGAAATGTTGGTGATGGTGGCGACCTTGTTGGTGTTGTGCAGCCAGGCCGAGGTGGGATCGCGGTGGGCCAGATTCGCCGATCCCAAAAGCGTGGTGAAACCGGAGTCGCTGTAAATTTGGTAGGTGCTGTTGGTACTGTTGTCGAATTTGTGGGAGCCAAAGAATTTCAAGGTAAACTTGTGAGTTGGATTCAGGCCGGCGATCTCCATCCGCACGTTGGTCCCGCGGATATAATCCATCACGGCGGCCTTGGATCCGCCTAGGGCCCCGAGGGCGGAAGATACCACCGTGGCGTTGGCGATGTCGGTGGCGGTGACGGGGATGTTGGTCACAGCGCCGGCGGGACCGTTGTAGCTATCGACACCGAAAGTTGTCCCCAAGAGAAAGCCAAAATCAACCGTGGTCGCTGTTCCGCCCGTGTTGACCAAGTCCTGCCAATATTTCAGCTCATCAACGGAGTTCCAAAGATTCCCGTTGCTGTCAGCTCCCACCACCGAGGCCGAGCGGTATTGAGCCGAGGAGCCAAAATCCACCAGGATGGTTTGCAGGACGGAATTGGTTGGCGCGGGGGTAACCGGCACGTTGTCATCGATCATCAGGGAATTGATGTAACCGATGCCGTTGGTGCTGCCCCGGACCTGAAGGTAAAGGAAACCGAGGGTGGTGGGGTGAAGGTTGTTGATCACTGCCACATTGTTGGAGTTGTGGTTGCCCCCGTTACCCACCACCAGCGTGGAGGTTCCCAGGGTGGTGGGGGGGAAGTTCGGATCGACCGGCTGGGCGTCATATACCGTGTAAACCGTGCTGGTGTCTGCGGCGTACTTTTGGGAGCCGAAAATCGCCAAGGTGTAGGTCCTGGCCGGATCCAGTCCGTCCAAAGCGAGCACGAAGGGGCTGGCCACACCATTTGCGTCCGTGGGGGAGCAAATATAGTCAAAAGCCGCTTTTTTCTCCGCGAAATAACCAAGGCTGGCTGCATCCAGGACAGCGTTTGTGTAGCTG
>DFCD01000151.1:42587-46999 GCA_002366885.1 Verrucomicrobia bacterium UBA3063
GTGGCCGCCGGGGTGGAAAGCCCGAGATTGATTCCCGACGCACGGTTGGTGCGGTCGACCAAGGCGAGGTAGGCACCCGGCATGAAGGAGTTCCAGTAACTTCCATTGGCGTCCGGGCTGGATGCGCTTAGGCCGCGGTAGCTCAAGTCGGTGCCAAAATCTACCAAAACAACAGTTCCCACAGGGCTATAGGCGGGTGCGGCGTTGGAAACGGGGGCGGTGGAGAAAAGGAGTGGAGATAGGGTAAGTGCTAAAAAACATTTTTTATGGGGATGAATCATAGAATTATATCTCCTTGATATGAACAAAGGAAGCCTACCGGCAGGCATAACATAATATTTGACACGACTTCACTATACACATCATACATTTCGCTTGTCAAGCGATATTTGCAGATCTTATGAATTGTCCGCTAAGGCCATATTAGAGCACACCTGTGGCGGTTTTGGCTCCTACAGCAATCCCTTCCTGGAGGCCTGTGTTTGCAGGCGTCTACCCCTCCTGATTTTGGGCTTAAACTCCAAACCCTGCCTTGACCTGTGTGCCCTCGAACCCGCTAGGGTTATGAGGCGTCGTTTACCCTTAACCTTATGTCCCTGAAAAAAGAACCGGCCCGCAAATCCTTCTGGGCGCTTTGGAATATGTCCTTTGGTTACTTGGGTATCCAGATGGGATGGGGGCTGCAGATGGGGAATATGTCCTCGATCTACGAGTATCTGGGGGCACGCGAACAGGATTTGCCCCTTCTTTGGCTTGCCGGGCCCGTCACCGGTTTGCTCGTCCAACCCATCATCGGCCACTGCAGCGACCGCACCTGGCATCCGCTCCTGGGGAGGCGGAGGCCTTATTTTCTCGGCGGGGCAATCCTTGCCTCCCTGGCGATTTTTCTGATGCCGAAATGTTCGGCCCTCTGGATGGCGGCGGGGCTGCTCTGGATCCTGGACGCCTCCGTGAACGTGAGCATGGAGCCCTTCCGCGCCTTCGTTGCCGATCTTCTCCCGGAATCGCAGCACACGGTTGGATTTGCGATGCAGAGTGTTTTCATCGGCTTGGGATCGGTGTTGGCCGCCAAGCTGCCCGGCTTTCTTTATTCCCTCGGGGTGAGTCGATCCACCGGACCGGGGCAACCGATTCCCGAGACGGTCCACTGGGCCTTCAACGTCGGGGCCGCTGTTTTCATTCTCGCCGTTTTGTGGACCATCTTCACCACCCGCGAGGAGCCCCCGACCGAGGAGCAGCGGAAGGCGGCGGACAGCGGTGGTCACGGCCTTGCGGAAATCTGGAAGGCCCTTCTCGAGATGCCCCCGCGGATGCGGCAGTTGGCGCCGGTGCAGTTCTTCACCTGGATGGCCCTCTTCTCGATGTGGATCTATTTTCCCGTGGCGGTGGCGTGGAACATCCTCGGAGCCACCAGCACGGATTCCGATATCTACAAGCAGGGCATCCAGCTCGCCAATGAGTGTCTTGCCTGTTCGAGCGTGGTGGGCCTGTTGGCGGGTCTGGCCTTCCTGTGGCTGGGGCGATGGGTTCCCGCGCGGATCATCCACGGGGTCAGCCTGGTTTTCGGTGCGTTTACCCTCCTTGCAGTAAACTGGATTCGCGATCCCCTTCTGTTGAAGCTTTCCTTCACTGGGATCGGCATTGCCTCGGCCAGCATCGTCTCCATGCCGTATGCCATGATTGCCTCCTCGCTGCCGGCGCACCGCATGGGGGTTTACATGGGCATCTTTAATTTCTTCATCGTCATTCCCCAGATTCTCATCGCGGTGATCCTCAGCCGGGTGATGGAGCAGTTCCACGGCTTCAACCGGATGAGCGCGGTCCTGTTCGGGGGTGTCTGTCTTCTCGCTGCCGCCGTGCTGACGTTCACCATCAGGGAACGCAGGCACGCCTGATCCCGGGTTTTGGCCGTTCCCGTCTCCATTTCCCCGGGATCCGCCCCGCGCTCCGCCCGCGAAATCCTCCTGCCTTTCCTGCGGCCCTATGCGGGCCCGCTTGCGGTGGCCGCCCTGCTCAACGGTCTTCATGGTTTTGCCATCACCTTCCAGGTTTTCACGGTGGGGTGGTTGGTCGACTGGGTCCTTCATCGGGGGGACATTCCCGCCGATATGTCCCGCAGGGCGGGCCTCTTGGCCGGAGGCTACCTGTTAGTCTCGATCTTCGGGCGGATGGCGACCTGGCACCTGGGCTTTCGGATCTTCACCCGGGTGAGGGAAAAGGTCCTGGCCTCCCTGCGGACCCGTTTTTTTTCCCAGTTGAACGCGCTTTGTCTCCGTTTCCACATGAAACGGAGTTCCGGGGAGCTGTTCAGCTACCTGTTCGGCAGCCCGCTCAACAACGTCATCCAGTTTTACCAGCACTGTTCCTCCGGAGTGGCGGGGGCCATCACCACCGTGCTGTCCGCCCTCGGGCTCCTTCTCTGGACGGACTCGCTGCTCACCGTGCTGCTCACGGTCACGGTGGGGGTGCAGGTCTACATGATGGAACTGGCGCGCCGGGCCAACCGGAAAATCCATCTCGATTACCAAAAGCTGGAATCCGGGGTGACCGGATCCGTGGCCGACCTGCTCCGCGGCACCCGGGCGGTGAAGATGTACGCGATGGAGCGGGAGGTGGAGGGGGAGTTCGGGCGCCAGATCGACCTGATCTCCCACAAAAGTTACGAAAGGGACGTGCGCGGGCACATGGAGTGGATGAAGCAGGAGGCGGTCTCCTACACCGGTTTTGCCCTGATGCTGGTGGCCTGCGCGCTGCGGTTCCGCTCGGGGGCGATCACCATGGGGGAGGTTTCCATGTTCATGCTGGCCTTTCAGCAACTGAGCGGCCCGATGACCGTTCTCTCCCAGGGGTTCACCTTCTGGGGATCGGCCCAGGCTTCCCTCGAACGGATTGCGGAGGTTCTGCAGGCCTCTTCCACCACCCCGGATCCCGTGGGGGAACCCAGGGCGGTGCCTGCGGGCGGAGAGATCGAGTTCCGCGGGGTGACCTTCGCCTATGAGAACGTTCCGGTTCTGAAAAACCTTTCCCTGCGCATTCCCCCGGGGCAAAGCGTGGCGCTGGTCGGGCCGTCCGGGGCCGGCAAGAGCACCGTCGCCCAGCTGCTTTTGCGGCTCTACGACCCCGATTCGGGGGAGATCCTGCTGGGTGGCCAGAATCTCCGGGAATGCACGGGCTCGGAGGTGCGGCGGCGCTTCGGGGTGGTGCCCCAGGATCCCTTTATTTTCCGCACGACCATCCGGCAAAACCTCCGGGTGGCGGATCCGGATGCCACCGACGGCGAGATCGAGCAGGCCTGCCGTCTGGCCAACGCCTGGGAGTTTATCGACAAGCTTCCGGAGAAACTCGACAGCCTCGTGGGCGAGGGGGGAGCCAACCTCAGCGGGGGGCAAAGGCAGCGACTGGCGATCGCCCGGGTGCTTCTCGCCAATCCCCCGGTGATGCTTTTTGACGAGGCCACCAGCGCACTCGATTCCCTGAGCGAGCGCCTGATTCAGGAAACCCTGCGAAAGATCTGCCAGGGCCGAACTTCCATCCTCATCGCCCACCGCCTGGCAACCGTGAAGGATTGCCAGCGGGTGCTGGTGCTCCAGGAAGGAAGCCTGGTGCAGGACGGCACCTACGCGGATTTGGTTTCCCGCCCCGGCCTGTTCCGCAGTCTGGTGGAGGGGCAGCATCTCGCCTCCTGAAAAAACCGGAAAAAGGGATAGGGTGAGCCGGAGACGGGGATTGAACCCGTGACCCACGGTTTACGAAACCGTTGCTCTACCGCTGAGCTACTCCGGCGAGGTCTTCATCTTAAACCCGAAGACCGTGAGCGGACAAACCCTCAGGCAGGACGGGTTACGAAATGATCGATCGGGTGGCCGAGTTGGCTTTGGGCTTTGCCGAGGAAGGAAAATAGGAACTCTTTCTCTTGGCGGGTTGCGATGAGATGAAGGGTGGAGCCGCCAAAGCCGCCGCCGCTCAGGCGGGCGCCAAGATGGCCGGGGGATCTTTTCGAGGCTTGGCAAAGCTTGTCCAAGGCGGGGATCGAGTTCTCGAAGTTGGTTCGCGAACTTTCCTGAGACTCGTCCAGCATTTTACCGAATCCGGGCAGGTCGTTTTTCTTGAGGCAAGCCACCGCCCGCTCCACCCGGTCGGTTTCGCCGACGACGTGCAGGGCCCGGCGATAGACGAGGTCAGGTAATTCGCTCCTCCTCTTCTCCAGCTCACGAAGACCAATTTCCCGCAGCGATCGAATCCCAAGGAGTCGGGCCGCATCCTCGCACGATTTACGCCGCTCGTTGTACTCCCCGTCCACCAAAGCGTGTTTCTCGCCGCAGGCAGCCACCACAAAAACGGCTTCCTTGGGGAAGGGGATGGTTTGAACTTCCAAGGATCGGAAATCGATCAGTACCAGATGATCCTTCTTG
>DFCD01000154.1:0-296 GCA_002366885.1 Verrucomicrobia bacterium UBA3063
GGCGGAGGCGGTTACGGTGGCGGAGGCGGTGGGGGCGGCTACGGCCGTGGCCCGCGCGGTCCCCGTCGCGACGACTACAGCCGCTAAACCGTAACATCCCGGTTTGAAACGGGGCGGGGGTTTCCCCCGCCCCGTTTTTTTTGTGCCCCCTGTCCCCTTTTAACTTCCCGCCAACTTTTCCACCGCCTCAATCGTATCCGCCTCTTCCGCTTTCTTGTCCGTCCGCATCCGGACAATCCGTGGAAAGCGCAGGGCGAATCCGGAATCATGCCGTTCGCTCCGCTGCACCGAATCGA
>DFCD01000154.1:381-14626 GCA_002366885.1 Verrucomicrobia bacterium UBA3063
ACGGCAAACGTGTAGTCGGACAGCAGCCCCTTGCGTTTCCCGTGCCCCCATTCCACGGCCGTCACCACGGAATCCAGCGTTGCCAGGGCCTTTTTTAGTTTCAACCATTGGTGACCTCGTTGGCCCAGCTGATAGGCGCTGTCGGCACGCTTCACAATCAAACCCTCGTTCCCCGCCTCCCGTGCCCCAAGGAATCTTTTCTCCAGGCCGGCCTCGTCCTCCACGGGGGTGGCCTTGGCCAAAAGCAACCCGGGCGGCGCCGTGCGCATCAACTCAGCCAGCTTTTTTCTGCGCTTTTCCCACGGTTGCTGTAGAAAACCCATGCCCCGGTGGGCCAGCAGGTCGAATGCCACGAAGACCACCGGTACATCCTGCCGGGAAAAAAGATCTGGCTCCCTTCTCCCCAGCCGCCTTTGCAAACGGGAGAACGGCAGGGCCCTTCCCCCCTCCCAGGCCAGCACCTCGCCGTCGAGGATGCCCCCGCCGGGAAGCTTCCGGGCCGCCACCACCAGTTCAGGAAACGATTCATGGATCGGTTTGAGCTCGCGGCTGTAAATCTCCGGCTGTTCTCCCCCCCAATGGATCTGGGCACGGATACCGTCGTACTTGTCCTCCGCCCATGCCGCCGCTCCCGCCAGCCTCGCCAGGATCGCGGCCGCGTCTTTTTCCGGGGTGGCCAACATCACTTTGACCGGCACGCCCGGCTTCAGCTCGGCATCCCCCAATTTTCCCCTCTTCGCCAAATCGGCCGCCCTGGCCAGATCGCCCGTCAGCATGTGGGCCCGGCGCACCTCCTCCACGGGCCGGTGAAAAGCTTTGGCCAAGGCGGCCTCGACGAGCCCTTCCTGTGCCCCGGCCCTCAGTCCCCCGGTAATGATTTTAAAAAGCCATGTCCCCTCCAGCGGATGCATCGCCCGAAAAATCTTCTTCACCATCGCAAGTTTTGCCATCGGGCCCCGCTCTTTGGCCAACTTCCCCAGCTCCCGCCCCACGGCCTCGAGCGTCCACCTTGCCGGACGGGAGCGGCCGGTGAGAAGCTCCCCCACGGTCCGGGCCGAATCCTGATGCCGTGCATACGCCTCCCTCCACACCTGGGGATCCAGCTTCATTTCCTCCAACACCCCCCTTCGGATCAGCGCGACTCCCGCCTGCAACGAAACACCCTTTCCGGAAAGCATCCGGACGGCGATTTCCAGCGAGGAAGGCGGGAGGGATGTAAAAAGTTCCGCCAGTTTTTCGGTCTTGGTCCGGGTCCGAAAGGTGGAGGAAATATCCTCCAGCGTTTGCACGAAGGTTCCGAACTCCGATTTCGGAACGGGTCCGGAATCCCCCGCGGCGCCTTCCTTTCCCCGTACCGTGGCCCGCAGGGAAAGCGACAGCTGCGTGTCCCCCGCGACCGGCCAGGCATTCCATCCCTCTTCCCGTAATTCAGCCGCAAACTCGGCGGCAAAACCATGCAACGTCCGGATCTCCCGGGGGGAAACCTTTTTCACCATCTCCTTCAGCTCCGCATGGTCGGCATGGTCCGAAAGCGGAAAAGCCACGTCACAACCCAGCCGATAATTCGCTCCCGGAGCCATGGCCCAGCCCGTCACCGCCGCCACCCTTCGGTTGGCAATACCGCGCAACTGCACGGAATGCGCGGCCTGCGGAGGAAAGATCAGCACCGCCTTTGAGGGCATTTTACCCGACTTTTTCCAGACCTCCGTTGCAGGAAACTGCACGCCGAGCTCACGGTAAATCCCTGTCATTCGGTGGACGGAAGGATGGAGTAGGATGGGGAGAGCGGCTTTTGCCAGTCCGGCCAGCAACTCCTGGCTTTTTCCCAGGGAATAGCCCAGCAACACCGGAACTTCTCCGTCCTCCATCGCCCCCCGGCAAAAGGCCAAAATATCTCCCATCACCTTTCTGGCGGGAGGAAAAAGATACCGCGGAAGGCCGTAGGTGGTCTCCATCACGAGGACATCGGCCTCAAGCGGCCGGCACGCCTCGGAGGATCCCCCTTGCCGCAATTTGAAATCCCCCGTGTAGAGCAGGCTCGTCCGGAGGGGCTTGCTTCTCTCCACCCAGGCCATCGCGGAACCCAGGATATGCCCGGCCGGTGTCAGCTTGAGCACCGCGCCGCCCCCCAGGGAAAATGGATGACCAAAGGGAATCTCCCGGATTTTCGTGCCCTTGGGGGTTCGTGCCTTCAGGAATTGTGCCGTTGGCGGACTTGCCAAAATCTCATCGTGAGCGGCGAGATGATCGAAGTGGGCGTGGGAAACAAAAGCCCGCCGTTGCGGTCGCTGGGGATCCATCCAAAGATTCACCTGCGGAAGAAAGAGTCCCCGCTCTTTGGGTTCGATCACCCAATCGGTGGGGCTGGGGACAGATTTCACTGGTGCAGAATATACACGAATCCAGCCACGTCCGGGTTGACCTTCCTGACAAAACGAAGCACCTGCCCGGATTTTTTCGCGGCGGTTCCGTTTTTTTCTTTTTTTCATTCAAAATTTCACATTTTTTTTATATTTTTAATTATTTGCTATTCAACATTTTATGAATATTTTTAGTTCCTTACTCTTGACATTTTTTGACCTCCCCAAAAAAAGTCCGAACGTTCTGCAAGTGCGGCGATCTAACCCTGTATGAAAACAAACATGGAAGTCACCAGAGAGAAGGCACCGGTTGTTCGGGAGAAAGATCTCCCCGCCGCCCTTCAGTCCTACCTCAAGGGCATCGGAGAGACCCCTCTCCTCACCCGCGCCGAAGAGGTAAAGCTCGCCCGCCGGATTCGCCGGGGAGACGCCCGGGCCCGCGAGCTGATGATCAAATCGAATCTCCGCCTCGTGGTGAAGATCGCCGCCGACTACAACCACTGCGGCCTTCCCATCCTCGACCTGATCTCCGAGGGCAACCTCGGCCTGATGAAGGCGGTGGATCGCTTCAAGCCCAGCCGCGGGGTCAAATTCAGCACCTACGCCTGCTGGTGGATCAAGCAGTCCATCCGCCGGGCCCTCGCCAACCAAGGCAAGACCGTCCGGCTTCCCGTCCATCTTGTCGACAAGATTCAGCGTCTCCGCCGGGTCAGCTCGGCCCTCGGAAACGAACTGGGCCGCGAGCCCACCGACACCGAACTGGCCGATGAACTCCAGGTGGAACCCGACCGGGTCACCAAGCTGCGCGAGGTTTCCGCCGGCACGGTGTCCCTCGACGTCTCCATCGGACAGGATGGCGAGGATGGAACCCTCGTTGACCTGCTGGCCGATCCCGAGGCGATCGATCCGACCGAGGAGCACACCAAGGACGATCTCCGTGACGCGGTCGCCCGCTGCCTCCACTTCCTCAACCCGCGCGAACTTCAAATCCTCCAGCTCCGCTTTGGCCTGGGGGACAGCCGCGAGCGGACCTTGGAAGAGGTGGGGGAGCAGCTTCAGGTCACCCGGGAGCGGATCCGCCAGATCCAAAACGCCGCCTTGACCAAGCTGCGCAAGCGCCTGCTCAAGGAGGAAAACTTCCCGGAATACTTTCGAAATCTTGTCAGCCGTAGCGGCTTGGTTCGCCTCGCCTGACGATCCCGGGTTTCGGAGACCCCCTCGCCCAGCCCCGATCGATCGGGCCTGGGCGATGGTGTTTTTCCTCACCAAGCCCGTTTAGCGTTCTCGAATATCCATGAATCCGAAGCCCGCGACAGATCGCTCCATTCCCGAACTACCCGCGTCCGCCTTATACAGCTCGCCCAACCTGGGTCGGTTATGGAAAAAGGTTCATCTCGCATGCTCCCCCTTCCTGCATCGGCCTGCCGTCCGGCTTCTTTATCAGCAACCCGCCCCATTCCTCCTGAAAAAACTGACCGGCCCCTACTCCTTCATCGCCCTCGGTTGTGCCGATGGGCATAAGGAGTCCCTTCTCCTTGGAAAACTCCCCCATCCATCCCATCTGCTTGCCGCCGACACCAACCTCCCCCTCGCCCGCCAAGCCGCCCGGCTCCTGCCCGGCCTGAAGAAATCATCTCTCCGAATCGATCTGACCAACCCGCTTCCTTCCTGCCTGGGCCGAATTCCCCAACCGAGACTTTTCTCCCTTTTCGGGGTGCTTCCCAACTTGGATCCGATTCCTTTGCTGCACCGCATCTCCCGGTCCATGAAACGGGGAGACATGCTTGTTTTCAGCGCCAACCTTTCTCCCGGACGAGCCGGCCCGTCCGGGGCTCTTCCCCTCCTTGCCCAATACGACAATGCCCCCACCCGGCGCTGGCTGGAAGCCGCGGTGCGCCGCAGCCGTTCCCTGCCCCGCAAGGGCCGCCTGGAATTTGGAATTTTCCACGATCCCCGGCAAAGGAACCTGGCACGCATGGAGGCACGCTGGATCTCCAAGGGGGGAACCGTGGTTGTGTTCTCCTCCCGGCGCCCCACCGCCTCCCAGGTCGAAGTCTGGATCCGGAGGGCGCAAATGCAGCGCCTCAGCCGCCATCACGATCCCCGAGGAGAGGAAGCCGTGTGGCTGGTCCGCAAAAAAGCTTAATAGAAGGCCAGTCTCCTGATCTTCAGGCCAAGCTGGGCCGAGAGCCTCTCCTTCAAATCCTCTTTTCTTGCCAACTGGTGCCTGCGGGTGGAACTCAGGCAGCGGATGAAGGCGACACCCTTGAAACCGTCCACCCGGTCGAGGACCGTTTCCTGGGCCGCCTCTTCCCCCGCGACGGCCGCCCATGCCTCCTGGAGCCTCATCTGGCCACCTTTCACCCGGTTTTCCACTTTTTCCACCACTTCCGCCAGCAGTCGTTTCCGGATACCCGCCGCTGATGTCCGGGGATCTGCGGGCAACGGATCGATTCCCCCGGCACGACCGTACAACTCCAACTCCCGTGCCGTCATTCCCCGCCCATGTGCCTGCCGAAATGATTCCTGCAACCCCAGCGTTTTTTCCTGGCTGCGCGCCAGTCGGTCGTAGGTTTTTCTTTCAATCCTCAATCGATCGGCATCCCCGGCCGGTTTTCCCCCCAACAGTTCCACCATCACCATCCGCCGGGTGATTAGGTAGTCGGACTTGGTTACCTTGATCCATGGGCGGTCCGCCGTTCCTTCCCCGATATACCGGTATAAACCTGCGTCCTCCGCGGCTGTCCTCCGCCGTTTTGACTTCATCTCCCGGCCCAGTCCAAGAATCTTATAGGAGATCATCTCCTTCTTTTTGGAGCTGCTGTCCTGCTCCCACGGCCTTGGGCTCATCCTCTATTTCTATCTTCCTAGCCTTTCCTGCCCACCGCTTCCACCCTCCGCCCCAAACAACCTCCGAATGTTTCTTTAACAATCCTCCCTATCTCCTAACTGCTATCTTCTATCTACTCCCCAAAGGATCCACGCCCCCAAGAAGAACCACACCCCGTTCCACAATACCGCCTCCCGCAACCCCACCCCCGCAGCCAACGCCCCGAAAGCCAGGGGCCCGACAATTCCTGCAAGCTTGCCCGCAAACCCCCACAAGCCAAACACCTCTCCTTGTTGTCCCTGCGGGGTGATCTCCGCCACCGCCGCGCGGCCTGCCGACTGCAGCCACCCCATCCCCAACCCCGCCAGCGCCGCCACCGCATAAAAAGAACCCGCTGAGCGGCTCCACCACGCGCCCATACTCACCAGCACCCACAATCCCAGCGCCGAAAGCAGCACCGGCCTCGCCCCGCGGCGGTCCTGCCATGGTCCCGTCACCAGCGCTCCCACCACCGCGGTCGCCTGCAACACGACAAAAAGCTTCACCGTGTCCGCCAACGTGAAGCCGATCTCCCTGGTGGCATAGATCGAGGCAAATCCCACCACCGCACTCAGTCCCGTCAGGGAGGCGCCCAAGCCCAGTAGCAGTTTCCGTAGATCCGGCCGGGCCCGGACCGTTTGCTCAACCGCCTTCCAATCCGGCTCGGTCACCGATTGCCGGACCGGTCGGGCCCTTTCCTGCAGAAAAAGCATCGTCGGCAATGCGGCCACCAGCAGGAATGCTGCCGTGGCCGGAAACACTTTCCGCGACGCCCCATCACCGCCTGCGGACAAAATCCAGAGGGCTAGGCCCAAGGACGCCAGTCCCCCCACATACCCAAATCCCCACCCGTAGGCGGAAATCTTTCCCCGCTTTCCTGGCGGGGCCAATTCCGGAAGAAACGCCGCCACCAGATTTTCCCCCAGGAGAAAGGCGGCGTTTGCGATCACCAAACATCCTGTCACCGCCGAAACACCCAACGCGGGCAACCCCATCAGTGCCGTGGCCGCCACGCAAATCAGGGTCAACCCGACCAACAACGGTTTCTTCGCCACCCGCCGATCCGCCCACCGTCCCAGCACCGGCCCCACCAGCATGGCCACCGCCGCCGAAACCGAGAGCGCCGAACCCCAAAGGAGTTCCGCCCACTCCGCCCCGCCACAGACCGATTTCGTAAAAAAAACCCCGCCCACCACCGTGATCACCACCGTGACGAAAGCGCTGTTGGCAAAGTCGTACCAGCACCAGGCAAAGATTTCGCCCCACCCCGCCGCCGGCTTTTCCTTCACGCTCCCTTTCACGAAGACGCGCCCATCCTTACTTTGCGTCTGTGATCTTTCTCAAATACTCCCACGAATAAATTCCCGTCCCATGACCATCCTCCCATGTCGGCTGGATTGCGTATCCCCCCACCGCCTGCATCGCCTTCAGACGGAAGCTTTCCGCAGTCAGTTTGCCGCCCGTACCCGGCAGGCTTCGTGTCAGCCCCGGTTCCCCGCAGCAGGCCGCGCAGGGACATTGCCTCCGCAACTCCTCCAAGGGGAAATAACTTTCTTTCCCGTCCGGCCAGCGAATCGCCAATTCGGAGCCGACCACCTGCAAATCAGCGGGTGCCTGCAAACGCCCCGCCTCAGGCCGGCAGCGGAAACCGCGCTGTCAGTCTGCAAACCTCCCCGCGTACCGCCTCCAACCCCACCGGATCGTTGCGCTTTTGCAACGCCTGGTGGATCAGGTTGGCAATGTCGAACATTTCCGACTCCCGCATCCCCCGCGTCGTCATCGCCGGCGTCCCCAACCGGATTCCCGACGGCCGCATCGGGGAGGCCGTGTCGAATGGAATCGAGTTCTTGTTCACGGTGATCCCCGCATGATCGAGCGCCTCCTGGGCAATTTTGCCATCCATCCCGGCAGGGCGCAGGTCGACCAGCATCAGGTGGTTGTCCGTTCCTCCCGAAACGATCCGGTAGCCGTTCCGCTTCAACCCCTCCGCGAGCGCCCGCGCGTTCCGCACCACCTGCGCCTGGTACGTTTTGAACTCGGGCTTGAGGGCCTCCAGGAAGCAGACCGCCTTGGCGGCGATCACGTGCATGAGGGGCCCGCCCTGCACCCCGGGGAACACCATGGCGTCGATCTCCTTCGCATACTTTGCCTTGCACAGGATGATCCCTCCCCGCGGCCCGCGCAGCCCCTTGTGTGTCGTCGTCGTCACAAAATCCGCGTGCGGCACCGGATTGGGATGCACCCCGCCGGCCACCAATCCCGAGACGTGGGCCATATCCGCAAACAAAAGGGCCCCCACCTTGTCGGATATCTCCCGCATCCGCGCATAGTCCAGCAGCCGCGGGTAAGCGGAAGCACCCACCGTGATCATTTTTGGCTGGAACTCCACCGCGGCCCGCTCCAGGGAGTCGTAATCGACGAGCTCCGTTTTTTCCTGAACCCCGTAATGACGCACGGTGTAGAACATCCCGGAAAAATTCTTGGGATGCCCGTGGGTCAGGTGACCGCCGTGGGCCAGATCCATCGTGAGGATCTTGTCCCCATGCTTAAGAAAGGCGAAATAGACCGCGGTGTTGGCCTGGGCCCCCGAATGGGGCTGCACGTTGGCATGTTCCGCCCCGAACAGCTGTTTGGCCCGGTCGATCGCTGCCTGCTCCACCACGTCCACATTCTCGCAGCCACCATACCAACGGCGGCCCGGATAGCCTTCCGCATATTTGTTCGTCAGGCAGCTACCCTGGGCCTGCATCACCGCCGCACTCGTGAAATTCTCGGAGGCGATCAGCTCGATGTTTTCCGATTGCCGCCGGTGCTCCTTCCGCACCGCCTCCGCCACCAGGGGATCCGTCCGCGTCAGATCGGGGCCCGCCGCCTCCCCCCGTCCCATCCCTCCCAGCGAGGCCAACCGCTCGACCCGCCCCTCAAACCTGCCGGCCGCAAAGGCGCCGGTGATCCAAGCCTGCACGCAGGCACGCGCATCCGAGGCACCCAGCTCGTCCGCCCCCAGGCAGAGCACATTGGCGTTGTATCGTTCCCGCGCTTTACGCGCCGCCTCGGGCGTGTCGGCCGCCGCGGCCCGGACCTTGGGAAAACGGTTGGCCGCCATGGCCAGGCCGATTCCCGTCCGTCCAACCAGTACCGCCCCCTGGATCCGCCCTTCGCAAATCGCCTCCGCCGCCGCCTTGGCGATTTCCGGATACTCCGCCACATCGTGGGAAGGCAGGCTCAGCGTTGCGCATCCCTCCCGGCGCAGCACCTCGGTGGCCTCCGCGAGAAGAATCCGTGCGGTCGCGTCTCCGCCCAGTCCCACCGTCATCTGACCGGAGGCGGAGCCTGCCATCGCGGGCACTTTGCCATTCCTCACCACCTCAAGCAGATGAGGAATGGCCTGGCGGATCTGGTCGCGACAGGCCCGGTAGGTCTCCCGGGATTGGCCGATCGGGTCATCCACCTCCCGCTCTTCCGGCGAAAGGCCCGGCTGGAATTCGCGCACCAGGAAGATCTTGTCGGCGGCGTTCGGATAGAGCAGCAACAGCGAGTCGAGGTGCCCGTAGGTCATCACAAAAATGTGGTCGGCCCGACGCACCTGCTCCGCGGTGATCGGCTTGCTGCGCAACCTGGAAATATCGCTACCCAATTCCCGCATGACCTCGATGGCATGGGGGCTGGGGCTTTGCCCCGTGACCGCCCCGATTCCCGCGGATTCCACCTCCATGGCTTGCTTCCCATCCAGCTCCCGTCGGCACAACTCTTCCGCCATGGGACTCCGGCAGACATTGCCGGTGCACACAAAAACAATCCTCTTCACCCTTTTAAGATAGCGAAAAAATGGATCCTGAAAATCCCGCCGGTCATTCTATGCCTTTCCCTTTGGGGGCATCTTGCGAAGCGCCCTCAAAAGGTCCCCAGCCCGTTGCAATCCCCGGTCTTGGGGCGGACGCTTGGCCTCCAAGTCCTTCTCCACCAACGAGGAAGGCTCGATTTCCGCAAAATCCTCCCCTTGAATCAGGGTCGATTCCCGGGCCCGCTTGATTGGAGGAACCTCGGAAAAAGTGCTGGCGATCGTCGTCTCGCCCCCAACCCAGATTTCCGAGTCAATAAATCGGTCGCCCGAGAGAAAAATGTCGGGGGGCAAGGGACGCCCGGCTCCCACCCGGCCTCCGGAAAAAACAACCTCGCCCTTTGCGCGAAAAAGGGACCTGCCCGAGGAAAGACGGGTTTCCGCCAGCCAGCCTGCCTGTCCGGCGGTCGCTTGCCCCAGAAGGATCGCCCCCGCCCTCTCCTGGAGGACGGTTGCCACCAATTCGCCGGAACCCCGCAGTTGGGGCCCCACCAGGACAACCAACGGGGTATCCGGACTCAGGCCCAGAGGTTGGCGTCCAGCCCGGAAACTTTTTTCCTTTCCGGATGGGTCGCGCCACGTGAACAGGATTTCTCCCGGCGTCACAAACAAGGCACAGAGTTCGGAAGCGGATTCCAGGCTTTGCCCGGGAAGGCATTCCCGCAGATCCAGGATGGCACCCAGCGGTTTTTTCTGTCGCCACGCCGCCCAGTCCCGGCCCATCGCTTCGGCAAGGGCCGCTCCCATGCTGCGCACCCTCCAATAAGCGATCGGTCCCGGCAGTAGTTCCGCCACCCATGGCCGATCCGGCGAAACCAGCTTCACCGGCTCACCCACCGCCATCCGCCCGGAGGATTGCTCGAGTTGCCTAGCGATCAGGCCCGGATTGGATTCGGCCGCGGCCCCGTCCCATCCGATCATTCGGGCCACTTCCGCCGCTTCGGTCGGCCTGAGGGGACTGGCGGGCTTGGGAGCAGCCAGAACGGCGGGGCGCGCCGGCTCGGCATTCTCCGTCTGGGCCTTCCTCTCCTGCCGGTTTCGGATCCTGGCAAGCATCCCGTCCAGATGGGCCTGAATGCCGGGAAGAAACGGGGTTACCCCGATTCCTATCCCCATCCCGAGGACAAGAAGGAAAAGGATCCTGAGGGTCTTCATGGATGGATCGGACGTTTATATCCTCACCGGAATTCCGCGCGATCCCTGTCTTGGCCTCCCGATGGGAGGGCCCGGTGGCCGATATCCCGGCGAAACTGCATCCCCGGAAAGGAAACTTCCGCCACCAACGCGTAAGCCCTTTGCCTTGCTATTTCCAAATTTGCCCCCCAACCGGTTGCCGCCAAAACCCGTCCCCCCGCCACTGCAATCCCGTTGCGGCCGGTCTGCGTGCCGGCATGGAAGAGATGGGAGTCCGGCTGGGCGGGGCCAATCCGGATGCCTTGCCCCAAAACCGGCACCGACGGATAACCCGGGGCCGCCAACACCACCGTCAACGCCGCCCCGGAGCGGATCTTCACGGGCAGGCCAGCCAGGTTACCGTCCGCCGCCGCCCCCAGCAGATCCCAGAGGGGGGTCTCCAGCAAAGGCAGCAGGACCTGCGTCTCCGGATCGCCAAACCGGCAGTTGTACTCCAGCACCTTCGGCCCGCTGCGGGTCAGCATCAACCCGGCGTACAGCACTCCCCGGTAGGGAATCCCCAAATCCACCAGCCCTTGCAGCGTGGGCACCAGGATCCGGTCCTTCACCTCCCGTAGAAGTTCGGGCGTCGCCTTCGGCGCCGGCGCATAAGCGCCCATCCCACCGGTGTTCGGCCCCGTGTCGCCCTCTCCCACCCGCTTGTGATCCTGCGCTCCCGGAAGAATCACCAGATTGTTTCCATCCGTCACCGCGTGGACGCTCAACTCCTCGCCCTCAAGAAACTCCTCGATCAACACCGTCGCCCCCGCTTCGCCAAACAACCTTTCCGCCATCATCTGCCGGATGGCCTGCGCCGCCTCGGCGTGGGAGCCGGCAATCACCACCCCCTTGCCGGCGGCCAGCCCGTCCGCCTTTACCACCTGCGGACACGGCAACGACTCACTGAACCGAATAGCCTCCTCCAGCTTTTGAAAGCTGCCCGCCCGCGCCGTCGGAATTTTCTGCCGCACCAACAGCTCCTTGCAGAACGATTTGCTTCCCTCCAACCGCGCCCCTTCCTTGCCAGGCCCGAATACCCTGAGCCCTTGGGCCCGGAGCCGATCCGCCAATCCGGCACACAACGGCGCCTCCGGCCCCACCACCACCAAGCTCGGCTTTTCCTTGGCCGCCCAGGCCACCAAGCCCTGCTCGTCCGTCGCGGCCAAAGGAAGATTTTCCCCCACCTCGGCCGTGCCGGCGTTACCCGGGGCAAACCAGATTTTCCCGATTCTCGCATCCCGGGAAAACGCCCAACCGAAGGCATGCTCCCGTCCCCCGCTCCCCACGATCAGAACTGTGTGTTGGCCAGCCATGCAGCCTTCCTTTTTCCCAAACCCCCGCTTCCGGAAAAGAAAACTTTATGCGTTTACGCCCTCCCCTGCCTCTCCACGCCTCCCGCTTTCACCAATAACTACCGCCGAAAATAGGCCGCGATTTCCTCCGCAATTTTTTTCCCCACCCCCTCCACCTTGGCCAGCGCCTCCACCGTGGCCTGCGCCACTTTCTCCACGGAACCAAACTCCCGTAACAACGCCCGCTTCCGCACCGCACTGACCCCCGGAACTTCATCGAGTTCGCTCTCCTCCATCCGGCGCTTCATCAGCAGCTGGTGGTAACCATTGGCCACGCGATGGGCCTCGTCCCGGACCCGCTGCAGCAACCGCACCGCCGGATGCTCCAGCGGGAGCGAAATCGGATCGGGCCGCCCCGGACGGAAAATCTCCTCGTTCTGTTTGGCCAACCCGATTGCCGGAACCGCCTCCCAGCCGGCTTCCTTCAGCTCCCTCACCGCCGCACCCAGTTGCCCTTTTCCTCCGTCCACCACGAGCAGATCCGGGGGCTGGACCCCCTCCGCCTTCAGGCGGCGGCACCGTCGTCGGATCACCTCCGCCATGCAGCCAACATCATCCTGACCTTCCACCCCCTGGATCCGGTAGCGCCGGTACGCCGGCTTGGACGGGCGTCCGTTCCGGAAAACCACCATCGAGGCCACACTGTGGGTGTCGGAAATGTTGGAGATGTCGAAACACTCGATCCGGGCCGGCACCACTGGCAGGCGAAGCACGTCCCGCAGCGCCTCCAATTCCCTTTCCGGCACCACCGTGCTGGGCAGGGAGCGGAAAAACTTTCGCGCCGGCCGTGTGGTCTTTTTCAGGTCATCCAAAAGATTCCTCAGGGAAGCGGCCTTCTCAAAATCCCTGCGGTCCGCCGCTTTCTTCATCTGCTCCTTCAGCGACTCTCGCATCTCGAGGGTATGCCCCTCCAAAAACTCGCACGCCTGCTTCACCCGCTCCGCATACCCCGCCCGGCTGATCTTGCCGATGCAGGGAGCACTGCAGTTCTGGATCACGTGATCGAGGCAGTGCCGGTAGTCCCGTTCCCCGGGAATTTCCGGGCGGCAGGACCGCAAACCGAACTTTTTTCGCATCAGCGAGAGCGTCTGCCGAAGGGCTCCCGCATGGGCAAACGGGCCAAAGTAACGCGCCTTGTCGTCTTTTTTGGCCCTGGTCAGCTGAAACTTGGGGAACGGCTCGTCCAAATCCACCCGCACCATCAGGAACCGTTTGTCATCCCGGAAACTGACGTTGTAGCGAGGGCGG
This sequence comes from Verrucomicrobia bacterium UBA3063, assembly GCA_002366885.1. Lineage (GTDB taxonomy): Bacteria > Verrucomicrobiota > Verrucomicrobiia > Methylacidiphilales > Verrucolacustridaceae > Verrucolacustris. The sequence continues at coordinate 13,225 of DFCD01000154.1, forward strand.
TACTCCTTGATCAGCCGTCCCTCCAGCAGGATCGACTCCGGCTCGCTCCGCACCACGTGCGTTTCCAGTTCCGCAATGCTCTGGAGCAGCGCCCGAGTCTTGAGATCCGCCACAAATCGCCGGGAGGGATGGAAATACTGGTTCACCCGCCGGTGCAGATCCCGCGCCTTACCCACATAGATCACCCGATGGAACCGGTCGCGGAACAGGTACACCCCTGGCCGGTGCGGCAGATCGCGCAGCTGCTTGGTCAGATCGGCGGAAACGTTTTCCATGGCCCAAAAGAAGATTAACCTAACCGGATGACCTGCCCAACCCCTCTTGCCCTTCTCCTGGGCCTGATCCCCCTCCTTGGCCCTGCCAGCCTGGCGGCAGCTCCGGTCTTTCAAGATGCCCAACTGAAAGTGGACCTGATCTCGGAACCCAAGCCCATCTTACCCGGCCAACCCTTCACCGTCGGTCTACGGTTCCAACCGAAGCCTGGCTGGCACATCTACTGGAAAAATCCGGGCGATTCCGGCATGGCACCCTCCGTCAAATGGAGACTGCCCCAAGGCTACACCGCCGGCCCCTTGCATTTTCCTTTTCCAGAAAAAATCCTCGCACCCCCTCTGGTCAGTTACGGCTATGAGACGGAGACCGTCCTGCTGACGGAAATTACCCCGCCCTCTGATTTGATTCTGCCCAGGAAACTGCCGATTGCGGTGGATGTCGAATGGCTCGTCTGCAAGGAAATCTGTCTGCCTGGAAAAGCCAGCCTCGACCTCACGGTGCCGGCGTCCCCCAAGGACAACGTTGACCTGCAGGGACTTTTTGACGAGATCCGCCGGGAAATGCCGCTCCGGAACTCCTCGCTCTCCGTGCAAGCCGGACAAAAGGACGGTTTTCTGGAGATTTCCGTCGCCAACGCCCCGGAGGTCGGTTCCCTGTCTTTCTTCCCCGCCGAGGGCGACTACCCGGATGAGCTCCAGCCCGCCCAAACCCAAAAAAAGGGCACCCGGCAGGTCCTGCGCCTTCCCCTGAAAAAGGACGCAATACTGCCAGACACCCTCAACGGAATTCTCGTGGCGGAAAATCCCTGGACTGCCACCGGCCAAAGAGCGCTGGAGGTCTCGGCACCCTTAAAGCCGACCCAAGCTCTTCGCAACCTGGGCGAAGGAGGATCCGCTTCCAACTTGCCCCTCATCTTCTTTTTCGCATTCCTCGGTGGCCTGATCCTCAACGTCATGCCCTGTGTCTTTCCCGTTCTTTCCCTCAAGGCCCTTCATCTGGTCCAACTTTCGGGCGAAAGCCGCAGCTCGGCCCGCTCGGAGGGACTGGCCTACACGACGGGCGTCCTTCTTTCCCTCCTGACCTTGACCGCGCTTCTCCTGGTCTTACGGGCTTCCGGTCAGGCTCTCGG
>DFCD01000154.1:14676-25209 GCA_002366885.1 Verrucomicrobia bacterium UBA3063
CTCTTCGCCCTTTCCCTGAATCTGTTGGGTATTTTCGAATTCAACGTGCTGCTCGGCAACCTCGCCGGAAAAGGGCCGCGCCAGGGCTGGACCGCCTCCTTTGCCTCCGGGCTTCTCGCCGTCGCCGTCGCCTCTCCCTGCACCGCCCCGTTCATGGGGGTCGCCCTGGCGGCCGCCTTCGCCCTTCCCGCCATCGGCACGCTCGCGGTCTTCACCGCCCTCGCCTTGGGTTTCGCCCTTCCCATCCTGATTCTTTCCTTTTTCCCGGCACTCCTCTTTTTCCTCCCAAAACCCGGCGCCTGGATGAACACCCTGAAAAAGATCCTCGCCCTTCCGATGCTTCTGGCCGTCGGCTGGCTGGCTTGGGTCCTCTTCCGCATTTCCGGAAACGCTGCCATCTGGATTTTGTTTGTCGGGGGCGCAAATCTGGCAGCCGGACTCTTCCTCTATGGGCGGAGTCAACGGACGTTCCCGCCACCCGCCGGCCTCCGCTGGGGCGGCCTGGCCTTGGTTCTCCTTGCGGTCATGATCCCTGCCACCGCTCTCAAGACCGCCTCCACCGATCTGGTTTCTCGCCATCCGGACCGGCTCCCCTGGTCGGAAACGGAAGTAGCCCGCCAGCTGGCTGCCGGCCGCACCGTCTTTATCGATTTCACCGCCGCCTGGTGCCTCACCTGCCAGGTCAACGAACGGGTCGTCCTCTCCCGACCGGAAATCCAGGCCGCTTTCCGCGAGAAAAATATCGCCTTCCTTGTGGGCGACTGGACCCGCCGCGATCCCGCCATCACCTCCGCCCTGCGGAAATACGGCCGCGAGGGAGTCCCCACCTACGTCCTGCTTCGCCCCGGCGGCTCCGCCCCCGTCCTGCTTCCCGAAATCCTCACCCCAGGCCTCGTCCTCGAAGGCCTCCGCTGATCATTCACCGAGTTATCGGCGGGTAGCTTCCCCTTTCATTAACGTAACACGTCAACGTCAACGATAAGCCCACCCTCGTCCTTTTCGGCCTGCAGGTTACTTCCCTCCCGCCTTTGTCAGCACCACGTAGACCGTCTTGAGCACGATCTGAAAATCCATCAGGAAGGAGTGGTTGCGAATGTAGTAAAGGTCGTAGCGAAGTTTTTCCCGCGCATCCTCCACCCCGGAGCCGTAGGGAAAGTTTACCTGGGCCCAGCCGGTCAGCCCCGGCGGCACCTCATGCCGAAGATGGTAGTAGGGAATCTCCTCCTCATACCGCTCCACGCAGCGGACCCATTCGGCCCGCGGCCCGATCAGGCTCATGTCCCCGGCCAACACATTCCAGAGTTGCGGGAGCTCATCGAGCCGGAAGGGCCGAAGAATTTTTCCCAACACAGTGAGCCTCTCGTCCCCCTCCGAGGTGTAGAGAGAACCCTCCTTCGGGCGTTGCCGCATCGTTCGGAACTTATAGAGGGCAAACACTCCCCCCCTCAGCCCGTAGCGGTTTTGCAGGTAAAACACCGGTCTTCCATCGAGAACCAGAATCAACAAGGAAACAAGGAGGATCACGGGGAGAAAAAGCAGCAGCAACCCGGTGGCAAGAATCCGGTCGATGATTTTTTTCAGGCGGAAATAGCTGGCGCTTTGGGCCAGGTTGATTTCACGATCCAGGATCCATTCGTCGTCGACCTCGCGCAGCAGAACCTTCCCGAAGACCGACTCCGCAAAGGCCTCCGCGCTGTAGACCCGCAAGCCATCCAGATGGGCCTGGGAAAGGGCGCGTCGCAGGGGGGTCGGCAAAACCGCCGCCGGACTGGCCAGGACAATCGAGGCAAAATCCCGCCCGCGGGATTCCAGCAAAACGGAATTCCAGGCCTCCACCCGGGGGGATTCCGGCCCCGTCAAGGGAGCCATTGGCGCGCCATCCAGGCTGAAAAAACGGTATTTCCCCCCTTCTTCCCGCTCACGCTCAAACAACTCATGCCAGAGCGAACGGAGATCATCGGTGGCACCAAGAATGGCGATCGGGGGGGGCTGATAGGTTCCGCGGACCCGTTGCTCTATCAGGCGACGAAACACCAGTGATAGGGGGGCAAAGGTCGCGATGGCGGGGATCAGGGCCCCGCGGGAGGGTTTAAAGGTGTCGGCATAGGCGGTGAAGACATACACCACGCAGAGAATCAGAGGCAGCGCGAGAAAAAGGGAGGCAAGGTGGACGGTGGAGTATTCCAGGGAAAGTTTACCTGTGCGGGAGCTGTATCCCCCCGCCACATAAAGGGCGGCGGCACAGAAACAATAAGAAATGAGAAAAGCTTCCAACGGCCAAAACCGGGGCACTCCTCCCTGGCGATAGGCGTGGAAAGACGCAAAAAGAGCGGCCAGGGTAAAACCATCGGCCACCCACCAGAAAAGCAGGTAATTCAGACGGGAAAAGAGGCCCGGCCGGTTGCGGTGAGAACGATCCATGGATGGTTTCATCACATCATTCCCGTTCTCAGGGGTCTAGCGGTTCCCCGCCCCCTCCCTCCAGCGAAACATTGCCGAGAGATGCTGGGCCGCCTCGGAGGGAGAAATATCCCGCCCTGGAACCAGACAGGCCGCAACCTCAAAAGAGAAAATTCTTTTTCCACGCCTCACAAACTCTGCGAGGAGCTCCCTCTGTAGATAAACCTGCCGATTTTGATCATAGGCCCTCAGACGCAATGGTTGCCCGTCCAGCCACACTGCCCATAGTAGAACCGCCTCCTGCCCGGGTCTTTCATAGGGAAAAGCCGTCCAAACGCTCTCCCTTCCTTGTAATTTCAAGACCATCTCTCGCGTGGCCCCAGACTGGCGCCACCCTGCCCCTGGCATACAGACGTCGGGCCGGTGGTAAAGTTGGTTTGCGTTGCCACGCGAGGGTGCCCACCAAAAATGATACCCCACCGTCCCTTCGCCGCGGAGATAGCTCCCGTGGGTGGGGCGCAACACCCCGGCCACTTCAGGTGGAACCTCCTCCCGTACCACTTCTTGTCCCAACAAAAGCAAGGGCTCGGTTCCCGCCACCTGTGGCCGGGCATACCACGCATGCACCAGCCCTCCAGACAACAATAGCCAAGCCAAGGCCAATGCCCCGACCAGCCGATCTTGTTTGGAATTGAGAATTCTTTTTTTAGCGCCCAACTCTGGTTGCTTGGATTCCCTTTTCCGACTGGCCGCTCTCCACACGACCAGCACCACCGCCAGCAGGATTCCCACCCCCAGCCAATGATGCCAATGCTCGACCCGTTCCGGACCCGATCTGGCACCGATCAGCCCAAGGATCACCGCCCGGACCAAATTTCCTGCCAACGCCACGCCCACTCCCCAAGCCACCAAGGCCAGACGAGTCCTCACCCCGCGCCGGAACACTTCGCCGCCCGCCAAAGCCACCATCAGCGAGGACTGGAGCCCTTGCAGGCCGCTGCACGCCTCCTCCACCCCGAGAACACATTGGGTCACCCGGATGATTTTTCCCTCCACCACCGCGGCCACGCCCAACCAGTTGAGAATTTCACCGGTGGCAAGCGCCACCCAACCCTGCAAAACCAAAGTCGTGCCGGTCTCCACCAGGCCCGGCCAAGGGATTCCCATCAGGGGAAAACAGGCGGGAAACAACATTCCCCCGACTGCCCTTCGCCCCCCCGTTAAAAAAGCGGCCACCAAGGTGGCCGCCGCCGCCTCTGCCCCCATCATCCAGAGAATCGGCCGCCAATAGAGCGGGGTTTGTCGCAACAGCTCAAGAGGAGCTGCACAAAAAACCAGAATCCACAAAAGCGCCCACCCGCACCGCGCTTCTGGTTTCGATGGCTCCGCGGGCTCCATCTCCCTCCACCGCCTCCAAAAAAAATACCCGGCCAGAAGGGGGACGAATACCCCATAGGAGTAAGCCTCGGTGTTAAGCCACTCCCCTGCACACGCCCAGAACGTCCATAACCAAAGGACTCCCGCGATCATCCAGGCGTAGCCCACCCCCGGAATTCTCAGCCTCTCGAGCATTCCGCCACACTACCCTACCGATGCCTGCTCCAAACCTGATTCTTTCCCAGGGGGAAGTACCCCGCCGCTTTCCCACCCGGCACAGGCAACCCCGACTTCCCCGCCTCCTTCAGCACAAGCCTGCCCTTCCCTTCATCTTTCCGCTTTTCGATCCCCGCTTTTCGCTTTTGACTCCTTTCATCTTGAAATCCTCACGCCCGCTCGTAGGCATCATCATGGGAAGCCGCTCGGACTGGCCCCACCTCCGCCCCGCCCAATCCTACCTGCGGCGCCAAAACATTCCCACGGAGGTCCGCGTGGTCAGCGCCCACCGCACTCCCCTCCGTCTGCTTGGCTACGCTCGTTCGGCCCGGAAACGGGGCCTTCGCATCCTTATCGCCGGTGCTGGCGGCGCCGCCCATCTACCGGGAATGGCCGCCGCCCTCACCCCCCTGCCCGTGCTCGGCGTCCCCATTCCGGGCAAGGCGCTCCGCGGCCTCGATGCTCTCCTCTCCATCGCCCAAATGCCCGCCGGGATTCCCGTGGCCACTTTCCCGATCGGCCGGAAAGGCGCCCTGGCCGCCGCCCGCTTTGCCGCCAGCCTTCTGAAAAATCTCCCATGATTCCCCCGGGAAAAACCATCGGCATCATCGGCGGAGGCCAGTTGGGCCGGATGCTCGCCCTCACCGCGCGCCGCATGGGTTACCGCATTGCCGTGCTCGACCCCGAACTCGCCTGCCCCGCCGGACCGGTGGCCGACCTGGTGCTGACCGCACCCTTCGACGATTCCAAGGCCCTCCGCCGCCTCGCCGAGGCCAGCGACGTCGTCACCTACGAATTTGAAAACATCCCCGCCGAATCCCTCCGGCAAGTCGCCTCCCTTCGGCCCGTTTTTCCTGATCCCACCGTCCTGCACACCTGCCAGCACCGGGAACGGGAGAAACAGTTTCTGCAATCCTCCGGCTTCCCCTGCCCGAAGTTCGAGGTGGTCGCCTCTGCCCCCGACCTCGGCACCGCCCTGAAAAGGTTTTCCGGCAAAACCCGCCTGAAATCCTCCGCTTTCGGCTACGACGGCAAAGGGCAATTGGCTCTGGAGCCTGGCGCCGACCCCGAAACCGCCTGGGCCCAAGCCAACATTCCCCGGGCGATCCTCGAGGAACACGTTCCCTTCGTCCGCGAACTGTCCGTTCTCGTGGCCCGCAACGCCCAGGGTCGCTCCCTGGCCTTCCCTCCTTTGGAAAACCGCCACACCGCCGGCATCCTCGAACGCACGATTTTCCCCGCCCGTCTCACCGATGCCGTCGCCAACGAAGCCTTGGCCCTCACCCGGCGGATTGCCGACAAGCTCGGCCTCGTCGGACTGCTCGGGGTGGAGATGTTTGAGTTGCCCGAAGGAAAAATTCTCGTCAACGAACTGGCTCCGCGTGTCCACAACTCGGGTCACCTCACCGTGGAAGCCTGCCACACCAGCCAGTTTGAGCAGCAGATCCGCGCCGTCTGCGGACTGCCCTTCGGCATGGTCGCCCCGCTCTGCCCCGCCGCCATGTTCAACCTTCTCGGCGACCTCTGGACCAAGGGGGAACCGGACTGGTCACCCGTTCTCGCCCTCCCGGGTGGCGTCCTTCACCTCTACGGGAAGACGAAGGCCCGCCCGGGAAGAAAGATGGGGCACCTCACCGTCCGTGCCCCCACCCCGGAAGACGCCATCCGCCTCGGCACCGGGGCCCTCGCACCCATCCGCCAAGCTGCAGGTTTGCCCGCTTTGGCCCTGTAAGGAACAAGCCTAGGTAGGGCGGCGTGTCCCTACGCCGCCTCGTTCGGGATGGAAACCCTTGATCGTTCAGCGAGGCGGGCTGGGACAGCCCGCCCTACCAAAAGCCGAATCGTCCACCCCTGCAGCGAAAACATTCTCGAAACCAGGACCGAACCGCTTAAACTGGAATGATTGCCGGCTGGTGCAATGGTAGCACTCCAGACTTTGGATCTGGCTGTTCCTGGTTCGAGTCCAGGGCCGGCAGCAAGTTGGCTTCCGAAGCCTGCCGGGTCCCCGGATCCAGGCCCCGGGGAACCTCAACCGGAGACGGCCTCAGCGCCTCGGATCCTCCGGCCACGGAATCCTCCCCTCCGCCAGATCCCGGACGACTTCCGGCAGCAAGCGGTGTTCCGCCTCCTGAATCCTCGCGTGCAGGGACTCCGGCGTATCCCCGGCACGCACCGGCACCTTGACCTGACGGATCACCGACCCGCCGTCCACCTGCTCATTCACCCAATGCACCGTGCAACCCGTCTGCTCCACCCGCGCCTTCAGCGCCTGCTCCCAGGCATGAAGCCCCGGAAAGGAAGGAAGAAGGGAGGGATGGATGTTGATGATCCTGCCTGGAAATTTTCCCAGCAGGGGCGACTTGAGCACCCGCATATACCCGGCCAGCACCACGAGCTCGACTCCCGCCGATGCCAGAGCCTGCGCCAAATCCCCCTCAATCTCCGGCTCCAATTTCGTCCGGAAAGCTCCCCGAGAACAACCATAGACGGCCATTTTTCGTTCCCGTGCCAAAGTGAGGATCGCCGCATCCGCCCGATCACTGGCGACCAGGACGATCTCCGCCGGGACTTCCCCCTGCCGGATCGCCTCGGCCAAGGCCACAAAGTTACTGCCTTTGCCGGACCCCAGCACCCCAAGGCTAAGGGGCTTCACTTTTTAACTTTGGCCAAAACCGCCGTGGTGGACTTGCCCGGTGTCAGTTGGAGCACCCTCACCTGCCCGCCTGATTTCCGCACGGCCTCCTGTTCGTCCGCATCGAGGTCTTCCGGACGATAATCCCCGCCCTTCACGTAAAGGTCGGGCCGCGCCGCCTCCAGAAAGCGGGTCGCCCTTTTTTCAGGAAAAACCACCACCACATCCACACAACCCAGCGCGGCCAGCACTTCCGCGCGGTCTGATTCCGGATTCACCGGTCGGCCGGCCCCCTTCAGTTCCCGGACGCTGCTATCGGCGTTCAGTCCCACCACCAAGGCGTCCCCCAGTTCCCTCGCTTCCTGCAAAAAACGGACATGGCCCACGTGCAGGAGGTCGAAACAACCGTTGGTCGCCACCACCCGCCGCCCGGAGGCCTTCTGCTGATCCCTCCAATCCACCAACTCCCGGGGCGAAAGCACGCGTCCCATAAGACGGCATCTTGACCCGCCCCCCCGTACTCGCAACATCAATTGAAGCAGATGGTCCCCCGCATCCATGGATTTTGACTGGTCCCTCTATTCCACGCCGGAGACCCCCCCCGCGGAGGTCCAGGAAAGTTTCGAGGATCCCTTCTGCCTCCGCATCCTTCCCGGAGCGGGACCCATGGCGGAACATTCCCGTTTCCTCTGCCTGGGAAAATGCTTCTCGGGAAAATCCCTCTTCTCCCTTTACAGCTCCGACGGCAAAAAAATGCGGCCCGTGGCTTCGCGGCCGATGACGGAGGCCGAATCCTATTTTTACGAACGCAAGGCCAAGGAGGCCCTTTGAAGAACCCTTCCGTGATCAAAAAATGGGAAGAGGTCCCCTTCTTTCCCAATCCCGGGGAGGAGGCCACCTACTGGAGGGAGCACCAGCTTGATCCCGCGCTGATGGCTAGTTCGCTTTCCCGAACCGAGGGGCAGGACTCCACCACGATCACCTTGCGGATGGATCCGCGCATGCTCAGTCGCCTGAAACGAATCGCCGCCCGTCGCTACCTGAATTACCAGTCCATGATGAAACAATGGATTGCGGAACGACTCGAAAAGGAACTCCCCGGCAGCTGACCCGCCGGCTCTTTTGACGGAAAAGAAACGGACTACGGTTTCCGGCCCAACAGTCCGCCCAACGAACCCGGCTTTTTCTGATCCTCGGAACCCCCCGTCGGGGATGCGGAAGGGTTGGCATGCCCGTTTTGATGCCGCCGGCTCGAGGCCTTGTCCGGATCAACTTCCATCTCGATATGCCCCTTGACGCTCGCCCCGTCGTTGATGACCACGCGGGGAGCCCGGATGTCACCGACCACATAGCCCCCGTTGACAATTTCGACCTTTTCTTTGACGGCAATATTCCCGACGACACCCCCGGCAATGTTGAGGTTGGCCGCGTCCAAGTCGGCTTTGACAAGGCCCCCGTCCCGGATCATCACGGAAGTCTCGATCTGGACCCGACCCTCCACCGTGCCCTCGATGATCAACGGTTCGCTCCCATGAATTTCACCTTTGATGGTGACAGTTTTGCCAATCACGGTCTGGGAATTGTCGGGACTCATGGAAATAGGATGCGAAAAGTAATTATTGGGAATTTTCCGGTGATCGTCAAGAAACCATCCGACTCTTTTTCAGGATCGGGAGTCGTTGAGGCTCATAACTTTCGGAAGGTGATTCGCCAGGCGTGGGCCCCGTCGGCCCTCACCAGGTCTTCGTAGCGGCAGCGGACCGCCTCTTCCCTCACCCAACCCGCCTGAAAAGGACGGGAAATTTGCTGCAAAGTTAGGCGGCGGGGCCCGGGTTGCCTGGTCTCCCGCTCGCTGAAAGAAAGGAGATGCAGCCTGCCGCCGGAGACGAGCACACTTCCCACCTCCCGTGCATAGCGCTCTTGGTCTCCGTCGGAAAAGATATGAAAAACGGCGGAATCCAAAACCGTTGCCACCCTAAGACCGCTTTTGGCGAGGGACAGGGCATTCCCCGTCCTGAATTCAGGGGGGGGATCCAGGCTGAGCTGGGACGCCTTTTCCCGGGCCCGGCGGAGGGCCTCCGGCACCGGGTCTATGGCCACCACACGAAAGCCGCAGGAGGCCAGGGCAATGGCATTGTCCCCCGCGCCGCATCCAAGATCCAAAACCGGGCCTTGAAATTTCCCCTGCCTGATCAGACGGAGAACCTCAGGTTGGGCCCGGTCGATTTGCCACGGCGGGATTCCGCCGGCGTATCGGGCGGAAAACTCCCTCACAAGGACCTTTCCACCCGGTGTTGCCGGAGGATTTTTCTTCCCGGGACTGTGGATTTTCCGCCTTTTCAAGTCATGGATCTTGCCGAAACCCGCCTCCAAGGCCAACCAGCTGCATTCCCATGCAAAACGCGGCCGTCGACCTGGGCCGAAAAGGAAACCGGCCGCCCTTCTGACGGGCATGCGGAATTTCAGGACCGCTTGGAGCAGAAGTTCCTCCTCCTATTCCCGGAAAATTACCTCCTCGAATATGGAAATTCCCCGCGTTAATCTCAACGGGTGGGTTCCTCCCTTCGCGCAAAAATCATGTCGGGCGTCATCGCCGTTTTGGTCCTTTTTGCCTCCGCCCTCGCCGTCACCCTCTACCTGACCCAGGACTCTTCGACGGAGCTGATGGGGATCGAGGAGTACCATCTGCGCCTTAACAAAATGGTCAGCGATCTGGATGTTTACACCTTCGAGCTGGAAATCATCGCCCATGAGTTGAACGGGGTTCCCCCTCCCACCCGGGAACACGCGCAAACCCGCCAGGCGAGAGCCCATGAATTGCAGAGGGTCATCGGGCAGATTTTCGCCGAGGCGATTCCCCTCGCCGAAAAGGGAAGCGAGGATGACCGCAACGACATCGGGGATCGCTTGGGAATCGCCCGCCTCATCGGCAGCCTGCGAACCCTGGAGGCGAGCACGGGGGGCTTTGTCGATGCCGCCATCCGCAGCATCGACCGGGCCGTTGAAGGAAAAACCTCCGAGGCCCGCCGTGCCCTGGAAGAAATGCAGAAATACGAGGATCTGGATCCCGTGTATGCGCGCATCCGCAACAAGACCGCCGGTCTCACTTCCGATTCCCTGGCCGAGACCAACCTGAATATCCAGCAAATCATCCGGGCAAACCTTCTCCTCTTTTCCGCCGCCAGCATTTTTGGTCTCCTCATGTTCCTGATCATCACCGGCCGGCTCCAGGCCGCTTTCCGTCGTCTTACCACCGCATTCCACAAAACCGCCGAAGGCGAACTTTCCGATCCCCTTCCCGTCACCTCCAAGGATGAAATTGGAGACCTCACCACCTCCTTCAACCAGATGGTGGAACAGCTCAAGTCCAAGGAACGTCTCCGCGAGGCCTTCGGGCAGTTTCTTGACCCCCGCATCGTCGCCAACGTCGTGGATGCCGCCACCGGCCAGCTCAAGGAAGTGGCCGAGCGGCGCAAGGTCACCATCTTTTTTTCCGATATCTCCAACTTCAGTGGCATCGGCGAGCAACTCACTGCGGCCAACCTCGTCCGGCTTCTCAACCGCTACTTCACCGCCTCCACCGAGGCCATCCGCACCCACCACGGCATCGTCGACAAGTTTATCGGCGATGCCGTCATGGCCTTCTGGGCAAGCCCCTTCTCGACCGGCGAAACCCACGCCCGGGATGGCTGCCTTGCCTGCCTCGATCTCCTGAAGTCGTTCGACGGGATCAGCCGGGAAATTTCCGAGATCACCGGCCTGCGCCGGAACGTCCCCAAGTTCCATGCCCGCATGGCCCTGGCCACGGGCGATACCGTCATCGGCACGGTGGGCTCCCACACCACCAAATCCTTCACCGTCATTGGCGACACCGTGAACACGGCTTCGCGGCTCGAGGGGGTGAATAA
>DFCD01000033.1 GCA_002366885.1 Verrucomicrobia bacterium UBA3063
GAATCTCCTGGCCCCAACTCGAGTTCCTGATGAACAACAATCACCAGCTGGGCGGCATGTTCCTCGTTGGCCTCGCCACCATTCTGAGCCGCCGGGTGCGGGAAATGAACCGCAAGTACGTGGACGCCGCCCGGATCTAAGCACCCCACTCCTTCCCACCCATGGAGCAACTGGAAATCAAGCGGGACGGGCTCGGAACCCAGCTGGTTTTCTCCGGCCGGCTGGACACCGTCGCCGCCCAGTCGCTGCGCGCCCCCATCCGGACGGAGGTGGAACGAAATCCCGCCAGCCTCACCTGCAATTTTCGTGACGTGAACTATATCGGCTCGGCCGTCCTTCGCCTGATCTTTGAAGCTGCCCGGGAACTCCAGCGCCGCAACGCCCACTTCCGCGTCATGGAATGTGCCCCGGAAGTTCGCCGGGTTTTTGCCCTCACCGGCATGGATCACCTGGTGGAGGGAGGAGTCGGGCCGGATTTCACACACGAGGTCAAGGACGGGATCCTGCGCGTTTTCCTCACCGGCCGGATGGATGCGGTGAAGGTGGGTGGCATCCGCGAAGCGGTCCGCAAGCTGATCCAAAGCCACCGGGGCTCCGTCCGCTTTGAGGCCTCGGCCGTGCCTTACGCGGCTTCCGCCTTCGTCCATCTGTGCATCGACGCCTCCAAGGCAGCCAAGGCCAACGGCGCCGATTTCGGGCTGGAGAAGGTCGGTCCGGAGGTGGCCCAGGTCTTCCGCCTCTCCGGCCTGCAATCCCTGTTGCTTTCCGCCCAATGAAACAGAAAGAGGTGCGGATCACCGTGAAGAACCGGATCGAGGATCTTCTCCGGGTCAACTCGGTCTTTGAGAGCTTCGCCACCCAACACGAAATTGGCGGCAGGCTCCGCTATCACCTGCTAGTTTCGATCGAGGAGATCCTCACCAACATCATCAAATACGGCTTCGACGAGGAAGGGGTGCATCCGATCCATGTCACGTTCCGCCGGGTGGACGAGCATGTCGAGATGGAGTTCGAGGACCGGGGCCGCGAATTCAACCCCCTGGAAGTGGCCGAGCCGGATCTGGAAACCCCGATCGAAAACCGCCAGCTCGGCGGCCTGGGCATCCATCTTGTCAAAAAGATGGTGGACGTGGCCACCTATCGCCGCGAGGGCGACAAAAATATCCTGTTGTTACGCAAGAGCCACTCGCCCGCGGCGGCGGCCTAAGGCGCAAACCGCCGTTACTTGATCGCCTCGGCCTTGGAGCCGTGGATCACGAACAGGGACGAGAATCCGCTGATATCAAAAACTTCCTTCACGTGGGGCTGGAGCGCGGCCAAGGCGATCGAACCACCGGCCGACTTCATCTTTTTCACCGCCAACAGCAGGGATCGCAGACCCGCACTGCTGATGAAATCCAGGGCGGCACAATCAATCACCAGTTTTTTCTCCCCTTGGTCGATGGAACCAATCAAAGCCTGTTCGACGGACGGGGCACTGGTGGCGTCCACCTTGCCCTGCAGTTGCACCACGGTGGCCTTGCCTTCTTTGGCGGAATGAATCTGTACGCTCATGGTTCATACAATCCAATAGGCTGCGGAAAGTGTCGAGCCATCAATTCACCCGTCCTGCGGGCTCCCCTTGCCCGCGGAGGTCTCCGTCCCGATGATGCTTTCCCATGTCCCCGGATCCCCTCCTCCCTCATATCCGCAACGTCCCGGACTATCCCAAGAAAGGGATTCTTTTTCGCGATATCACCCCGCTGCTGGGCCATGCCCAAGCCCTGCGGGACGCCTGTTGGCGGATGGCGGCCCCCTTCGAAATGCGTCCCCCTGAACTGGTGGCGGGCATTGAGGCCCGCGGCTTCATCCTGGGCGGGATTGTCGCCCATCTTTTGGGGGCAGGCTTCATCCCGATCCGGAAACCCGGAAAACTGCCGGCCAAATCGGTCAGCCGGGAATACGCGTTGGAGTACGGCTCAGGCACGCTGGAGTTGCATCAGGACTGCGTGAAAAAAGGCCAGAGGGTTCTGCTCGTTGACGATCTGGTGGCCACCGGAGGATCCGCGGAGGCGGCGGTGCTTCTGCTCCGCTCTCTGGGGGCGGTGGTCGAGGCGGGATCCTTCCTCGTGGACCTCCCCGATCTGGGCGGAAAAAAACGGCTGGAGACCATCGGCCTGAAATTCCACGCCCTTCTCTCCTTCCCCGGCGAGTGATTCCCACCCGACGCTTCGGCAGGACCGGTCTTCCCATGCCGGTTCTGACCTGCGGGGGCATGCGCTTTCAGCACCGCTGGGAGGAGGATCCACCCCAGCCGATCCCGCCGGAAAATCAGGCGAATCTCGAACGCATCATCGCCCGGGCGCTGGAACTCGGAATCCGCCACATCGAAACCGCCCGCGGTTACGGCACGTCGGAGGTCCAGCTTGGACCCATCCTCCGAAAGCTTCCGCGCGAATCGTTCATTCTCCAGACCAAGGTCGCGCCCCAGGCGAGTCCCGAGGAGTTTGAAAAGATTTTCCGGATTTCCCTTTCGCGGCTGGGGCTCCCCTGGGTGGATCTTCTTTCCCTGCACGGGGTGAACGACCGCGAAACCGCCGACTGGTCCGTCCGGCCCGGCGGCTGCCTCGAGCGCGCCCGCCAATGGCAAAAGCAGGGACTCTGCCGGCACGTCGGGTTTTCCACCCATGGCCCGCCAGATCTCGTCGAGGAACTGGTGACGGGGAACCGCTTCGATTATGTGAATCTCCACTGGTACTACATCTTTCAGGAGCACACGCGGTCGTTGGAGGCCGCCCGGCGAAACGACATGGGCGTGTTCATCATCAGCCCCAATGACAAAGGCGGCATGCTCTACCAACCCCCCGAACGACTGAGACAACTCACTGCCCCCCTCTCCCCCATGGCTTTCAACGTCCTCTTTTGCCTGCGTCGACCCGAGATCCATACCCTCTCGATCGGGGCGGCTCGCCCCGAGGATTTTGATGAGCACATTCAGGCGGTCGCGAGGATCCCCGAGACCGGAAACCTTCTCCCGCCGATCGAGCAACGGCTGCAAAACCGATGGGAGGAGGCCATGCCCGCTGCATGGCGAACCTCATGGGACCACGGACTGCCTCACTGGTCCGAGGCTCCCGGCCAGGCGAACCTTCGCGAAATCCTGCGCCTTCACCATCTGGCCTTGGCCTATGACTTGGCGGAGTACGGAAGGATGCGTTACAACCTCCTCGGCCAGGGCGGTCACTGGTTCCCGGGAAAGTCCTTGGATGGTCTTACCGCCGAAGACTTGCGACCCGCATTGGAAAACTGCCCCGATCCCAAGGAAACCCTGCACCGCCTCCTCGCCGCCCGGGATCTGTTTGCCGGGGAGAAAAAGCAGCGATTGTCCTCCGCCTAGGCCCCGGGGTCAGACCCCCCTACCTCAGCCCGGTCGGAAGCAAAATCAGGAAGGTTTGGGCGACCAACAGACTGGTGATGTAAAAAAAGGCCGCCTCCTCCCAGGGCATGACACCCCGGATTTTCCACCCGGTGATCTGGTCTTCGTCAAAGAACCAGATCCCCTTGCCGATGGCAATCCAGTCGGCCACGCAAAGGTAGGTGCCGATCACGAGGGTCGGAACCAGGACCTGCAACCAACACATCTTCAGCAAGGCCCCCCCCACGATCCACTGGATCCCGACGACCGGCAGGAACCAGTAGAACAAATGCCAGGCATAGTGAATCCGGGGGTCCCGCCGGGGCCACTCTTTCAGCGCGATCCCGACGGCGATCCAAAAGATCAGGAGAATTGCGATATGCCGAATCACCTGCGGATCCCCGATCCAGCGGGCGGGTGGCGCCCCGGCGGGCGGTTCCACCCAGCGCAGAAAAGCCCAGCTCAGCCACATCACCTCCAGGCTTTGGATGATGAAAAAGGCATATTCCTCGATGGGCAGTTTTCCCACCCGGAACCAGACCCGTTCCCGGGGAAAATCCCAGATCCCCTTGGCCACCGCGTAGTTGTCCCAGGGCGAAGTGAAGGCCATGACGATCCCCAGGATTCCCAGCATCACCAGGACCATCTCCTGCGGCCAGATCCCGCGTCCGGAGACAAAGAAAAGAACCACCAAGAGCGGCAAGTTGAAGGCCAGATGGAATCCCAGATACGTCATGATCCTCTATGGGTTTCGGTCGTTCCGCGCCGGTCGGCAAGCCAGATGTTTCCGCGGGATTCGTTTCCCTTTAAGGTCATGTCGATATGGAAATCCTGCTGATTGCCGGCCCCGCCTCCGTGGCGCTCGATCAGGCCCGGGTCCTGACCAACCTCTCCACCGGCAAAACCGGGGTGGTGCTGGCGGAAACCCTCCGCAAACACCGCTTCCACATCACCCTTTGGTACGGCACCGGGGCCACCTATCCCCTGCCCACCGGATTGCACTCCTCCGCACGGTTCCAAACCATCCACGACCTTGAAAAACTGCTGCACAAGGCGGACCTGAAAACCTTTTCGGCCATCCTGCTTCCCGCCGCCCTGCCCGATTACGACCTCGCTTCGGCCCATGACCTGGCCGGCAACAAGCTGGCCCGCGACAAGTGGCCCGGCCATCTCGACGGCATCCGCCTGGAACTCAAGCCCGCCCCCCGGGTTCTTCATAAAATCCGGAGCCTCGCCCCCAAGGCGAAAATCGTCGGCTGGAAATGGGAGGCGATGGGATCGCCCCAGGAACTGCTTCAATCCGCCCGGGAGCAGATCGAGGAATGCCACACGGACGCCTGCGTCCTCAACGGCCCTGCCTATGGCGAGGGCTACCTTTGGACGCCCAAGGTCGGCGCGCCGGTGCGCTGCGGCCATCCGGCCGATTTGGGAAACGCCTTGGCGGCTTTTTTGGGGCCGGCCTGATCCGGAAGAATCAGATCACGTACAGGATGGTGTAGAGAAAGATCCAGACCACATCCACAAAGTGCCAGTAGTAGCCGGTCAGCTCCTCGCAGGTGTGGGAGCCGGTGGGCGTCTGTCCGGAAAAAAGCCGCATCTGCCGAAGGATCGCCCGCCAGGTCACAAAGAGAATCGCCAGCAACCCCAGGAACACGTGGGCTCCGTGGAAGCCCGTCATGGTGAAAAAGCAGGAACCGTAGGTTCCGTAGGTGTCGAACCACATTCCCTCATGCTTGAGATGGAGCCACTCCCAAGCCTGCACGCCGAGGAAGATGGCGCCAAACAGGGCGGTCAGACCATAGCCAAGAAGCCCGCTGCCCCCTTTCCGCATGCGCGATTCCCCCCAGTGATAGCTCACGCTGCTCGTCAGCAGGATGACGGTGTTGATAATCATCACCCAGTTCAGGAAGGTGGGGGGGATTTTGACACCGATCTCGGGAGCGCCGGGCGGGGGCCAGTTGCCGGGACCTTGCGCCAGACGCAGGACGATGTAGCCGCCAATCAGGCCGGCGAAGAGCATCGCCTCGGAAGCGAGAAACACGAGCATGCCGAATTTGGGAAGCGTGAAACGGGGGGCGCCGGAGGGGGCGGGGGCGTGACCAGCGGTCATGGCGGCAGTGCTCATTCGTTGTCGATCTAGGGTTGGATCGGCTCTTTGGCGATAATGAAATAAATCCAATACGCCGTCATCGCGAGCGTGACCGCGATCATGATGAAGAGAAGGCGGAGATTGGCCTTGCGGACCGGATCCGGGCTCATCGGCGGTCCCCCACGAGGAGAATCAGCAGGATCGGCAAATAAGCCACCGAGGCCAGAAAGAGGCTGCGGGCCGTTTTTTGCGAAGGCCAAAGGGCAAACCTTCCCGCCCCCAGCGCGAATCCCAAGCTCAGCAGAACGGCTCCGACCAGATACCCGAACCCCGCGGCCCCAAGGTAAAAAGGCCAAAGGGCCGCCACCAGCAGGGCAAGGCAGTAAAGCGTGGAGACGAGTCCCGTCACCCTGCCCTTGTCATCGGAGCACGGGAGCATGCGGAATCCGGCGCGCCGGTAGTCGTCGCGATATCGCCAGGCAATCGCAAGGAAGTGGGGAATCTGCCAAAGAAACAGGATCGAGAAGAGGGCCCATCCTTCCGCCCCGATCCTTCCCCGGCCAGCCACAAACCCAAGAAGCGGAGGAATTGCGCCCGGGACCGCCCCCACCAGGGTATTCAGGACGGTCCATCTCTTCATCGGGGTATAGACGAAAAGATAAAGAGCCAATGTGCTGGCCGCCAAAAAGGCCGCCGGCGCGTGCACGCCCAAATAAAGAATTCCCAGCCCGGCCGCGGCCATGAAAGCCCCGCCCAACAGGGCTTCGTCCGGACTAACCCTTCCCATCGGCAAGGGCCGCTGCGCGGTGCGCGTCATTTTGGCGTCGAGATCGCGTTCCAGCCACTCGTTGAGCACGGCGGCGGCGGCCGCCACCAAAACCGTGCCCACCAGGGTGAACAGGGCGCGCCAGGGCTCAAGTCTTCCCCCGGATCCGCAATAAAGCCCCACCCAAGTGGTCAGCAGCACCAGTGAAGTCAGCCGCAGTTTGCAAAGTTCCGACCAGTCCTGCAGCCAGGCGCGCCAACCCTCTCCGGAACGGGCGGGCAAAGGGATGGCGTTTTCCAGGGAACTCATTTTCGCAGCGCAGAGGCGACACTGGCGTGGGATGCGCCCGGGACACGAAAGTTTTGCACGGATCGCCAGGATGCAAACCCCAGCAGCCAACCGGTCAGGGTTAGACCGGCGCCGATCAGAACGTGCAGCGTGGCGATTTCCGGCCGACGCCCGCTCCAGATCGTCAGGATGCCGAGAAAAACCTGCGTGCCCGCGAGCGCCGCCCAAGCCATCACCCCGCGCCGCCACCAGAACGGCGTCGAGGAAGGTCCGACGCTCCAGACCGCTCCCGCCAAAATCCCGAGGGCCGCCAGGATCCCCAGCGTGCGGTGCAGAATTTGCCAAACCATCAGGGATGCCGTGGTGGCCGGCCAATGAAGCTCGGTGGCCCGGTAATCATTGATGCCCTTCAGCACGTCCGTCTGCCAGAAAGCCGGCAGCCATTGCCCGTAGATTTTTGGAAAGTCCGGAATCGAAAGGTAGCCCGGCCCCTCGTGCCGCAGGAAGGCCCCCAGGATGGTCTGCAAAAACACCACGGCGGTCAGCGCCCAAACCATCCGCATTCGGGCCTTCGAGAGATCATCCGAACGCACCGGATGGGACCAGAAGCGGGAGAGAACCAGCGCCAGGCTTCCCGCCACCACCAAAAAAATCTGGGCGAGGCAGGCATGCATCAGTCCCAACACCCAGGAAACCTGGAGCACTCTTTGGCCGCCCAGAATTCCCTGGGACACCACCAACAAGGCGGCGGCAAGGGCAAGTCCCCT
>DFCD01000088.1 GCA_002366885.1 Verrucomicrobia bacterium UBA3063
TCCGAGCAGGTTCTCCGCCAGCTCCAGGATCGTGGTTACCGTCCGGCGGCTTCGGAAAAAGAGGCCGATGTGATCCTCCTCAATACCTGCAGCGTGCGCGATCTGGCGGAACAAAAAGCGCTGCGGAAGATGGGAAACCTGCGGGCTTTGCGGAAAAAGAACCCGGCCGTGGTGCTTGGCTTTCTCGGTTGTATGGCCCAACGTCGCGGGCCTTCGCTCGAAAAAGACATGAAAGGGGTGGATTTGGTGGTGGGAACCCAGAAGTTTCATCGTGTCTCGGCGCTGGTGGAGGAGGCCCGACAGGCCCGATTGGGGGGTCGGCCCCGTTTCCTGTCCGAAGTCGGGGATGAGGAGGGCTCGGAGAGCGCCATTCGTGATCATGTTTTGTCCCCTCGCCAGGTCACCGCCTTTGTCTCGGTCATGCAGGGCTGCGATATGCACTGTTCCTTCTGCATTGTGCCCACCACCCGGGGAAAGGAGCGCTCGCGCCCGATCATTGAGATTGTGGAGGAAGTCCGCCGCCTGGTCGGGGACGGCATCCGGGAGGTCACCCTTCTCGGCCAGATCGTCAACCTGTACGGACGCCGGATTCCGGTGAAAGACGGAAAATCAGCCTTTGTCCAGTTGCTGGAGCAGCTGGAGGAAATTCCGGGCCTGGATCGAATCCGTTTCACCTCTCCTCATCCCCGCGGCATGAAGCCTGACCTGATCGGTTGCTACGGCCGTCTCCACAAGTTGTGTGAGCATCTCCACCTTCCGGTCCAATCCGGATCGGACCGGATCCTCAAACAGATGGGGAGGGGATATACCGCGGAGCAATATCTCCGGATCGTGGAGCAGGTTCGGCGGGCCTGCCCGGAGCTGGGGCTGACCACGGACGTGATTGTCGGTTATCCCGGGGAAACGGATTCCGATTTTGAGGCGACCCGCCAACTCATGGAGCAGGTTGATTTTGATAATGGATTCATCTTTCGTTATTCCCCCCGCGAAGGCACCCGGGCCGCGCACGAAAAAGCGAACGAGATTCCGGAAAAGGTGAAAGAGGAGAGAAACCAGGAACTGCTCCGCCTTTTGGATCGACGCGCCCAGGAAAAGGCCAGGCAGCGGGTGGGGAGCTTGGCGGAAATCCTCGTGGAGGGCCCCAGTAGAACCAACGCCAACCGCTTGACCGGGCGGAGTCGGCAGAACCGACCGGTGGTTTTTGAAGGCAGCGAACGGCATCTGGGCCAAGTGCTCCAAGTGCGAATCACGGAATCCACCGGCTTCACGGACTACGGCGATCCCGCCATTCTCGGGTAAACCTCCGATGATCTATTCCTTCTCCCTTTCCCAGGTCGCCGTATGGCTGGGTTTTGGCTCTTTCCTGATTCATGCCTGGTCTTTTTTCGATTATGACCGGGCACGGGCTTGGTGGCGGGCGTTTCCCCGATCCGAGCCCATGGGGGGGTTCCTGTTGGCTTTGGCGACGGCTTGGGCGGCTTGGCTCGCCGGCACCATGAACCTGATGGAGTACACCCGTTTTCGGCCTTTGTTCATTCTGGCAGCGGTGGCGCTTGGTGTGACCAGTTGGCTTTATGTCCGCGAGTTCATCGCCGTTCGGGCCTTGGGGGTTTTATTGCTGTTGGGGGCCAATATCCTCCTCGATGCCTGTTTTCTCCGGGAGGATCATCTTCGGCTGCTGGTGGTTGCTTATGCCTATGTAATGATTGTGAAGGGGATGTTCATGGTCGGGGCTCCTTACCTTATGCGGGATGGCATCGATTGGGCCATGGCCAACCCTTTTCGAGGAAAACTACTGGTCCTGCTGGGATTGCTCTTTGCGTTGGTGCTTCTGGGGCTGGGTGTCTTTGTCTATTAGACCCATCCGCCCCGGGTTTTGAAAATTCTGGTCATTCGCGGCGGCGCCCTAGGTGATTTTTTGCTGACGCTGCCGGCCGTGGCCGGACTTCGACAAAAGTGGCCGCAGGCCCGGCTGGAACTGGTGGCCAACCCACGATTCGGGGAGTTGGTCACCGGGCCGGATCGGGTGGATGCGGTACGGGCCATTGACCGACCCGGGTTAGCCGGATTTTTCGCCAAGGGAGGGGTATTGGAGCCGGACTGGTGCGACTACTTTTCCAAATTCGATCTGACCGTCTCCTACTTGTTCGACCCGGATGGAATTTTTCAGGCCAACTGGAGGCGCGGAGGTGGTGCCGGCGAGTATCTGGGTGTCGATCCCACGGCACCGACGACCGCCGCCTGGCGACACTTGGCCGATCCTTTGCGGGTCCTAGAGGTGCGTCCGGGCATGTCCCATCTCCTGCGGGGAGATAAATTGACGGCTCGGGAAGGCCGACCCGGCGCCCCAAAAACTCCCAGGGTCGTGATTCATCCGGGGAGTGGCGGCACCAGGAAATGTTGGTCCTTGGAGGGGTGGATCGGGGAGTTGCAAGTTTGGCAGGAGGAACAAGCCGTCGAGGTGGTTTGGCTCGCGGGTGAGGCTGAGGGGGATCTTTTACGCCGCTTGCCCGAAAAGTGGATCCGTACCCCGCACGAGGTCCGGGAAAATCGACCCTTGCCCGAGGTGTTCGATTTGCTACGCACCGCGGACTTGTATCTGGGGCACGACAGCGGGATCAGTCATCTGGCGGCATGGAGCGGGGTGCCGTGCGGGCTTCTGTTTGGGCCGACGGATCCAAAAATCTGGGCTCCGCCAGGTTCCCACGTCCGCACCTGGCACCGCGGAGGAACCTGGCCCGGACGGGGGGAGTTGGCCCAATGGTGGCGGGAAGAGCTTGGTCCGCTTCTTGTGATGAAAACGGCGCGCCGTTAGGTTGGTAACCCCATGATCATCGCGTTGCGCCCCGGAACGGAGAAAAAGCTGGTCGACCAAGTGGTGACCGAGGTCAAAAAACTCGGGTATCAACCTCACCCCATCCTCGGGGAGGTTCAGACGGTGATCGCCGCGATCGGCGACGAGCGCTCCCACGCCTCCCTGGAGGCTTTGGCGACGTGGCCCCAGGTCGAGGCCGTTTTGCCGGTTCAGCGGCGCTACAAACTTGTGGCCCAGGAAGGAAGAAAAACCGCCACGGTGGTAAAGGCTCACGGGGTCGCGATCGGAGGCAATGAACCTTTTTGCCTAATGGCAGGGCCATGCTCGGTGGAATCGGAAGACCAGTTGCTGACCACGGCGCGGGTGGTCAAAAAGGCGGGCGCTACTTTCTTGCGCGGTGGGGCTTTTAAGCCGCGGACCTCGCCGTACGAATTCCAGGGACTGGGAGAAAAGGGCCTTGAGCTTCTGGCTTTGGCCAAAAAAGAGACGGGGTTGGGCATTGTCACGGAGGTGCTTTCCGAGGCCCACGTGGACAAGGTCGCTGCAGTCGCGGACATCCTGCAGATCGGCGCACGAAATTCGCAAAACTTTTCGCTTTTAAAAGCGGCGGCGGCTTCCGGCCGGCCGGTGCTGCTTAAGCGAGGGCTCTCCATGAAGGTGGAGGAGTGGCTGTTGGCGGCGGAATACGTGATGAGTTCCGGCAACGG
>DFCD01000123.1 GCA_002366885.1 Verrucomicrobia bacterium UBA3063
CGGTTCGCGTGTTCCCCGCCATCCGGCAGGCCATCGCCCCGAGCGGCCCGGCCCACTGTCCATGAAAAATGGCCACGTGCGGTTTTTCCCGGCGCAGGAGGGCCACCAGCCGCGGCAACCCCCGCCACGACCGGGCCAGGGGAAAAAGGGGCAGCCGGTGAAACGGCCTTTTTTCCCGCAGGCACCAGGCCGCCATCCGCCCCTCCCCGTCCGCCGCCACGGACTGGTCCCACTGCCCTTTCAGCCCCTCCAGAAGCTGGGTGGCGACGACGGGACCGCCTCCGGGCCCATCCCGGTGGATGAGATGCAACAAACGGCCTCGGCAAGCCTTCACCCGACTGAATTTGTCTTGGGGGATGGGCAAAGGGAATTACGATTTGCGAAATGATTCTCCTTCTGGGTTCCACGGGCTACGTGGGCTCGGCCATCCGCCGGCATCTGGAAGCCCGGGCCATCCCTTTTCATTGCCTGTCCCTGCGGGACAGCCACCGGGACGCGCGTGACGTGCTGCTGGAGACGATCCGCCGGCTCAGGCCAAAGTTTCTCATCTGCGCCGCCGGATTTACCGGCAAACCGAACGTCGATGCCTCGGAGGGACAGAAGGCCCTTTGCGTCGAGGCCAACATCGGTCTGCCGGCCAAAATCGGGGAGGTCTGTGCCTCCGAAAAAATCCCCTGGGGCCACGTCTCCTCCGGGTGCATCTACACGGGCAGCCGCCCGGACGGATCCGGGTTCACCGAGGAGGATCCGCCCAACTTCGATTTCCGCCACAACAACTGCAGCTTCTACAGCGGAACCAAGGCCCTCGCCGAAGAAGTCCTGCGGGACATGCCCAGTCTCTATCTCTGGCGGCTGCGCATCCCCTTCAGCCATGTCGACAACCCCCGCAACTATCTCAGCAAGCTGATGCGCTACGCCCGCCTCGTCGATGTGCGCAACTCCATCTCCAACCTGGAGGATTTTGCCCGGATCACCCACGACTGCTGGGCGCAGCGGATCCCCTTCGGCATCTACAACGTGACCAACCCGGGCAGCGTCACCACGCGCCAGGTGGTCGGCCTTCTCCAGAAGGCCGGGCTGGGGCCGAAAAATTACGAGTTCTTTGAGAGCGTTGAGGCCTTTCACCGCCTGGCCACCTGCACCCCCCGCGCCAACTGCGTGATGGATTCGTCCAAGCTGCTCCGCGCCGGCATCCGCCTGCCCTCGGTGGAGGAGTCGCTCGGGGACTGCCTGCGCCGGTGGCAACCGGCCTAGGCCCGGTCTTCCCGCTGCCGCTCCCGCACCAGTTCCGCCACCACCTCCGGCATGGTCCGCCGCGCCTGCCACGGCAACAGCCGGCGCGCCTTTTCGGGCAGGGCCCGGCTGATTTTCAAATCCGACGGACGCAACAGGGAGGGCCGGGACTCCACATGCTCCCGCCATTCGAGGCCCACCTGGGCAAAGGCCTCCCGGCAAAAATCCGCCAGGGAGCAGGTGACCCCGGTGGCCACGACAAAATCCTCGGGCTCCTTCCGCTGCAACATCCTCCACATGGCCTCCACGTACTCCGGCGCCCATCCCCAGTCCCGGGAAACATCGAGGTTGCCCAAAATAAGCTTCTCTCCCGAGCCCCGCGCAATCCGGCAGGCGGCGGCGACGATCTTGGCCGTGACAAAGCGCTCCGGCCGGAGGGGCGATTCATGATTGAAAAGAAGGCCGGAACAGGCGAACAGCCCGTAAGCCTCACGATAGTTTGCCACCTCCCAAAATGCGGCACATTTGGCCACGGCATACGGGCTGCGGGGGCGGAACGGGGTTTCTTCCCGGGCCGGCTCGCCATGGGTATCCCCGAAACATTCGCTCGAAGCCGCATGATAGATGCGGGTGGGATGGCCAAGAAAGCGGATGGCCTCCAGCAGGTTGAGCGTCCCCACCGCCACGCTGTCCAGGGTTTCCACCGGCTGGTCAAAGGAAAGGCCCACGGAACTTTGCCCCGCAAGGTGGTAGATCTCCGCCGGTTGCACCTGTTTCAGGGTCTGCAGGACGCTGCGGAAATCGGTGGTCACCATGGAATGGCGATGGACGCGGGACAGAAGGCCGAGGCGCTCCAAGCCGGGGAAAGAATGCAGGGCGGCATCCCGCGAGGTCCCGTGAACCTCGTAATTTTTTTCCAGAAGAAATTGCGCCAAATAAGCCCCGTCCTGTCCGGAAATCCCGGTGATCAGGGCAACAGGCCGGGCCATGAGGTCATTTAAGAAGGAGTCGCCGGCGGCGTCGAGGCGGACAAAGCGGCCTTGCCGAGGCCCTCCGTTTGGGGAGTAATCATCCCCGTGCTGCAGAAAGACGCCTTCCGGAATCCCTGGCTCTATCTTCCCGCGCTCGGCACCGAGGCGATGGCTCCCCTGCTCAGGGCCTGGGCGCGGATCCGGACCGGCCCGCCGGCCCCGCCGGAGAGGTGGCGCAAGGGGATCCTGATCGGGGAATCGCACATCGGCGATGTCCTCTACAACACCTCCTCGCTGCCCCGGCTGAAAGAGGGCCTACCCCGATGCGACTGGGTTTACCTTGCGGAACCCCCGGCCTCGGAGGTTCTCCGCGACAACCCCAACCTTGCCGCGGTCGCTCCCTTCCCCCGCCCCTTCGGCAGGGGTGCCAGGGATCAGGCAACCCTCGCCTGGCTCAAGGCCCAAAATTTTGACGTGGCCCTTTGTTATAATTGCGGAATGTACGGGCGCGATCTTGCCCTCGCGATCCGGGCGGGCATCCCCAACCGGGTCGGGTATGTGCACAAGGGTTTTTCCGGGTGGGTCACCCACCCCGCTCCCTTTCGGCATCGGCAACCCTACCCGGCCTATTTCCGGGATCTTGTCGCCCACCTGACCGGTCAACCCTCGCTCGGAAACCTGCGCCCCCAGGTGTTTCCGGATTCCGCCGACGAAAAAATGGCGGACGCCGTCCGGCAAAGGCTCCGGGGCACCCCGGGGTTGCCCTGGTTGGCCTGTTTCGTGACCACACGCCAGCCCAGCGGATCCTGGCCGCGGGAGGCGTTCGGTCGGGTGCTGCAGCTTCTCCAAAAAAATTGGAATGTGGTGCTGTGCGGAGCGGCCGCTGACCGCGAGATCCTGCAGCAGGTCCAACAGTCCCACCGTCCCGATGCGGAAATCCTCGCCGGCGACCTGCCCCTGCGTGCCCTGGTCGCATTTCTGAAACATTGCCGGGCCTGCCTGTGCGCCGATTCCGGCCCCCGGCACCTGGCCAACGCCGCCGGCATCCCCGTTTTTTTTCCGAGAAACCTCTGGTTCGGCAAAGAGGAGGCCGGGCCCTATCTGCCCACCGAGCACGACTTCTCTCCTCCGTTGGAACATTTGTCCCACGAACGCCAGGCAAAGCTCCTTCGGGAAATCCCTCCCGAACCCGTTGCGGAAATGCTCAGACAGCTTGCCGGGAAAAACCCGTGAACCGCGAACCTTCCCGCCTTTGCATCGACGCCACCCCCCTCCGGGTGCCGGATGTCGGCATCGGGGTCTACACGCTGCGCCTTTTGCGGGCCTTGGCCAAATCCCGGGCCGCCTCCCGGGTCACCGTTCTGGTTCCCGAATCCCTGCCGGTCGCCCTGCCCGGCAACCTGCTCATCCACAGGGTTCGCCTCCCTGAAATTCCCATCCCCCTTTTCTCCCATTTCCTTTGGGCCAGCCGCATGGCCTGCGTGGCGGCGAAGAAGGATCCGGAGGCCGTCTTTCATTCTCCCGGCCCCTGGGTGGGAATTCCCCGGCCCCGCCGGTTCGCGGTGACCATGCATGATTGCATCGCCCGCCGCTTCCCCCGATACCAGGGAAAATGGTGGGTGCGGAAATGGTTTCAGCGGGCGGGCGAAAAAATCGCGGCCCGGGCCGACCATGTGCTCACCGATTCCTCCTGCTCCCGGCAAGACCTGGTTTCCCTGGCCGGAATTCCGGAAAACAAAATCACCGTCATTTATCCGTGGGTCGATAGCCATTACCGGAAGGGCCTCGATCCCGCGCCTCTGCTGTCGCGCCTGGGACTCCCCTCCGGCTACTGGCTCTATGTGGGGGGCTACGACTACCGGAAAAACGTGGAATTCCTGCTGGATGCCTATGCCCGGGCAAGACAGGAAACGCCCTGCCCCCCGCTGGTTCTTGCCGGACGGATCCCCCAGGATCTCCGCAAACCGGTGTGCGATGTGGCCGGCGCCATGGCCAGGAACAACCTCGCCCCCCCGGACATTCTCCTTCCGGGATTCGTTGCCGATGAGGATCTTCCCCTTCTTTACTCCGGAGCGTCCTTGATGATCTATCCCTCCCTGTACGAGGGCTTTGGACTTCCCCCCGCGGAAGCCATCGCCGTGGGAACCCCCGTCCTCGCTTCCGGAACAAGCAGCCTGCCCGAGGTGGTGCGAAAGGCGGAGTGCCGCTTTGACCCCGCCAATCTTTCCCAGCTGGTCGAAAAACTCCGGGCCGCATCGCGGTCCCCCGCATCGTTTCAATGCGCGCTGCCCGCGGAATTCACCGAGGAATTCGCCATCCGGGCCTACCTGTCGGCGCTGGGCCTGGCGGATTAGGCGGGCACGAAAAAGGCGTTGGCGGTTTTCGGTCTCCGGTACCCAAGTTCAGCCGGAAAGATTTCGCGATAGCCGTGGTCCGTCAGCAGCTTCCGGACATCCGCCACCGTGTCCCCGGCCAGACCCAGCGTGAAATCGTTCAACTCCACCACGAGCAAGGCAAAGGCCTTTTTTTGCAAGGCCGTGGCCATGCCCCGGAGAACCCCGCACTCCGAGCCCTCCACATCAATCTTGGTCACCCACTCCGGCGAGGAAGGAAGGGAAATTCTCCGGGATTCCAGCCAGCGGTCAAAACGGCGGATGGGAATGGCTCCCGCGGTCTTCTCCGGAAGCTCGGGATGACGGAAAAACGTGGAATGGCCGGAGTCGGACTCGCCGCGGTAGAGATGCTTTTCCCCTTCGAAATCCGAGACTCCCACCGGCTGAGGGTCGAGCCTTGTCAGGCCGTTCCGCTCCCGTGTCTGCCGGAGCTTTTCGAAAGTTTCCGGATTGGGCTCAAAGGCGGCCACCTGCAGATGCGGAAACCGGGAGAGGAGAAAGTAACTGAAAAAGCCGTAGTTGGATCTGATGTCAAAGAAGCGCGTCACCGGCGGACGGCAGTACCTCTCCAAAAGGGGGCAGGTGGGCCACTCAAAACGCCCCCCCTGCCAGTAGGTGGCTTTTTGTGTGTCATCCGTGGTCTTGAGGTCGACACGGATTCCCGGGAAAAGCTCCACCGGACAGGGGTTCGGAAAAAGGCGGTAACAAAGCCGAAACGCCCATCCTCCCAAAGGGGGAAACCGAAAACCAAAAAATCGATGCAAGTCATCGAGGATCATTTGGCAAACTTTACACGGGGCTGGGGGGAAAGCACCAGATCGCGCCAGCACGACCACACAACAAACCATAGGCTTCCCGAGAGTTGGCCGAAAATGCCTCCAACCAAGAGCCCGACGATCCCGAAACAATTCCCCAGAGCGAGGCCCAAGCCAACCCCAACTACTGTGCTCCCCAGAAAGACGGGGAGATGAGGGACAAGGTTGGAGGTCTGTAGGACGGCGGCATGCAAACCAATAATAAAATCAAGCCCCACCAGGAGGCAGAGGAGCTGCAAGGCCGGAAAACCCAGCAGGCCGGTTTGCGACCCCAAGAGCTTTGGCAGGGCATCTGAAAAACCCAAAGTGAAAACAACCCCCACAAAAAACGTCCCTCCTCCCAAAAAGGCGCGTGCCGCAAAAATGGGAACGATTTCTCTCGTGCGCCCCGCAACCCTCAATGCCGAGAAGTGCGGGAGTTTCACCATCTGCCAAGATGACGCAATAGTGTGCAGTGTAAGCAGGAGCTGCATAGTCAGCCCGTAGGAAGCCGTAATTTCCAAATTAGCAACCTGGGCACAAAGCAGTGTTGAGAAGGGCAACGAAAGATAGGTGCAGACTCCGGTGAGATAATTTCTCCAGGTGCTTGGCCAAAGCGTCCGCCAGGATAGTTCCGGGGCCTTGCCCGTGGTTTGCGGGGGAAGGAGGCCAAGAACCTTCCCCCTCGCCTTCCAGCGAGGCACCAGACCCAGCACCAACTGGCCCAGCACCAGGGAAAAAATCCCCGCCCCGAGCAGGATTCCTGCCGCCACCACCAGGTAATTCAGCACGAGTCCGATGAAGAAGATTTTCTGCTGTTCGCGAACATGGTTCATCCCCGCCAGCATCGCTCCCCAGAAATATTGGCTCATCGCAAAGCCCGACCCCGCACCCAAAAGGGCAAAAGCCAGCCAGG
>DFCD01000116.1:0-5337 GCA_002366885.1 Verrucomicrobia bacterium UBA3063
GCATCGCGCCCATGCCCCTCTGAAATCCGCGCGAGGATTTTCTTCATCCAGAGGACCCCTTCCCGGCACGGCGTGCACTGGCCGCACGACTCGTGGGCATAGAAGCCGGCGATGTTGGCGAGGCACTCCACCATGTCCCGCTTGTGGTCCATCACGATGATTCCGCCGGAGCCGGCCATGCTACCGGCGGCGGCCAGGGTGTCGAAATCCAGCGGGATATCCTCCAGCTTCATCTCCACATCCACCATCAAGCCGTCCGGTCCCTTCTGCTTGAACTTGTAGACTTCGCCCGCGCGCAGGACCTTGGCGGAGGAGCCGCCGGGGATGACCGCCTTGATCCGGTTCCCGTCCCGGACGCCGCCGCAGACGTCATAAATCAGTTCGCCCAGGGTGAGAGCCCCGCACTCAAACTCGTAGTACCCCGGCTTCACCACGTCCCCACTGACGCAAAGGATGCGGGTGCCGGTATTGTTCGGTTTACCGATCTTGGCGAAAGCGTCGCCACCCAGCTCCACGATGTGCTTCACGTTGCAGAGGGTCTCAACGTTGTTGACGATCGTCGGGCACATGTAGAGGCCGAGCACCGCCGGGAAGTAAGGCGGCTTGATCCGGGGGTAGGCCCGCTTGCCTTCCAAAGACTCAATCAGGCCGGTCTCCTCCCCGCAGATGTAGGCCCCGGCACCGCGATGGACGTGGATTTCCAAGTCGTAACCGCTGTTGAGAATGTTTCTCCCAAGAAACCCGGCGGCCTTGGCTTCGGCGATCGCCTTTTCCAGGATCTTCCATCCGGTGGTGAATTCGCAGCGGATGTAGAGGTAGGCCAGTTTCACCCCGTTGGCGAAACAGCTGAGGATCATCCCCTCCAGGAGCTGGTGCGGATCCTTGTGGATGATCTGCCGGTCCTTGAAGGTGCCGGGCTCCGACTCGTCCGCGTTGCAGATGAGATAGATGGGCTTCGTCACCTTCGCGGGGTCAATGAAGCTCCACTTCATCCCTGTGGAGAAACCAGCGCCCCCACGCCCGCGCAATTGACTCTTCTTCACCTCCTCGCGGATGCCATTCGCCCCCATCGCAAGACCTTTCTTCAGCATCTCATAACCGCCGTACTTGCGGTAACAGGCGATGTCCGGCGTGTAGCCGGGTACATCCACATGCCTCAGGATCAGGCGCCGTTCCTTCGCTGCCATGGCCGGCCTACTTGCACGCCGCGACCAGTTCGGTCGCGCGAGCCTCGTTCACCTTTTCGTGGAAGTCGTCGTTGCAAAGGATCACCGGCGCCGTCCCGCACGACGCCAGACACTCCGCGTACTCCAGGGAAAACCTTCCGTCCTCGCTCACCAGGGCCCCGTGATGGGGATCCCCTTTCACGCCGAGCAGTTTTTCCAGGGCCGCGAAAGTTTTTCCTGCCCCACCCAAGGCACAAGGCAAAGTGCGGCAGACCCGGAAATGGAAGCGTCCGTAAGGCCGCTGCCGAAACCAGGGGTAGAAGGTGACCAATTCCAAAACCTGAATCTCCTGAAGGTCCAATTTGCGGGCAATCCACTCAACGCCGCGCGGACCGATATATCCAAACTGCTCCTGCCAAAGGTGGAGAAGCGGCAGGGCGGCGCTGCGCTTGGATGCGGGATACTGCTTCACCACCTCGTCAGCCTTTTGGGCAAGCGCCGGGGGAATCTCCCCTGTCTCGGGCCCCGCGCAGCTTTCGGTGCCGGCCTCAAGAGGAATGCTCATCGGTCGCACTCCCCCATGACAAAATCAATACTCCCCAGGATGGCCGGGACATCGCTGACGGTGTGACCGGGCAGGAGGGTGTTGAGGATGCCGAGGTTGCAGAACGACGGGGCCCGGATCTTCAGACGGTGGGGCACACCTCCTCCCCGGCTGTTGAGATAGAAGCCCAATTCGCCCTTGGGATTCTCCGCCCCGAAATAAACTTCCCCGGGAGGTGCATCCGGCCCCTGCGTCACGACAATGAACTGGTGGATCAGTTCCTCCATCTTCGTAAGAACCTTGTCTTTGGGAGGGAGGATGCTTTTGGGGTCACTGACCATCCAGGGGCCTCCCGGCATTTTCGCCACCGCTTGGAGAAGAATCTTCACGCTCTGCCTCATCTCCTCCATCCGGACAGCGAAGCGGTCGTAACAGTCCCCCGTCTGGCCGACCGGGACCTCGAAGTCATAGGTCTCATAGCCGAGGTACGGGAAATATTTGCGCACGTCGTAGTCATTGCCGGAACCGCGGAGATTGGGACCGGTCAGACCGAAGTCCAGCGCGGCGGTCGAGGAAATCACCCCGATATCCTTAGTGCGGTCGACGAAGATACGGTTCCGGTTGAGCATTTTTCCGAACTCATCGAGCTTTCCCATAAACTGTTCGCTAAACTCCTTTACCCCGTCCAGAAAACCGGGAGGAAGGTCGCGGGTCTGGCCGCCAACGCGGGTGAAGCTGGTGGTGAAGCGCGCGCCGGTAAGAAGCTCGATCAGGTTGTAGATTTTTTCCCGCTCCGTGAAGGTGTAGAGGAACATTGTCATTGCCCCCACATCCATGGCGAAGGCGCCGAGGCCGAGAAGATGGGCGGAAATGCGGGCGAGCTCGCAGCAGATGACGCGGGTGACCTTGGCGCGGGGCGGCAGGTCGTACCCCATCAGCTTTTCCACCGCGCAGGTGTAGGCGACGTTGTTGGCCAGCGGTGCAAGGTAGTCGAGTCGGTCGGTGTACGGGACGAACTGGTTCCAGGTCATGTTCTCCGCGATCTTCTCGTCCCCGCGGTGGAGGTAGCCAACGTCGGTGTCAGCCTTGGTGATCACCTCGCCGTCCAGCTCGAGGACCAGGCGAAGCACCCCGTGGGTGCTGGGGTGGGAGGGACCGATGTTGAGAACAAGCTTTTCGCCGACGTCGAGTTGCGGGGCCATCTCGGCGGTGCGGGCCAGTGTGTCGCCAAACTCCATCGTGGTGGTGGCCGTGCTCACAGGCTCCTCTCCTCAGCCGGATGGGCGCGCGGTTCCCGCTCGTGGGAAAAGGGTGCGGGGCTGGTCACAAAGGGCCCCCCTTCCAGCGGGGCCTTCGCCGTAAAGGCGATGTCGGGCATCTCGGTGGGCAGGCCCTCCAACGGAAAATCCTTCCGAAGGGGATGGTGCGGGTAACCGTCCCACATGAGGATCCGGCGCAGATCCGGATGACCGGAGAACTTTACGCCGACCATGTCCCAGGCCTCCCGCTCATGCCAATCCGCGCCCTTCCAGACGGAGCAGACCGAGGGAACCGGCTCCCCTTCCGCCGCGCGGGTTTTGACCCGTAAATGCTTCCGGGAGGATAAATCGCAAAGCTCGTACACCACCTCAAAGCGGGGATCCTCCCCCTGGTTGTCGACGGCGGTGATGTCGACAAGGTAGGTCATCCCCTCTTTTTTCAGCGCGGTCATCAGCTCCACAAGCCGCTCCTTGGGAACTTCCCAGGAAGTTTCGCCGCGGAACTCCGGCAGGATTTTGACGGCGGCCACCAGGTCCGCCGAGGAATCGGCCGCGGCCTCGCTCATGCCGCTTGTTTTTGGTTGAGAACCACGCCGCGACTGCGGGCAATTTTGTCCTGCAGCGTCATCAACGCCTCGAGAACCGCCTCCGGACGCGGGGGGCAACCGGAAACATAAACATCCACAGGGACAAGATGGTCGATCCCCTGCAACACGGCGTAGCTGCGGTACATGCCACCGGTGCTGGCACAGGCCCCCATGGCGATGCACCACTTGGGCTCGGCCATTTGGTCCCAGATCCGCTTGGTGGCCAGTGCCATCTTATAGGTGACCGTGCCGGCCACGATCATCAGGTCAGACTGCCGGGGAGAAAACCGCATAACCTCTGCTCCAAATCTGGCGATATCGAAGCGGGAGGAGGCCGATGCCATCAATTCGATGGCGCAGCAGGCTAACCCCATGGGCATGGGCCAGAGGGAGTTTTTTCGCATCCAGTTGACCGCGGCATCCAGGGTGGTGAGGACAATATTGCCTTCCACCTTGGAGTTGTAACCCATTGCTCCCGTGATAGTCCCAGCCATGTTTCTCAAGCTAGGCGGACTCCCGACGAGGGCAAGGCTGGCCGGCAAGAATCAGTTACGCTTGACCCCCTTATTAACCCCCTGCATCCAAGCACGATGCCTTTCGCAATCATGGATCTCGGAGCCGCTCCCCCCCCATGGATTTTGGCCCCCTTTGTCATCCTTCTGGGGGCCATCGCGGTCGGCCCCCTGCTGACACCGCGACTTTGGCACGATCGTTACCACATTTTCAGCGTCTGCATGTCCGCAATCGTTTTTGTCTACTACCTGGTGGGCAGGCGGGAGGCCGCCCCGCTCATCCACTCCCTCCAGGAGTACATAAGTTTCATGGCATTGATCGGATCCTTGTTTGTGGTGACCGGAGGCATCCACCTCGGCGTGGCCGGCGAAGCCACCCCCTGGAGAAACGTGGTGTTTCTCGCGATGGGCGGACTGCTCGCCAACATTCTGGGCACCACCGGCGCCGCCATGCTCCTGATCCGGCCCTGGATCCGGATGAACAAGTACCGGATCACCGGTTTCCACATCGTCTTTTTCATCTTCATCGTGGCCAATGTGGGCGGATGTCTGACCCCGGTGGGAGATCCGCCCCTGTTCCTGGGCTACCTCCGGGGTGTGCCGTTTTTCTGGACCCTCATCCATTTGTGGCCGGATTGGCTCACGGTGGTCGGTATTCTTCTCCTGGTTTTTTACACCTTCGACAGCATCAACTTCCGCCGTGCCCCTAGGCCCGTCCGGGAAAAGGAGACGGCGCGCGAGACCTTCCGGCTGGATGGAGCCCACAACGCCATCTTTGTCGCCGTCATCCTGGGTGCGGTCCTGCTCCGCGGCGCGGGCGCCCCGTGGGGGGTGCCGGAGGCGATCATGGCCGCAGCGGCATGGCTCTCGCACCGCTTCACGGAGCCGTCCATCCGGAAGAGGAATGAGTTTAGTTTCGACCCGCTCAAGGAGGTCGGGTGGCTGTTTTTGGGGATCTTCTCCACTCTGGTTCCAGTCATCCACACCCTCAGCGTGCACGCCGGAAGTTTTGGTCACCCCAGCGACTTGCATTATTATTTCATGACCGGAGGTCTTTCCGCGTTTCTCGACAATGCACCGACTTACCTCACCTTTCTCACCCTGGCCCTGACCTTGCACCAACCTCCCCTGCATCTCCTCGATCCCCTGGATGTGGCCCGGTTTGCCGCCAGTGACCCGCACACCTTGGCCGCGATTTCGCTGGGGGCGGTCTTTTTCGGGGCCTGCACCTATATCGGGAACGGGCCAAACCTTCTGGTGAAGTCAATT
>DFCD01000116.1:5344-78099 GCA_002366885.1 Verrucomicrobia bacterium UBA3063
CGGATGCCGCAAAAATCCACACACCATCCTTCTTTGGATACATTCTGCGCTACACCCTGCCCATTCTCCTTCCCATCCTGATTCTGGCCGGATGGCTGTTTGTCCGCTGATTTCCCCCCTTCCCCGCACTTGGCTTTCCGCTTTTAATTTGGCGCACGCATGAATTTCCCACGAGCCGCCGGCATTCTTCTTCACCCTACCTCCCTGCCGGGTCGGCATGGTATCGGGGAAATCGGGCCGGAAGCCCACCGCTGGTTGACCCACCTGCACGGCATGTCCCAGCGGCTTTGGCAGGTGCTCCCCCTCGGGCCAACCGGTTACGCCGATTCCCCCTATCAGACCCTCTCGACTTTTGCCGGCAACCCCATGCTGATATCCTTCGAATCCCTGCTCGAGGATGGACTGTTGCTGGAGAGCGATCTCGGAAATTTTCCCGTGTTTCCTGGGGAACGGGTGGAATACGGGCCTGTCATCGCCGCGCGTGTACCCATACTGGAAAAG
This sequence comes from Verrucomicrobia bacterium UBA3063, assembly GCA_002366885.1. Classification (GTDB taxonomy): domain Bacteria; phylum Verrucomicrobiota; class Verrucomicrobiia; order Methylacidiphilales; family Verrucolacustridaceae; genus Verrucolacustris. The sequence goes on from DFCD01000116.1 coordinate 5,846, forward strand.
GCCGCCCGCTCCTTCGCCCGCCGTGCCTCCGCCCAACTCAAGGCGGGACTGGCCCGTTTTGAGGAGGAGCACCACGCTTGGCTGGACGACTATGCCCTTTTCACCACCCTAAAAAAACACCATGGAAACGGTCCCTGGGTGGAATGGCCATCACCCCTGGTCCGGCGGGAGCCGAAAGCCCTTCAGGAGGCGCGCCGGGAACACGCCACGGGAGTCCGTCAGGCCAAAATCCTCCAGTTTCTTTTCTTTCACCAATGGGATGCCCTCCGACGTGAGGCCCGGGCCCGCGGTGTTTCCATCATTGGAGATGTGCCCATTTTTGTTGCTCACGATAGTGCGGACGTCTGGTGCCGGCCCGATCTTTTTTATCTCGGCCCCGACCGCCGCCCCACCGTGGTGGCAGGAGTCCCCCCCGATTACTTCAGCACAACGGGCCAACGCTGGGGCAACCCGTTGTATCGCTGGGACGTCCATGAAAACGAGGGATACGCATGGTGGAACTCACGCCTCCGCTCCGCTTTTGCCCTTTATGACATCGTGCGGATCGACCATTTCCGCGGTTTTGCGGGATACTGGGAGATCCCCGCCAGCGAACCCACCGCCGCCAAGGGAAAGTGGGTTGCCGGTCCGGGACGAAGGATCTTTGACGCGGCCCGGGGGGTCCTCGGGGATATGCCCATCCTTGCGGAGGATCTCGGTGTGATCACCCCGGACGTGGAACAACTCCGGGACGGTCTCGGTTACCCCGGCATGCGCATTCTGCAGTTTGCCTTTGGCGACGATCCCAAGGCCGCCGATTTCCGACCGGAAAGTTACCCCAAAAATTGCGTTGTCTATACCGGAACCCATGACAACGACACCACGGTCGGCTGGTATCACAGCGGGCCCGGGAAGGATTCCACGCGGAGCGCCGATCAGATCGAGCGGGAGCGGCACAATGTGCGCACCTACCTGCGCTGCGACGGCTCGCAAATCCATTGGGACCTGATTGCCCTTGCCTTACGATCCCCAGCGGACACGGCCCTTTATCCCCTGCAGGACGTGCTGGGACTGGGCTCCTCCAGCCGGATGAACGTGCCCGGAAAGGAGGGCGGAAACTGGTCCTGGCGGTTTTCCTGGGATCAGCTCACTCCGGAAATCGAGCAGAGGTTGGGCCGGCTGACCCGCGAGGCCAAACGAGCCTGAAGCCTACTTGATCCAGCTCGGGTCCTGAACGACAAACTGGAGCTTGCCCTTGTAAAGACCAAGCTCACCCAAAAACCTCATCGTTTTTCCCTTCGGCTCAAGCCTCAGGGTATCCTTCAGGTTTTTATCGAAGGAATGAAGAGAATAGGTTTTACCATCCACCTCAACTTCGAGAGGTCGAATCTTGGAAAAAATGGCATCGACAACGAAAATCTCCCCTAAGGCCTTGGCCAAATCCTCCGGGGCGGCATCCTTGAGCTCCGAGGCGTTTCGGAGCTTTTCACGATCCACCCGATCATAACCAACCTTGAGGGCCTCCTTGGGCGGAACTGAACTCCAAGCATGGGCTGGAAAGGAGGGCACCTCACCTGCGGCAACCATGAACTTTGCGGCTACCGGAAAGTGATCGCTGGCTCCCCAGCCGGGCCCGTAGTTGGTCCAGCGCCAGGGAAGCTCCAGCGCACCCTGAGCATTGACACCGGGAATGATGATTTGCGTAAAAGTGGCGGGAACATAGTCCACCCCCTTGCCATCCCCCAGTCCGCGGCTTACCAAAAGCTGAATGAGGGTCCCCCATTCCCCCCCAAACTCGTCCGAAAAACGCTTTTCCGGTGGCAACTCAAAATAGAGGTTGTAGAGGTCCGCGCTATCCGATTGGGAAAAGATGCCCGCATCGCCTTGGGAGCCGAGGACGTCCTGCAGGGCCGTTTTCGACAGGAAAGGATACCGCTGCCCCTGGTTGTATTGGGTGTTGAAGTCGCCGCCGATGATGACATCCGCGTGGGGATTTTCCTGGAAAATCTGATCGAGGCGGTCCCGCAGGGTCTTGGCGTTGCCCAGCCGGACGTTTTCCATGGCCGGATTGCCCGCCCCGCTTTTCCAATGGTTGGCCAGGACGATCAATGGGTGACCGTCCACATCCAGCTTGGCCTCCAAAATCCCCCGGGCCCGGTCCGTAGGATGGGTCTTGTGATCCAGACAAGGGAAACGGGTGAGGATCCCAACCTTGATGGCCGTTTCATGCTCTGCGGTGCCCGCAGGAACCTCTCCGACAAGAATCGTGTACCCCTTCAGGCCCTCATCCTCCAAGGCCTTGACCAGCCAGGCCTCCACCGGCAACCCGCGCATTTCGTCGTTGAGCTCGGTCGTAAGCATTTTTTCGTATGTGGTGCCAACGTACTTGCCCAGAAATGCGCTCATGTCGGCGACGGTGGAATCGGGGGTTTGGTCCGCTTCCAGCTCGTTCAGGATCACCACATCGGGACCCGCGCCGTTGTTCACAGATTTCAGTACCCTGCTAATGGTCTTTAATTTCCGCAAAAGCTTGCCCGGGCCGTAACTATGGGGATCGCCCGGGACCTCAGCGTAATCGTCGTATGGGGCGACCCGGTCGATATCCATGAGGTTCTCAACGTTGTAGGCCATAACGGTAAAAGTCCGGGCGGAGGAGGCCGCGTTAGGCTCCTTTGACCAGACCGGGAAAACAGCGGAAAAGCAGAGGAGGAATATTCCCGGGAAGGACCTGACGGCCATCCCAGCACTCTACTCGGCAGAAGATGCCCTAGGAAACAATTTCGGTCCCTTGACGCGTCCACGACCGCTTTTAATCTGGCCTGCAGGTGCCGATTTCCCTTATCGCCAGACATGGTTGTGCGGTTGCTTTCCTTTTCTTTTTCCCCGGGGGATGGACTTTTGCGCAATCGGATTCCGGCGTGGACCTTCGCCCCAAAAAGGCCCTCTGGGGCAGCTATGGTTACGTCAATTCCACGGGAAAATATGTCCTCGAGCCCCAATACGAAAACGCCCTTCCTTTTTCCGATTTTCTCGCTGCCGTCAAAAAAAACGGCCGCTGGGGTTATATCAACGGCGAGGGAAAATTCATTATCGAACCCTCTTTCGAGGACGCCTACCTGTTCAGTGAGCAGACCGCTGCCGTCAAACTCGATGGCAAGTGGGGCTTCATCAACCGGGCGGGAAAATTTCTCATTGAGCCGAAGTACGAGGACGCAGCCCTATTTCGCCAAGGGCTGGCCGCGGTCAAATGGGATGGGAAATGGGGGTTTGTCGCCAAAACCGGGGAAATGATCGTTCCTCCCCGTTTTCAGCAGGTTTATTTTTTTCAGGAGGACCGTTGCGGCGCATGGACCGATGGGAAGTGGGGGTTTATCGACCGCCGGGGAGAGTTCGTGATCCCCCCCAAATATGACGAGGTGCTGGCCTTTTCCGAGGGACTGGCGGCGGTGAATCTTGGCGGAAAGCTTGAGGGGGAGATTTTTGGGGGCGGAACCTGGCGTTTTGTGAACGCCGAGGGCCGGGAAGTGATCGCGGAGGCCCTTGTCTCCCACGCCTCCCCCGCGAGCACCGCCACGTCCCGGGTCGGCACCGAGGGCCGACAGGATGCGAAAGCGGAGATTCTCGGCGTGGAAAACGGGTTTCAATCCGGCAGGGCACGCATCCTTCTTGGCCCCCACATTATCAACGGGGAATCCCGAAGCCCCTGCTGGGGATACATCGATAACGAAGGAAACTGGTTGGCGGACGGGGCAACCACGATCCCCCTCAATTTCTCGACCTACACACCCGGAGAGGGCTTCACCTTCGAATCCGACCTTCTCGGGAGCAAGGGTTCCCCCGCCGATGTGCTTCAGACGGCGCGCACCGCGGAAAGTCTGGGGAAGGCCTACGAGCAGATCGAGGCGATCCAGCAGGAGGCAGACGAACAATTTGCCGCCGCCGAGCGGGCCGAGGAATTAGGCGACAAGGAAGCCGCCGCCGCGGCACGCCAGCTTGGAAAGGAACGAAAGGAGGAGGCCCTGCGGCTCCGCAAGGAAACAGAAAGGCGGGGCGGCGACTCCAATGCCAACTCCCTGAAGTACTTCGAGCAGGCCTTGAAAATTTACCAAGATTTCGCGAAGGAAAACCCCGATGATTTCCGCAAAAACGAGGCTCAGTACAAGGCGGGGGAAATGCTGGAGCAGTTGGCCCGCTACTGGGATGCCTACGAGGCCTACAAGAAAATGGTCGAGGAGTCCTCCGCCAACCAGTACTGGGACCTGGCCATTGAGAGAATGTATGCCATCGGCAACGTTTTTCTCGCAGGCCAGCCACAAATGCTTTGGAAGATTCCCCTGCCGGCCGACATGAACAAGGTTGTCAAAATTTATGAAACCATCATCCGGGTCGCCCCGTTTGGCCCCTACGCACCGCTTGCCACTTTCTCCTGCGGCCTGGCCCGGGAAAGGCAGAAAAAATGGCCGGAAGCCGTCAAGTTTTACGAGGACGTCCTCGATAAATATCCGAAAAACGACCTGATCGACGACGCGCAGTATCAGATCGGCTATGTGTGGATGAAGGCTGCACGCGAACCCGGGTACGACCAAACTGCGGCCCAAAAAGGCATTGAGGCCTTTCAGGATTACCTCGCCCGGTTCAAGCGCAGCGACAAGACAGAACAGGCCGCCGAAAACATCGAGGCTCTCAAACAGAAACTCAGCGGAGGGACGCTTTCGGTGGCCCGTTTTTACGAAAAATCCGGAAACTATCCCGCTGCTGTTTTTTATTATAAGGACGTGATCAGCCAAAACCCCAATTCCTCCCACCGGAAGGAGGCCGAGGAAAAAATCAGAGTCCTGGAAAGCCTTATTTCCGAGGCAAAACGTCAATCCACCCCGCCGGACCGCTCGAAGATCAGTTTGCGGCAGAACCCTGAACCCCGTAATCTGCCGCCTCCATGAAAAGCCTGGCCTTTTTCCCCGTTCTCGTGCTTTTGGCTTCCTGCGCAAATTACCAGGTGGGGAGCACCCCGAAAGCGCAGGCATTCAAGGACATCCGCCTCCTTTATGTGCCCACCGCAACGAACGAGACGGATGAAACTGCGGTTCCCGGCCCGGTCACCAACGCCATTCTGCAGGAAATCGACCGAGACGGCACATATCGCCACGCCCGCAGGAAAGAGAGTGACGCCATCCTGGAAGTCACCGTTAAACGGATCGAGCGGACATCCATCCGGCAATCGACGGAACAGTTCCTGACCACTCTCCAGTACCAGCTTACCATCACCCTCGAGTATCGTCTCTACGACCTGAAGGAGAAAAAAGAAGTTCTGCCCAAGTCCCGGGTCAGTGGTTACACCACATTTTTTGTTCAGGGCGACCAAACAGAATCCCAGCGCCAAGCCCTGCCCCTTGCGGCACAGAAAGCCGCGCAAAATTTGGTGACGGCACTCGCCAACCGGGGATGGTAGAAATTTTAGCGGAAACGACGCCGCAGCAGTGCCACGGCACCCAAGCCGGAAATCAGGAGCAGTCCTGCCGAGGGCTCGGGAACTGAACTGACGCTATCAATGGAAAGGTTGTAACGCGTGCTTGCAGGATTGAAGGCCGACGCGGAGACCCCGATTTGCCAAGCAGCTGAGGCGCCGTCAAGGATCCAATCGGAATTGTCCGCCAAGTTAATGGTCACCTGGCGAAACTCCGTTGCACTGAGCGCCGAGGTATTGATCCCCCAGTCGTAAACCCGATCGTTATTTCCAATCATGAAGAAGTTAATAGCCGAGGAGGAATTGTTCGGTTCCAAACGCAAGGAGACAAGAAAGCCGGTAATCCCGGACAAACTTAGGCCACGTCCGCCAAAGTCGTTATAGGCATCAACCGTGTAAGAGTAGGTAGTGAAAACCGGGAAAGGAGATTGATAGTCGACCGTGACAAAACCAGTATCCACTAACCCTGGGATAGAGGCCACTGAAGCCGAATAGCTGGTGGTATAATTTGAAATAATATTTCTGGAGGGGTCGCCTGGATCCGTCCAATTGAAACCCCTGACACTGGCAGAGAAATCATTAACCAAATTGGCACTATGTAGACTGGAGATCAGACTGAGGAGAACCGAACATAGGAGAGCGGATTTTTTCATTGCTAATCTCTTAATATCTAAGCTCCTGTTTTTCAAGTAACAATTAGATGCCAAAAAAACATCCTTAAGTCCTCATTCCAAGATGTTTATCACCAATTCTCCACCGGGCCTGTGGGAACCGGAATGGCCGATCGCTCTGCCCCAGGCCCGGTATCGCCGGCAAACACGACCTCCAGTTTGGCCGGTTGGAACGGGTCGCGGAGTTCTCCCTGCTCGTCCAGAAATTGCCGCCGCCACTGTCGGTAGTTTTCCAGAGCCTGGTCGTAATCGGCTCGACTCCGAATCAGGACCGCCTCCTTTTTAAAGCTGCTCGCCGGGCCAAATCTTCGCGCATACCAAGGCATCACCTTCCGAAACAAAACGCATCCCCTCTCCTCGCCGAAAAATTCGATGTTTCGCTCCAGATGCCGCGTCATCACCCGGATCCTCTCCTCAAAATCCGGCTCAGGCATCAGTTCCCCGGTTTCCAGATATTGGGCCGTGGCCCGAAAGATCCAGGGGTTGTAGAAAGCCCCGCGCCCCACGCTGACCCCTTGGCAACCCGTTTCCGCGAGCATCCGCTTCGCTCCCTGCGGCGTGGTCACATCCCCGTTGCCAATCACCGGAATTTTTCTCACCGCCCGAACCACCGCAGCAATGCCCTGCAAATTTACCAATCCGGAAAACCCCTGCTCTCTGGTTCTCCCATGGACAAAGATCGCAGAAATCCCAGCCTCCTCCAAAGCCCGCGCCAGATCAGGGGCGGTCAGATTTTTCTCATCCCATCCCAGCCGCATCTTGGCCGTCACGGGAATCTTTACTGCCGCCACCATGCCGCGCACCAACTCCGCCGTCTTGGCCAGTTCGGTCATCATGGCCGACCCTCCCCCCACCTTGCAGACCTTGCGAACGGGACACCCCATGTTGATGTCGACCGCGTTGGCCCCGAGATCCTCACATTTTTTTGCCGCATCCCGCATTTCCGATGGTACCGCCCCAAACAGCTGCACCGCCCAAGGACGGTCATCGGGCGAAGTCGCCACCAGCTCCAAGGCCCGTCGATGGTTTTCCAAGAGGGAGCGCGCGTTGACCAGATCCGTCGTGGCCAGTCCGCAACCACCCAGCTCCCGCACCACCCGGCGAAATGGCAAGTTGGTGTAACCTGCCAGAGGCGAAAGGCAGAGATTTGTAGTCAACTCGAGCGGCCCGACTTTCAATTTCATGGCCCCGCCTTACTGATCTGCCACAACCGGCGGGCGTCCTCGCTGCTTCTGGCTCCAGCGGAAGGGATCTTTTCCGCCCGGTTGGAGTAATACGCCCCTTGCCGGGGTCGCTCCGTACGGGCAGACAGCCAGACAGCTGTGTCGGCCCCTTGTTGATTGGTCCGGCCGAAATTTCGCTTAAGCCAGAGAAATGCGCGGGAGCGGATTCCTTGGTTCTCGTCCCCAAAGGCGGAATTCACCAACCCCGGATGGACCGCACAGATCCGGATTTTGGAATCCTCCAGGTTTCTGCCTTGTTCGGCCACATACAGGAGATTGGCCAGCTTGGAATGGCAGTAGGCCCGCCATCCGTCCCACTTTTTTTCGCCCTGCAGATTATCCCATTTCATTTTACCCCAACGGTGAGCCTCAGAGGCCGTGCAGAGTACCCGCGGATCATCCGATTTTTCCAGCAACGGAAAAAGCAGCTGGGTAAGGTCGAGGTAAGCCAGATGGTTCATCGCCCACGTCCTCTCATATCCCTCCGGCGTCAGATTCCGCTCCGCAAACCAGCCCCCCGCGTTGTTCCATAGGATATCCAGGGACGGCTCGTAGGCGGTGATCCGATGGGCCAAGTCGACCACTTCCTTGCGAAGACTCAGGTCAGCCTGGTAAGTGCGAATCCCCGCAGCCCCCCGGGCAAGACAAGTGGCCCGCGTCTCCCCCAGTCGTTTGGCATCGCGGCCAATCAAAATAAGCTCTGCACCAAGGGCAGCCATGGCCTCGGCACCGGCTCGGCCAATTCCCCGCGTTGCCCCGGTGATTAGGACAACTTTGCCTTTCATGGTGGGGAGCGGATTGGGCATAGATCTTCCTTAGCAGGAAGACGCTGGATGTGGAGCCATGGGGATTGCCGCCCTGTGCCCTCCGGCCATCCGAATTTCGCCTCCGGCAGATTGAATTTATGCTCCAAGCTGCGCTTGGAGCCATGGGGATTGCCGCCCTGTGCCCTCCGGCCATCCGAATTTCGCCTCCGGCAGATTGAATTTATGCTCCAAGCTGCGCTTGGAGCCATGGGGATTCGAACCCCAGACCTCCTCAATGCCATTGAGGCGCTCTACCAACTGAGCTATGACCCCGAAAGCAGAAATCTTATCGCAGCTTCTTGTCCCAGCCAAGGCAAACCCTTGCTTGCGGAATACGTTCTGCCTGACCAAGATAACCAAATGAACCGCCTTTTCCTCCCTCTCGCCGGCCTTACCACACTTTTGCTAGCCTCCTGCTCCCAAACCCCGCCGGGTTCTGATGCCGAGGACGAGAGAAATCCTTTTTTCCGGCAGGCCGCCAAGGATGTCGCCGACCTAAACTACCCGGCTGCCATCAAACAGTTTGAGAAAGCCCTGGCCGTGAATCCCAATGTCGCCAAAGCGTACCTGCAAATCGGCATGCTCTATGGAGACAAACTCGGCGATCATGTAAGCGCCATCTACTTTTACCAAAAGTATCTGGAAGCAAGACCGAACGCCTCAGAGCGCGAGATGGTCCTCAACGCCATGGAAAAGGCCAAGATCGACCTATCCCTCAGCCTGACCAACACCGGTCCCCAGAACGCCGCCGAAATGGCGAAAATCAGCCGGGAGAACATCGATTTAAAACAGCAGGTTACCCAGCTTCAAGGGGCTCTTGCCGCCAAGGAGGTTCAGGTCGCCCAAAGTGCTGGTGTGGCGACACCTCCAAAAGCTTCCCCTGCCGCGGTGGTTCCCGCCACCCCTCCTTCCGGCGACAAAAAAACCTCCCCCAAAGCCGAGTCGTCCCCCATGCCGGCTGTCCCCAGCATCACCCCTCCCGCTGCCCCCGCCGAGGCGGCCGTGCCCGCAAGCGGCTCCAAACAACACACCATTTCCAAGGGCGATACGCTTTGGAAGCTAGCCAAACATTATTACCCCGCCTCCCTCGATCTCAACGAGGAGATCGCCAAAATCAAAGCCGCCAATCCAGGGTTGGATGACCGGAACCTGAAAATCGGAAACGTCATCGTCATTCCGTGAGCCGCAGAACGCAACATTCTGAGGATGATGCTGGGCTCCCCCTGAGCTCCGGAAACGCAATGGAGGATATCGGTCAAGAGCTTCAACAAAGGCAGCAGGAGTTGATCCTGCTCCAGCGTCAGCAGCAGGAGCTCGAGGAACGCAAAAAGCGCCTCGAGGAGCTCAATTCCAGGCGCAATGAACTTGTACATGGACAGAGGGAGATCCGGGAACGCCTTTTGCGAGCCATCGTCATCCTCGAGCGGGCCGAATCCCAAGGGCGCAAGGAGGTGGAACAAATGCATGAGACCCGACAGTCTTTCAGCGAGCAACTGGCGGAAATCAACGCCATTCAGCCGGGAGAATGGAGCCCCACCTCCATTGAGGAAGAACTTTCCCGTGCCCTCGCCAGGGTGGATCAGGCCTCAGCCGTATACACCCAATCCCGCGCCAAGCTGGATGCGCTGCGAGGCCGGGAACTTGAGCCTAGCGATGAAGACCAGGAGCAGGCGGGAGCCGCCGCCAGCCCTCTTGGAGATTCCTTCGGAAACAATTTTTCACGGGGCCTTGCCTTCAATCTGCCCCTAATCCTTGCCGTGGCTTTAGGGTGGGTTTTACATCTTATCCTCAAATAACCCCACTCCCCCCTCCCCTGCCTAAGGCAGCTATTACCCCGGGATTGCTGAGGCTGACAAATCAGGTTCAAATCAGGCCATGTCGATACCTGGCTTCCGGCGCGACCCTATCCACGAGGAGTTGCGAAGACTGAACCGTGAATCCGTTCGCCTCGGCCACACAGCACGCCGGTTGGTCGAGGAATCCGCACACAGGTCCTCCCTGCAGGGCAGATCATCGGGTCGGACCTCAATTCAGGAACCAGGAACGCGTGCCCCCCACCTTAGGGTGGAAACCCGCCTAGCGAAGCGTAGGGTTCTGCTGGCGCTTACCTTGGCCGTTCTCCTGGCCTTAGCCCTGTATCTCCTGTTGTCGGGAAACTCCGCGTAGAAGTAGATTCCCCAACCCCCCCCTCCATCGGAGCAGGATGGACTGGTCGCCTTACTTTTTTTTGCCGGACTTGGGTTTTGCTTCGACTTCCTTGCGGGCTTTTCCGGAATCCTTCTCCTGATTGGCAGGCGCCGCCTCGGCAGCGGGTCTTTCCACCCACTCAAGAAGGGCGATGGGGGCGGCATCCCCCACCCTGGAGCCAAGCTTAAGGATACGGGTATATCCCCCCGCCCTGTTTTTAAAACGAGGAGCAATCTCTGCGAACAGCTTGTGGACCAGGTTGTTTTCATGGAGGGCCGCAATCGCAAGGCGCCGATGGTGGAGGGAACCTTTCTTTCCAAGGGTCACCAATTTCTCCGCCACCGGTCGCGCTGCCTTCGCCCGCGCCACGGTCGTGCGAACCCTCTCATGCCGGATGAGGGATCCAACCAGGTTCGCCAGCATGCTGTCGCGATGCTGGGAAGTCCGGCCAAGTTTGATGGTGCGCCGCAGATGCCTCATGACTGACCATTCGCACCGACCGCTTCCACGGGAGGCAGAGGCAGACTGGCGAGCAGGGTGCTGTCAAATTTCATCCCCAGGGAAAGCCCCAGAGAGGTCAGCTTGTCCTTAATCTCATTCAGGGACTTTTTGCCAAAATTCCGGTATTTCAGCATCTCGGCCTCGCTTTTAAGGGCGAGTTGCCCGACGGTGGTGATATTGGCGTTGTTCAGACAGTTGGCCGCACGAACCGAAAGCTCGATCTCGTTTACGCTCATGGCCAGCAGCTTCTTCAAGGCGGTGTTCTCCACCGGGGCCTCGAATTTTACTTCCTCAAACTCGATAGGTTCTTTGTCAAAATTGGCAAAGATATCCAGGTGGTGGCGAAGGATCCCGGCTGAATGCAGCAGGGCTTCATCCGGGGTTAGTCGGCCATCCGTCCAAACCTCGAGTACCAACTTGTCGTAGTCTGTCCGTTGGCCGACCCGGGTGTTTTTAACCTCGTATTTGACTTTTTTGACCGGGGAAAAGAGGGAGTCCACCGGGATGAGCCCGATAGGGGAATCCTCCCTTTTGTTCTCTTCCCAGGTGGCATAACCGCGACCCACCCGCACCTCGAGTTCAGCCTCAAATTTTGCTTTTTTGTCGAGGGTGCAGATCACTTCCTTGGGATTCAGGATTTCGATCCCGGCGTCCAGCTCGATGTCCGCTGCAGTCACCGGTCCTTCTTTGTTGACCTTCAGGGTCAGCAGTCTCGGCTCACGGTTCGGCAACTTGAACTTGAGCTTTTTGAGGTTCAGGACGATTTCGGTGACATCCTCAACCACGTGATCTACCGTACTGAATTCATGCTGGATCCCGGCGATTTTCACGCTGGTGATAGCCGCACCTTCCAGCGAACTCAGCAGAACCCGGCGGAGGGAATTTCCCAAGGTATGGCCATAGCCGGCCTCAAAGGGCTCCGCGGTGAACTTTCCGTATACTTCGGTGGAGCCGTCCTCGTCCTTTTGCAGGCGGTTCGGCAATTCGAATCGTCCAAGTCTCAGGGGCATGATGTCTTCTCTTTCCGGCCGGGTTACCCCTTCCCCGCTACCCTGGGAAGGGACCGACGGCCGAGCTGATGTTGCTGTTATTCTGCTACCGGTAGCGGGCGGCAGATTTTTATGACCTCGAGTACAACTCCACGACCAACTGTTCGTTGGCGACGGGGGTCAGTTCCTCACGGGTGGGAATCCTTGTCAGGGTTCCCTTAAAAGCGTCCTTATTGAGAGTGAGCCAGTCGACAAGCGGGCGAATCTGTGTGGTTTCCAGTCCGCGGGTCCCCAGCTGGCGGGACTTGGGATTGTCCCTCACCTCAACGACATCCCCAGGGCGGCAGGAATAGCTGGGAATACTTACCCTTCGGCCATTCACGTTGATGTGCCCGTGCGTGACCATTTGACGGGCCCCACGACGCGTGGAGGAAAAGCCCAGGCGGTCAACCACCGTGTCCAGTCTGGTTTCCAGTATCTGGAGCATTTTCTCACCCGTGACACCGCGGCTTTGCATCGCCTTGTGGTAGACACGGCGGAACTGTTTCTCCAAAAGCCCGTACCCAAACTTCATCTTCTGCTTTTCCCCGAGCGCGATCGCATAATCAGATTGTTTTCTCCGCCCCTTGGCACCATGAACCCCCGGGGGGAAATTTCTGCGCTCCAGGGCTTTGGAGGCGCCGAAGATCGGCTGGCCGAAGCGGCGGTTAATCTTGTCGCGGGGACCGGTGTAACGTGCCATGGAAAATCCTTTTTTAAACGCGCCGCGCCTTGCGCATGCGGCAACCATTAAAAGGCACCGGGGTGACATCCCGGATTGTGCTGACTTCCAGTCCAACCGCCTGCAGGGCGCGCACGGCCGATTCGCGGCCCGTACCAGGGCCTTTCAGACGCACTTCGACCTCCTTGACCCCGTGGGCCATCGCTTGCCGGCAGGCGTCTTGTGCCACCACTTGGGCCACATAGGCGGTGGATTTCTTTGAGCCACGGAAGCCCATCTTCCCGGCGCTGGACCAGGCGATCACATTTCCCCGGGGATCCGTGATCGAAACAACGGTGTTGTTAAAGGTGGCCAACACGTGGGCGACCCCGTGTTGGATCTGTTTGGCTCCCTTGATTTTCGGGATTTTTACTTTGGCTGCATCATCCAAGCCGTCCAGGGTGAGGCTTTCCGGGGCGATAATCGGCTCGGCCTTTTGCTGCGCATCCTTGCCGGAAGACTTTCCCGCCGGTGCCTTCGCTTTTTTCTCTTTGGGGGCAGCAGGTTTGGCGCCCTCGGCCTTTGCCGGTGCGGGCTTCTTTTCCTGCGGTTTGCTCTCGGCTTCGCTCATAATTTTTTACGTTTTCGCCGACTTGGCGTCTTTGCTGCGTATCACACCCACCGTCTTCCGGGGACCCTTGCGGGTACGGGCGTTGGTCGAGGTGCGCTGACCGCGGACCGGAAGCCCCTTCCGGTGACGGATTCCCCGGTAGCAGTTGATGGACTGAAGGCGCTTGAGATTCTGCTGGATGTCGCGACGCAGGTCTCCCTCAATGAGAAAACGGTTGCGCTGGATCACCCCAATGATTCGGTTGATCTGCTGATCGGTGAGGTCCTTCGCCCGCATCTCCGTGGGAATTTCGGCCTCCTCGACAACCCGGCGGGCACGGGCGGGACCGATGCCATAAATGTAGCGAAGGCTAAATTCAGCCTTTTTCTCTCCGGGAACATCGATGCCAAGAATGCGCGGCATATCTTCAGCCTTGCCTCTGTTTGAGGCGCGGGTTTTTCTTGTTGATGATGTAGATACGACCACGCCTGCGGACGACCTGGCAGTCGCTCGTGCGCCTTTTGACTGATGCTCGAACCTTCATAAACGTAATCGATAAACCTATCGACTAACCAAGCCGTTGGCAAGCAACTTCCCATCCCCATCCGCTTCAACGGATTCCGTCAAAATCTCGGCCTCACCCTCTGTGATGAGAATCACGTGCTCAAAATGGGCCGAATCCCGTCCATCGGCCGTGACAGCGGTCCACCCGTCGCGAAGAATCCGCACTTCCGCACTCCCTTCATTGACCATCGGTTCGATTGCCAGGGTCATTCCTGGACGCAGGGTGGGTCCGGTCTTGGCTCTACCGAAATTCGGCACTTGAGGTTCTTCATGGAGCTTCCTCCCGACGCCGTGTCCCACGAATTCCCTCACCACACTGTAGCCTGCCTTGGTTACGGTGGACTCAACGGCATGGCTGATGTCCCCCAGCCTTGCCCCGCCTCTCGCCGCCGCAATGCCCGCGTAGAGGGCCGCTTGGGTTCTTTCCAGCAACTGTTGACGGGAAGGAGTGACAGCGCCCAAGGCCACGGTCGTGGCTGTATCTCCCACCCATCCATCGAGCACGATGCCCACATCCAGTTTCACCACATCGCCATAAGCAAGTCGTCTCGGACCGCCGATCCCATGAACCACCTCCTCGTTGACGGAAATGCAGAGTTGTCCGGGAAATTTCCGATACCCCAGAAAAGCACTGCGTGCCCCATGATCCCGGATCAGTGCACAGGCGATTTGATCGATTTCCCCGGTGGTCCTCCCCGGTTCCAAGCGGATACAGAGTTCTTCAAGGATTTTTCGGGCAAGCCGGCAGCTTGCCCTCATGCCGGCAATCCCTGCCGCGTCCTTGATCGGAATCGGAGGCATGGGCCGAATGGCCCTTAACGGAGGGAAAGAACCACACCCGCCAACGCAATAATCGCAATGAGCACGAGGAGCCAGGCCATCTGCTTTTCGGAGATTGTCCCGGAAGCACCGCCTGTTCCGCCAAGGGTCCGCCCCTTGATCCTGCCCTTACGGAGAAATCCGTCGTAATGCCGCTGCAACAAATAGGTTTCAGCCTGCCGCATGGTATCCAGCATTACCCCGACAATAATGAGAAGTCCTGTCCCACCGAAAAACTGGGCGGTGATGCTGGGAATTCCCAGAAAAGTTTGCACGATCATCGGCAAAACGGCCAGCACAGTGAGAAAAATGGCCCCCGCAAAAGTCAGGCGGGTCATGGCGAAATCAAGGAACTGGGCCGTGGTTTCGCCGGGGCGCACCCCGGGAATGAATCCCCCATGCCGTTTCATGTCGTCAGCGATCTGGATAGGGTTGAAGACCATGGCGACCCAGAAGTAGGAGAAGAAAAAAATCATTCCCGCGTAAAGCACGTAATGAAGCCACCCGGTGGCAAGGGCGGCCGCAATTCGGTTGGCGGTGGGCGAGCCCGGGAAAAGAAATCCTAGAATACTGGCGGGAAAAAGGAGAATGGCATTGGCAAAAATGATCGGCATCACGCCCGCGTAATTCACCTTCAGGGGCAAAAAGGAGGTCTGCCCCCCGTAAACCCGGTTTCCCCGGACCTGCTTGGCGTATTGTACGCTGACCTTGCGTAAGGCCTGGGTCAGGGCAATGGTCGCGGCAATCACCGCAAACAGAAACGCGAGCAGAAGAAAGAGGACAAAAGGACTGACCGGCTCCCTTCCGGCGCCTGCAGGCGGCACGAAGACCTGCCATCCGGCCACCAGGGCAGCGGGAAGCCTCGCCACAATGCCGATGGTGATGATCATGGATATGCCGTTACCGATTCCCTTTTCGGTGATCTGCTCCCCAATCCACATGAGGAACATGGTTCCGGCAGTCAGGGTGATCACGGTCATGATCCGGAAGGCAAGTCCGGGTTCCGGGACCAGCGGCCCGATTCTTTGAATCACCTGGTCAATTCCCGAGAAGATCGGGATTTTGGCGGGATTCTCAAAACTGACCGCCAGCAGGTAACCCTGCACCACGCAAAGGATCAGTGTGCCAATCCTTGTGTATTGGGTGATTTTTTGACGCCCACCCTCCTCCCGGACCATCTTGCCCAAGGAAGGAATCACTCCCGTGGCCAGCTGCATGACGATACTGGCACTGATATATGGCATGATTGTCAGGGAAAATATTGCGCAGTTTTCCAAGGCGCCGCCGCTGAAGAGGTTAAAAAGTCCGATGACGCTTCCCTGGTCCTGGGAGTCGATCACCTGTTTAAAGAATTCCCCCAAGACCAGCGGATTGATCCCGGGACACGGGATGGAGGCCCCGATGCGCACCACCACCACCAACGCCAGGGTGAAAATGATCCGCTGCCGGAGTTCCGGAATCTTAAAACAATTCAGCAGGGCGTGAAGCATGGGCCGGTACCCGGCGTATCGGCTAAGACTTGAGGAGGGTCAACTTCCCCCCAACCGCCTCAAGGGCGGCCTTGGCGGAGTCACTGAAGGCATGAGCTTCCACCGTCAGGTTCTTCGGCCTAAGTTTTCCTCCACCGAGAATCTTTACCCCGTCCCAGTTCCCTTTGACGATGCCGCGGCTCCGCAAAGCCGACTCATCGACTTTGGACCCGTCGGCAAAGGCGTCGAGGGCGCCAAGGTTCACGGGCGCGTAACGCGTGGCAAAATCACTGTTATTGAATCCCCGCTTGGGAATGCGGCGGATCAAGGGCATTTGCCCTCCCTCGAAACCGAGACGAATACTGCCGCCGGAACGGGCTTTCTGCCCTTTATGACCCTTTCCGGAAGTCTTTCCATGTCCGGAGCTCTCCCCGCATCCGACCCTTTTTCTCCGGTGCCGTGCCCCGGGCCGCGGTATGGTGGTGCTCATTAGGATTCCTTGCCCTTCTCAGGGCGCTTTTTGCCCCGTGTTTCCAGAATTTGCGACCGGGTGCGCAGGCGGGAAAGGGCATCCACGGTGGCCTTGACCACATTTGCGGGATTACTGGATCCCATCGACTTGGCGAGAATGTCTTTCACCCCGGCTGCCTCCAAAACCGCCCGAACCCCGCCGCCCGCAATCAACCCGGTTCCCAGAGAAGCGGGACGCAACAACACCCTGCCGCCACCAAAAACCCCGGTAACTTCATGAGGGATGGTGCTTGGACCAACATGATAGCCATGCAGGTTCTTTTTGGCATTCTCCGTAGCCTTGCGGATCGCTTCGGCAACTTCCCGTGCCTTGCCAAAACCCACTCCGACTTTGCCCTTGTTGTCGCCCACCACCAGGAGTGCGCTGAAGCTGAAACGGCGCCCCCCCTTGACGACCTTGGCGCAGCGGTTCACGAAGACAACCTTTTCGAACATGTCCGAGGGGGTGCGCGTACGGTCCCGGCGTGAGACCGGCGGTTCCGCCGTGGGAATGAATTCTGATGTCTTGGAAAAGGCCTTGCTTGCGGGAACTTCCGTTTCCGTGGGAGCGGGCGTCTCTTCGGTGGTGGGAGCTGGGGTCATTCTATGTCCTTCCTAGAACTTTAAACCGGCCTGCCGGACGGCTTCGGCAAAGGCCTTCACCTTGCCCTGATAAAGGAACCCGCCCCGGTCAAAAACCACCGAAGTAATTCCCTTGCCGGAAGCTTTAGCCGCCAGGGCTTGGCCGAGTTTGGCGGCACCCGCGATGTTGGGCTTGGCCCCCTTCAGGGCCGCCTGGGTGGTGGCAACGGCGGTCAGCGTTTTGCCGGCAGTGTCGTCAATCACTTGGGCGTAAATATGTTTTCCGGTGAAGGCAACGCAGAGTCGGGGTTTACCGTTTTCTCCACGAACCCTTTGGCGGATCCGGGCGTGAATCCGGTGCCGGCGCTCCCGTCGTCTTTTGGAGGGGTTGGGCATGGCGCTTAGGCAGACTTGCTCTGGGCAGTCTTCC
This sequence comes from Verrucomicrobia bacterium UBA3063, assembly GCA_002366885.1. Classification (GTDB taxonomy): domain Bacteria; phylum Verrucomicrobiota; class Verrucomicrobiia; order Methylacidiphilales; family Verrucolacustridaceae; genus Verrucolacustris. Next base: position 23,350 of record DFCD01000116.1, read on the forward strand.
CCTCCTTGCGTCGTATGTTTTCACCCGCGAAACGAACGCCCTTACCCTTGTAGGGCTCAGGAGGATAATAGCGTCGGATATCCGCGGCCACCGCACCCACCAATTGTTTGTCCACGCCCTCGATGGTCAGCTGGGTGTTTTCCGTAACCGTCACCTTGATTTCGGCAGGAACGGGATAATCGATCGGGTGGGACTTGCCGAGATTCAGGACCAGCTTTTTCCCTTGTAGGTTGGCCTTGAAGCCGACCCCATGAATTTCGAGCTTTTTGGTGTATCCGTTGGCGACCCCATCCACAACATTTTTCACAAGACTCCGGGCCAACCCGTGAAGCGAACGTGCCTCGCGATCTTCGGCATCCCGCGAAAGAACGATGAGGTTTTTGTCAACCTTGGCACTGATCCGCGGGGGGAGGTTCAGTCCCAACTTGCCCTTGGGGCCTTCCGCCTTGAGACGCGATCCGTCCAAAGCCACCTTGACGTTGGCCGGGACCACCACGGGGGATTTGCCTATGCGCGACATTACCAAACCACGAGGAGTAATTCCCCGCCCACGTTTTGTTTTTTCGCATCCTCTCCACTCAAAACACCCCTGGGGGTGGAAAGGATCGGCACCCCCAGACCGCCAAGGTATTTGGGAATTTCCCGCGAACCAACGTACCTACGCAGACCGGGCTTGGAGAGCCGCTTGATACAGGTGATCGCCCGGCTGTTACGGTGCCGGGAAGCCTTGAGGATGATATGGAAATCTGAGTGGGAACCGTCCTTTTTCAATTCAAAATCCTCGATAAAACCCTCTTTCTTCAGGATGGAGAGGATGTCGCCCCTGACGCGGGAATGCCGGGCCTTGACGTTCCGGAGACCGGCGACGGAACCGTTGCGCAGGATTGTCAAAAAGTCGGCAAGAGGATCAGTAACCATAGGATTCGCCCTTCTACCAGCTGGCCTTGGTGACTCCGGGAATTTCCCCGTTCAGCGCCATCTCCCGAAACTGGATGCGGCTGATCCCAAAGCGGCCGATGTAGGCACGCCGACGGCCGGTGATCGAGCAGCGGTTGTATTTCCGGCTCGAAAACTTCGCCTTTTGTTTCTGCTTAAGCCGCCAGCACTTCTTGGCCATGGGTTTTCTCCTTGGGCGCCGCCTTGGCGGCATCAGGCGCATGGGACCGCTCAATGAACGGCATCCCCATACGCAAAAGCATTTCCCGGGTCTCCTCCCGATTCTTACCGGTGGTCACAAAAGTCACATCAAACCCAAGATTTCGCTTTACCTTGTCGAGTTCGATCTCGGGAAAGATCGTGTGATCCCGGACCCCGAGGGTATAGGCCCCGCGACCGTCAAAACCGCCGTTGGGCACCCCGCGGAAATCACGGATTCTGGGCAAAGCCATCCGGGTGAAACGGAGGAAAAATTCGTACATGCGTTTCCCCCGCAGGGTAACCTTGCAGCCGATCTCCTGGTGAAGGCGTAGCTTGAAATTGGAAATGCTTTTTTTGGAACGTGTTTTGACCGGCTTCTGCCCGGAAATCAGGGTCATGTCATTGACCGCATCTTCGAGAGCTGCCTTGACGTCTTGGGCGGACCCGGTGGAGCAGTTCACCACGATCTTCTCCAGTTTCGGAACCTGTTGGATGTTCTCATATCCACGCCCCTTCATCATCGCGGGCATAACTTCCTTCCGGTAAAGATTTTTGAGATCGCACTCCATGGCTTATTTTTTTCCTTTGGCAGGCTTGTCTTTGGCCTTTTTCCCGTCCCGCTTGCCGGCGGCCGGGCGGCTAATCAAGCGTACGTTGGAAACATGTATGGTCCCCTCCCGTTCCACCACGCCACCCTTGGGGTTGTCCTGAGTCGGGCGCACATGGCGCTTGATCATGTTGACGCCCTCGATGAGCACCCGGCGGGAATTCCCCTTAATTTCGAGAATCTTGCCTTTGCGGCCGCGGTTAGCCCCGGTGATCACCTCCACCTCGTCTCCTTTATGCACATGAAATTTGGTCATGACAGGTGCCTCAGATGACCTCGGGGGCCAGGGAAATGATTTTCATGAAATTTTTTTCCCGTAGTTCCCTCGCCACCGGTCCAAAAATACGGGTCCCACGGGGATTGGAATCTTTATCAATGATCACGGCGGCGTTGGAGTCAAAGCGAAGATAAGAGCCGTCCGCTCTCCGCACGGGGAAGCGTGTGCGCACCACCACCGCACGAACCACCTCGCTTTTTTTCACGGTACCATCGGGGGCGGCCTCCTTCACATTCGCGGTGATGACATCCCCAACCCTGGCAAAGAGGGTTTTTCGTCCAATCACACCGATCATCGTCGCCTTCCGCGCGCCGGTGTTGTCGGCGATGTCGAGCCAGGAGCGGATTTGGATCATTGGACACCCCCCACGGGTTCCATCGCCGTTGAAATCACCTCGACCAGTTTCCAGCGTTTCAACTTGCTCAAGGGGCGACACTCGGCGATGCGCACCGTATCGCCCTGCCGGGCCCTTTTTTCGTCGTCATGGGCGTAAAACTTTTTCTGGAACCGGACAATCTTTTTGAACTGCGGATGGGGAAATCTTCGCTCGACCCGGACGACGATGGTTTTATCCATTTTTGCGGAGATCACCTCCCCGACGCGTTCCTTTACGACCGGCTTTTTCTCGGCCACGCTCATGAATCCCCTTTCCTGGCGGGCGTCTTCCGGTTTTGGCTTTTCGTGGTCTCAATCCTTGCGATTGTGCGACGAATCTCCCGAAGACGGTTGGGCTTTTCCAGTTGACCGGCCTGTTGTTGGACGCGCAAATGGAAGCGCTCGCGGCGAAGTTCTTCCGCCACGCGCCCCATCTCGGCCTCTTTCAGGCCGCGTATCTCCTCAATCTTCAAAATACCAGTCTCCTTTCCCGGGTCACAAAACGGTTCCGCATGGGCAACTTGCTGGCCGCCAAGCGAAAACATTCCTTTGCGTCCACCTCAGCCAAACCGTCGAGCTCAAAGATAATAGTCCCTGGCTTGATCACCGCCACCCAAAATTCCGGTTGGCCTTTTCCTTTTCCCATCCGTGTTTCCGGAGGACGGGCGGTGACGGACTTGTCGGGAAACACCCGGATCCAAAGTTTTCCGCGACGGTTCATGTTCCTGGTCAAGGCAACCCGGGCGGCTTCAATTTGGATGTTGGTCAGCCAGCAACGCTCGAGGGACTGGAGGCCATAGGAACCGAAGGAGAGATGAATATTTCGGGAGGCAAAACCCTTACGGCTTCCCCGCTGGGTCTTCCGGTATTTGACGCGTTTGGGAAGGAGGGGCATGGCTTAATTTCCTTCCCCCTGGCAAATCCAGACCTTCACGCCGATCTTGCCAGCGACGGTATGGGCCTCCGCAAATCCGTAATCAATGTTTGCCCTAAGGGTATGCAACGGCACTTTCCCTTCGTGGTACTGCTCAGAACGCGCGATTTCCCCGCCACCCAGTCGCCCACCAACGCGGATCTTCACCCCGCTCGCCCCAAAATCCAGTGCGGTCTGCATGGCTTTTTTTACGGCGCGCCGGAAGGAGACACGCCTTTCCAGCTGCAGGGCAATATTTTCCGCAACCAACTGCGCGTCGAGTTCGGGATTTTTAATCTCTTTAACGTCAATGAGTACTTCCCGCTCTGGGGTCAGTGCCTGGGTCTCCTCACGAAGCTTGTCCAACTCGCTGGCCTTTCGACCGATGACCAAACCGGGCCGTGCGGTGTGCAGGGTGACGCGAACGCGGTTGGAGGCTCTTTCGATGACCACCTTGGAAATGGCCGCGCTCTCCAACCGCTTTTTGATGAAATGACGGATCTGGTAATCTTCATGAAGGAAAACCGGGAAGTTTTTCTTGTCGGCGTACCAAACCGACCGCCAGTTACGCTGAACGGGGAGTCGGAATCCGACGGGGTTGGTCTTTTGTCCCATAAAACTTTATTCCTTTGCCGGAACCTTGGCTTTGGCCGGTTTCCTTTCTTTTTTCGGTTTGGACGGAGACGTTTCGCCGAGCGCCTCTTTCAGGGTGATGCGGATGTGACTGGTGCGTTTGCGGATGGGCCCGGCACTGCCGCGGGCCTTGGGTTGGAACCGGTGGAAAGTGGGCCCCTCCCCCACCAATACCTCGTGAACCACGAGTTTTTCCGCGGGAATGGACAATTGGCTCTCCGCATTCGCCACCGCCGATCGCAGCGTCTGCACCAAAAGGCGGGCAGATTTTTGTGGGGCAAAACGAAGGCGGGCGTCAGCCTCGGGAGCCGGCAGGCCACGCAGGCAGCGGGCAATATCCCGGATCTTGAAGGCGGACATCCGCGCGTATTTCATCTCGGCGCGGGCAGTGCGGATTTCCGTGCTCATTTCTCAGCGAAAACCGCCACGCGGTCCCCCACTTCCAGCTGAAATCCGGAAACAACATTCTCGGGCAGCCCCGCGGAGGTCATCTCCCTCACTTCGATCAATCGGCAACTTCCAATCACCTGGTCCTTGCGCAGAATCCGAAAAGGCATCCCTTCCTTCGCTCCCTGAAGGCTCCCCAGGTTCAGGACGAGTGCCTGCTGTTCCCGGTCAACCGCAACCACTTGGGCGTCCTTCAATCCCTGCGAGAGGGCCCTCGGTTCTGCGCCTCTGTTCATGGCGGCCTCAAGGCTTCGTTTGGAGGATTCAAAATCACCGCGGGCCGCGGCCTTTTTCCCGGGATCACTTTCCCCTGCCCATTTCGCCGCCGCCTCCAAGGCTGCCTTGGCTTTTCCAAAAACATCCTCGCGCGCTTTTTCGGAGCGGATGAGTTCCCCGGCCAGTCTGGCCACCTTCCCATGGCTGTCGCGGGCCTCCGGACTGAGGACGGCAATTCCGAGGAGTTCGTCGCGCCGTTTGAGCTCCAACCAGGCTTCGCGGTAGGCCTTGGCTTCGGCCTGGGCCATGGCAAGTTCGTCCACCTTGGCGCTGGTCGAAGCCAGCGCAGGCAACGCCAGACAAACAAAAAGGGCAAGGATGCGGATCATTTCGTCACCTTCTCCGTGTGTCCGCCGTGCTTCTTGAAGACCCGGGTGGGGGAAAATTCGCCCAGACGGTGGCCCACCATGTTTTCCGTAACAAAAACGGGGTTGAAGGCCTTCCCGTTGTGAACAAGGAAGGTGTGCCCGACAAAATCCGGAGAGATCATCGAGCGCCGGGACCAGGTTTTGATGGGTTTTTTGGCTGAGCCCATTTTCTGGATTTTGACCATGAGGTGGTCGTCGATAAACGGACCCTTTTTCAGGCTGCGGCTCATGACGACTTCTTCTTTCTCCGGTCTTGGACAATGAACCGGTTGGAGGGTTTGTGCCGATGACGAGTCTTGAGACCTTTGGCCAATTGGCCCCAGGGCGAAACCGGGTGCTGTCGGCCACCGCCACCCTTGCTCTTTCCCTGGCCCCCGCCCATGGGATGGTCGATCGGATTCATTACCATTCCCCGCACATGGGGACGGCGTCCCAACCAGCGGGCGCGGCCTGCCTTGCCCATGCTGACCTTTTCATGGGCCACATTGCCCACTTGGCCGACGGTGGCGTAGCAATCCGCATGAAGACGACGGATTTCCCCAGAGGGAAGCTTGAGAAGTGCGTAATCCCCGTCAATCGCCGTGCAGATCGCAGCCGTTCCTGCGGAGCGAACGATCTGGGCCCCGCGACCAGGCACCATTTCGATGTTGTGCAGGGGCAAACCCTGAGGGATCGCCCGCAGGGGGAGGGCATTGCCCACTTCTGCCGCGACGGAGGCACCGGCAACCACTCTGGTTCCGGCCCGAAGACCTTCCGGGGCAAGCATGTAGGCGCGGTCACCAGGACCGTATTCCACCAGTGCAATCCGGGCCGAGCGGTTGGGATCATATTGGATCCCCAGGACGGTGCCGGGTGTGGTCCGCTTGCGCCGGTTCCACTCGATGATCCGAAACTTCTTTTTATGTCCGCCGCCACGGTGCCGCGAGGTCATCCGACCGTAGGCATTACGACCCCCGGTCCGGCGCTTGATTTCGAGAAGCCTTTTCTCCGGCTTTGAATCCGGTGTCAGCTCGGAGAAGTCGCGCAGCACGGTGTACCGCAGCGATGGGGTCAGTGGGCGAAATTCTTTGAGGGCCATAGCTATCTCCTTACACCGCTTCGATCTTTTGGCCCGCCGCCAGGGTCACGATCGCCCGTTTGGTGTGGTTTTTTCGGCCCGGTTCGCCACGGCGGGAACGCCGGGCCTTGCCGGAACGCCGGAAAGTGTTTACCCGCAGAACCTTTTTGCCGAAAAGGGAGGTGACCGCCTGGCGAATCTCCAGTTTGGTGGCGTCCGTGGCCACCTCGAAAAGGTACTGATTATGGGCAGAAGCCAACCGGGTCCCCTTTTCCGAGACACACGGGCGCACGATGATTTCCGTGGGGGATCTCATGACTTCCCCTCACTCTTGGGTTTATTCTGCAAACGCTTACCCAGTTCGCTCCACGCGTCCTCCGCGATCCAGACCTGGCTACGGCGCAGCAGATCCTCGGCGTTTACCTCCCGGGCGGTGCGCAGATCGACTTCCCGAAGGTTTTGCGCGGCCTTGAGCAGGTTTTGCTCGGGCTGCTTGCCGGTGACGATCAGGCAGGAAAGGGGAAGACCCGAGTCCTTGATCCACCCGATCAGCTCCTTGGTCTTGGGGGCCTTCAGGCTCGGCACGGATCCTGTGCTGAGGGCACCCTTCGAGACCAGATCACTGATCGCCCGACGCAGGGCGGTCTTCAGGACCGTCTTGGGAAGATTTTTCCGGTAACTGCGGGGATGAGGTCCGAAGACCACACCTCCGCCGACCCAGACCGGCGAGGACTTGTAGCCCGCGCGCGCCCGGCCGGTTCCCTTTTGCCTCCAGGGCTTTTTTCCCGAGAGATCGACCGTGGCCTTGGTTAGGGTGCTATGGGTGCCGGAGCGCCGCGCGGCGCGATAGGCGGTGACCGCCTCATGCAACGCCTGGCTGGCCTTCCGGTTCTTGTAGAGCTCGATACCAAGGGCCCTCTCAGCGTCGGCAAGGTTGATGGCTTTTGCTTTGCTCATGGAAAATTTCTCAGGTTTTCACCTCGGCCTTGATCGCATCCCGTACGATCACCAGGCTGCCATTGGGACCCGGAACGGCCCCGCGAACCAGCAGGAGCTTGTCGCTCTCCCGGACCTGAACGATTCTCAGGTTTTGCACGGTGCAATTGTCTCCCCCGAAAGTTCCCGGCATCCCGGCGTTTTTATACACACGTCCCGGGGTGGAGCGGCAGCCGATGGCTCCGTTCCGCCGGTGCGTCGTCGAACCGTGGGCATCCGCCTGGCCGGCGTAATTGTGCTTTCGCATGACCCCGTGGAAGCCCTTCCCCTTGGAGACGCCAAGCACATCGACGAGTTGACCGGCCTTGAAGCGCGTCAGGGAAACCTCCGTGCCGACGGAAAGGTCAGCCGGAGCGGCGCGGAACTGACGAAGAACAAGGGGGTTCTTTCTGCCCAGCTTTTCAAAGGCCACCCGCTGGGCCTTGTTGGTGCGGGAGGCCTTGCGCTCGCCGGATCCCAGCACCACCGCCCTCACTCCGTTCTTTTCAGGCGTGCGGACCTCATAAACGGTGTTGGTTTCGGCCGAAATGACGGTCACGGCGGTCGCCTGGCCCTGGTCGTCATAGACCCGGGTCATGCCCACCTTCTTTCCGATCATGCCAAAACGCTCGATCATGGGTTTCTCCTTTTAAATCTTGATGGTGATGTCCACCCCGGCCGGAAGATTGAGTTTCTTCAGTTCATCCACGGTCTTTCCGGAAGGCTCGAGGATATCGAGAAGACGTTTGTGGGTGCGGATCTCGAATTGCTCCATGCTCTTNNTTGTCGCAATGCGGGGAGCGATTCACCGTGTAACGCTCGATCTTGGTCGGAAGAGGAATCGGTCCGGCGACCCGCGAACCTGTCCGGTTGGCGGTCTCGGCGATCTCCCCCGCCGCCTTGTCGAGCAGGCGATAGTCAAAGGACTTGAGGCGGATACGAATGCGGGTGGCGGCCATGGGTTATCCTTTCTTTTGCTGGGTCACGGTCGCCAGCACACTGGAAGGCACCTGTTCGAAATGCGACGGTTCCATCGAATAGGCAGCGCGACCCCGGGAAAGGGACCGGATGGTGTTCACGTAGCCGAACATCTCGGCCAGAGGCACCTCGGCCTTAACGATGGAAGTGAGGCTCTTCGAGTCGACATTCATGATTTTGCCGCGGCGGCGGTTGATATCGCCAAGAATGTCTCCCTGAAACTCATCGGGGGTCGAACACTCCACGGACATGATCGGCTCGAGCAGAATGGGGCCTGCCTTTTGCATGGCGTCCTTAACCGCAAAAATTGCCGCCATTTTGAAGGCCAATTCGTTGGAATCCACCTCGTGGTAGGAGCCGTCCATGATCTGGATCTTCATGTCGATCACCGGACTACCGTGAATCACCCCGTTGAGAAGAGCTTCCTCCACGCCCTTTTTGACTGCAGGAATGTATTCCTTGGGAATGTTACCCCCGGTCACCTTGTTCTCGATCTCGATCCCCTTGCCCCGCTCCTGGGGTGCCACCTGCAGAATCACGTGTCCGTACTGACCGCGGCCACCGGATTGCTTGATGAGCTTGCCCTCGCCAGGGGAAGCCTTGGTGATGGTCTCCCGGTAAGCAATCTGCGGGGCCCCTGCGTTGGTCTCGACGCTGAATTCGCGCTTGAGTCTGTCGCAAATGATTTCCAGGTGCAGTTCTCCCATCCCGCTGATGATCGTCTGACCAGTCTCTTCGTTGGTCTTCACCATGAAAGTCGGATCTTCCTCAGAAAGACGTTGCAGGGCCTCCCCCATTTTCTCCCGGTCTCCCTTGGTCTTCGGTTCCACCGCCATCGAGATAACCGGCTCAGGGAAGCTGGGCGGCTCAAGGGTGATCTCAAACTCTTCGTTGCAAAGTGTGTCCCCGGTGGCGATGTCCTTCAGGCCTACCGTGGCGGCGATGTCGCCGGCAAAAACCGTGTCGATGTCCTCACGTTTGTCGGCCTGAATCTGTACCAAGCGGCTCACCCGTTCCCGTTTCCGCGTCCGGGAGTTATAAATGAATTCGCCCTTGCTGAGCTTTCCGGAGTAGACGCGGAAAAAAATCAGTTTGCCGACATAAGGATCGGTCCAGAGCTTGAAAGCCAGGGAGCAGAATTTTTCCCCGTCATCAACCTTGACCGGAATCCGCTCCTCGGGATTTTCCGTGCTGTGTCCCACCGCTGGAGGAATGTCGATTGGGCTGGGAAGGTATTCCACAACCGCATCGATCAACCCCTGCACCCCCTTATTCTTGAAGGCGGATCCCCCCACCACTGGCACCAGCTTGTTGGCGATGACCACGCGGCGGATGGCCTCCTTGAGTTGCTTGGCGGTGGGGCGTTTTTCCTCCAGAAACAGATTGCCGACCTCTTCGTCGACATCGGCGACCGCCTCGACCAACCGATCGAGAGCCTTCTTGGCCTCTTCCTTGTATTCCGCGGGAATCTCCGCGATTTCGTAGGTGGAACCGAGATTTTTGCTGTCGGCGTACAGAAAGGCCTTCTGATTGATTAGGTCGATCTGGCCAAGCAACTTGTCTTCCTTGCCAAGAGGCAGAAGGATCGGAACGGCATTCGCGCCCAGCTTGGTGCGCATCTCATGAACGGCCTTCTCAAAGTCAGCCCCGGTCCTGTCCATCTTGTTGACGAAGGCGATCCGCGGAACCCCGTATTTGTTGGCCTGCCGCCAAACCGTTTCGCTTTGCGGCTGCACACCGGCCACTCCGCAAAAAACGGCAATGGCGCCGTCCAGCACCCGGAGGGACCGCTCCACCTCCGCGGTGAAATCCACGTGCCCCGGGGTGTCGATGATGTTGATGCGGTTCTTGGTTTTTTCGAAGGACTTCACGAGGCCGGGTTCCTCCCGCACCGGCCAAAAACAGGTGGTGGCGGCGGAGGTGATGGTGATACCGCGCTCACGCTCCTGCTCCATCCAGTCGGTCACGGTGGTGCCCTCGTGGACTTCACCGATTTTGTGGATGCTACCTGTGTAAAAAAGGATTCGCTCCGTCAGCGTTGTCTTTCCGGCATCAATATGGGCGCAAATCCCAATGTTGCGGGTGCGTTCCAGGGTGTAGGGGCGGGCAGTACCGTTGGCGGCGGGAGGCATAAAAATCCTTACCAGCGCAGGTGGGCAAAGGCCCGGTTGGCTTGAGCCATGCGGTGGGTTTCATCCCTCTTTTTCACGGCGTTCCCCTGCCCCGCCGCAGCGTCCCGGATTTCCTGGGCCAGGGCACGCTCAAAGGCCACGCCCTTCCGGTTGTTGGCCAAGTCGACAATCCAGCGCAAAGCGAGGGATAGCTGTCTTTCCGGCGTGGTTTCCACGGGCACTTGGTAGGTGGCGCCGCCAACACGCCTCGACTTCACCTCCAGGCGCGGTTTCACATTGTCGATGGCGCGGTTGACCACGGCCAAGGGGTCGCCACCGGAACCGCCTTCGTTGGCCTTTTTAATGGCGTTATACACCAACCGACTGGCGGTGGATAATTTGCCCCGCCGGAGCACATAGCCGATCATCCGTCCGACCAAGGGGCTTTCATAAACCGGATCCGCATGGATCGGACGGGCTTCGTGACGTCTGCGGCGTGCCATAAAACTTTATCCTTAAGCCTTGGCCGGCTTGGCTTCCGCGGCGGCCTTGCCCCCGCCCTTGGGACGCTTCACCCCGTATTTGCTCCGGGAAACGAGACGGGCAAGTTTGTTGGTGTTGCTCGGGCCGGAGGCTCCCAGTGCATCCAAGGTTCCCCGCACAATATGATAACGAACTCCCGGCAAATCCTTCACACGACCTCCCCGGACCAGAACGATCGAGTGCTCCTGCAGATTGTGGTTTTCCCCGGGAATGTAGGCGATCACCTCTTCGCCGTTGGTCAGGCGCACCTTGGCAACTTTTCGCAGGGCCGAATTGGGCTTTTTCGGAGTGCGGGTCATTACCTGCAGACAAACTCCCCGGCGCTGGGGACATCCGTGCAGTGCGGGAGCCTTCGTACCGCGCTTTAGGGCGGTCCGGCCAAAACGCACCAACTGGTTGATTGTCGGCATCCCAATTCTCCTCCGCGGGCATCCCAAGAAAGAAGGCACCCCGGGCGGGTTCCATGAAGCGCGTTGCGCACGCATGGAGGACGACCCCATCGGACCGTCACATGCCGACTGACTTAAACCGGTTTCCTTGAAGGTTCCCGGCGGCTGACAGCGGAAACTAAAATCCTGCCGGAAAAGAGCCCTGATGACAAGGATTTTCTGCGGTTTTTTTCCTTAACTGGCCAACGCCGCGGGAATATCCAAAGCCACCTTGCGGGAACGTTCCTCCTCCGGGGCGGTCACCACCAGGGGATCCCCCACAGGCTCGCCCAGATGGACCAGCTTGATCTTCCGGTAGGCACTGAAGCCAGTACCCGCAGGAATCAGGTGCCCCATAATCACGTTCTCCTTGAAGCCCTGGAGCTTGTCGATTTTCCCGAGGGTGGCCGCATCGGTCAGCACACGAGTGGTGTCTTGGAAGGAAGCTGCCGAAATGAAGCTGTCGGTTTCCAGGGAGGCCTTGGTGATCCCCAAAAGCACCGGGGTCGCCTCGGCCGGTTTGCCGCCCTTCGCTTCAATCTCCCGGTTCTCCTCCTCGAAGGCCATGCGGTCAATCTGCTCCCCCCAAAGGAAGCGCGTGTCCCCGGGCTCCGTAATCTTCACCTTGCGGAGCATCTGGCGGACGATGATCTCGATGTGCTTGTCGTTGATCTCGACGCCCTGGAGGCGGTAGACCTCCTGCACTTCGTTGACCAGGTACTCCTGCAATTCCTGGGGTCCGCAGACCTCGAGAATTTCATGAGGAACCACCGGACCCTCGGTGAGTTGCTGTCCTTTTTTGACGGAATCACCCTTGTAAACGATCAGGTGCTTGGAAAGCGGAATCAGGTGCTCCTCTTCCGCACCGGTTTCCGGATCCTTGATGACGAGCTTCTTCTTGCCGCGAACATTCCCCTGCAGATCGATCACGCCGTCAATCTTGGCGATCTCTGCCGCCTCTTTCGGGCGACGGGCCTCGAACAGTTCGGCCACACGCGGCAGACCGCCGGTGATGTCTTTGGTTTTGGTAACCTTTCTCGGTGTCTTAGCTAATCTCTGGCCGGCACGGACCTTTTCGCCGTCCTTCACCTCGATGTGGGCACCCGCAGGAATGCTGTAGGCGGCCACCACCGCGCCCGCTTCGTCCACGACGGCAATCTGCGGGTGGAGATCCTCTTTGTGCTCGATGATCACGGTGCCAACCAGCTTGGTGGCCTCGTCGACCTCTCGCTTCATGGTAACCCCCTCGAGGATGTCCTTGANNAAACTCTGGCCCTTCTTCACCTTGCCCTTTTCGGGAACGGAGATCATTGAGCCGATCACAACGGGATAGCGCTCCAGCTCGCGACCGTCCTCGGCATGAATGCTGATGAAGCCGTTCTTGTTCAGGACAATGTCGTGGCCTTCCAGAGCCTTGACCGTGCGCAGATCCGTGTACTGGACGGTTCCATCGTGCTTGGCCTTGATTTGCGGCTGCTTAAAGACCTGCGAGGCGGTTCCTCCGATGTGGAAGGTTCGCATAGTCAGCTGCGTCCCGGGTTCTCCGATGGACTGGGCGGCAATGATCCCGACCGCCTCCCCCAGCTTGGCCGGTTGGTTGGTGGCGAGATTTTGCCCGTAGCAGGAGGCGCAGACGCCCCGCTTGGTCTCACAGGTCAGGGCGGAGCGGATCTTCACCCGCTCCATTCCCAGGTTTTCAATTTGGGCGGAGGCCTTTTCATCGATGATCTGACCGGCGGCGACCACCTTCTTTTTGCTGACGGGATCGACAATGTCATCGCAGGAGGTGCGTCCATAAATACGATCCCGCAGGCGGACGATTTCGTCATCCCCTTCGAGGATGGCCTTGACCCAGATTCCCCGTTCCGTGCCGCAGTCTGGCTCACGCACGATGATGTCCATGGCCACGTCGCAAAGCTTGCGGGTCATGTAGCCGGAATCCGCCGTTTTCAGGGCGGTGTCCGCCAGACCCTTGCGGGCACCGTGGGTCGAGATGAAATACTCCAGTACGGAGAGCCCCTCGCGGAAACTGGCGGTAATGGGCCGCTCAATGATCTCCCCGGAAGGCTTGGCCATCAGGCCGCGCATCCCCGCGAGCTGCCGAACCTGATTGCGGTTGCCCCGCGCCCCGGAATCGACCATCAGGTAGACAGGGTTGTAATCCTTGCGGCCCTCGTTGTGCTCGAGGGTGCGGTACATCGCCGCGGAAATTTCCTCGGTGGCCTGGGTCCAGATATCGACGATCTTGTTGTACCTTTCTCCGTCCGTTATCGCACCCATTCGGTACTGCTTCTCAACCTGGGAAACAGCCTGGCGCGCCCGGTCGATCACCTGGGGCTTGTCTTCGGGGATGATCATGTCGTCGATGCCGATGGAAACACCCGCCCTGGTCGCCGAGGAAAATCCAAGATCCTTCAACTTGTCCAGGCACTCCACCGTCTTGCTGTGCCCACACTTTTCATAGCACCGGAGAATAATCTCCCCCAGTTGCTTTTTGCCGGCGGCTTTATTGAAAAAACCGACTTCTCCCGGCCAGATTCCATTGAAGCGGACCCGTCCGGGGGTGGTTTCGATGAACTTTTTGGAGGCATCCCCAAAAACCGACTCCCGCCCAACGTCAGGATTCTTGAAGAGAATAAAATCGTGGGTGCGGATGCTTCCTTCGCTGATCGCGAAATCCACCTCGTCGGCATCGGCAAAGACGCTCAGCCGCTTTTTCTTGTCGGAGGACTTCTCCGTGGAGCGGACCGGGTTCTGGGTCAGGTAATAACAGCCCAATGTGATGTCCTGGCTCGGCGTGGTGATCGGCCGCCCGTTGCTGGGCCCGAAAATGTTATTGGGGGCGAGCATGAGCAGTCGGGCCTCCAGTTGCGCCTCGACGCTCAGGGGAACGTGGACGGCCATTTGATCGCCGTCGAAGTCCGCATTGTAGGCGGTGCAGACCAGGGGGTGAATCCGGATGGCATCCCCTTCAATCAATTTAGGCTCGAAGGCCTGCACCGAAAGGCGATGCAGGGTCGGGGCACGGTTGAGAAGCACGGGGTGCTCCCGCGTCACCTCGTCCAGGGTGTCCCAGACGATGGATTCTTTCTTCTCGATCATCTTTTTTGCACTACGCACGGTGTGCACCTGACCGAGTTCCTTCAGGCGACGGATGATGAAGGGCTCGAAAAGGACCAAGGCCATCTTTTTCGGTAAACCGCATTCGTTCAGCTTAAGCTCGGGACCAATCACGATGACGGAGCGACCCGAGTAATCGACCCTCTTCCCTAAAAGATTCATCCGGAACCTTCCTGTTTTCCCCTTGAGCATGTCGGAAAGAGACTTGAGCGGGCGGTTGCCTGCCCCGGTGACGGCACGGCCGTGGCGGCCGTTGTCCATTAACGCGTCCACCGCCTCCTGAAGCATCCGTTTTTCGTTCCGGATGATTACCTCAGGGGTTTTTAACTGCAGAAGATTGCGGAGACGATTATTCCGGTTGATCACCCTACGGTAAAGGTCGTTCAGGTCCGAAGTGGCAAACCGGCCGCCTTCCAGCGGCACCAAGGGTCGCAGGTCGGGCGGAATCACCGGAAGAACCTCGAGGATCATCCACTCGGGACGGGCCCCCGCCTCGATGAATCCTTGGACCAGCTTCAGTCTCTTTGCCACTTTTTTGCGGGTTTGCTTGCTGCGGGTTTGTTCCAGCTGCTGTTCCAACTCCACCGCCAGGGCGTCCAGGTCCAGTTTCTTGAAAACATCGCGGATCGCCTCGGCACCCATCTTCGCCACAAAGGAATCCCCATACTGCTCCTGGGCCTCGCGATACTCTGTTTCGGTCAACAATTGCTTGGGTTTCAAGGGAGTCTTGCCCTCATCGATGACCAGATAGTCCTCGTAATAAATCACCCTTTCGAGATCACGGGCGGTCATGTCCATCATCAACCCGAGGCGGCTGGGCATGCACTTGTAAAACCAGATGTGGCTCACCGGAACGGCAAGCTCGATGTGACCCATGCGCTCCCGGCGAACCCGTGCGAGGGTGACCTCCACACCGCAACGGTCGCAAATCACGCCCTTAAACTTGATCCGCTTGTATTTGCCGCAGGAGCACTCGTAGTCCTTGGTCGGACCGAAAATTCTCTCGCAGAACAAACCACCTTTTTCGGGTTTGAAGGTCCGGTAGTTGATGGTTTCAGGGTTCTTCGTCTCCCCGCGGCTCCAGGACAGGATGGCTTCCGGCGAGGCCACGGAGATGCTGACTTCGTCAAAACCGACAGAACGCTCCATGCCGAGGATTTCACGTGCGGATTGGGTCTGTTTGTTCATGGGATGGATTCTCTTGGTTTTGGGTTATGCCGCCACGACTTCCAGCGGGCTGGGTTTTTGCAGGTCCTCGTCAATCACACGGCTACGTTCGCCCACCTTCACATCCAGGCACAGGCTCTGCATCTCCTTAATCAGCACGTTGAACGATTCCGGGGTTCCGGCCTCCAGGGAGTTGTCTCCCTTGACGATGCTCTCATAGATTCTCGTGCGCCCGGCCACGTCGTCCGACTTAACGGTGAGAAGCTCCTGCAGGGTGTAGGCTGCCCCGTAAGCTTCCATCGCCCAGACCTCCATCTCGCCATAACGCTGCCCCCCGTACTGCGCCTTGCCGCCCAGGGGTTGCTGGGTTACCAACGAGTAGGGTCCAACCGCGCGTGCGTGGATTTTGTCCGCCACAAGGTGATGAAGCTTCATCATATAGATCAGTCCGACAACGACGCGCTGATCAAAGGGCTCGCCAGTCCTGCCGTCGAGCAGCAGGGACTTGCCGTCCTCATCCAGCTTAGACTTCTTGAGAAAGTCGCGGATCTTCGTCTCGCTAATCCCGTCAAATACCGGCGTTGCCACGTTGAAGCCCAGCGCCCGGGCAGCAATGCCCAGATGCGTCTCCAGTACCTGGCCAACATTCATTCGCGAAGGAACGCCAAGCGGATTCAGGATGATGTCCACGGGCGTGCCGTCCGGCAGGTAGGGCATGTCCTCTTCCGGAACGATTTTTGCGACGACACCCTTGTTTCCGTGCCGTCCCGCCATTTTGTCACCCACCGAGATTTTCCGTTTGGCGGCAACATAGACCTTCACCTGCTTGATGATTCCCGGATCAATGTCTTCCCCGGCCTCCACCCGCTCCAGCTCCACGTCCTTTTCATTGGCCAGTTGGTTGAACTTTTGCTCGAAACTGGAAATGATTTCGCGGATCTTGATGCGGATCGGACTCGGGTCGATCTCGATGTGGTTGTAGACATCCGCAATTTTTCGCAGAAGTGTTTTGGTGATCTTTCGGTTCGCGGGGATGATGATCTCACCGGTCTCCGCGTTGACGACATCCAGGGGAATTTTCTCGTTGAGCAGGATGTTGGAGAGGGCCTGGGTCAACTCCTCCTTCATCTCCGCATGCTTTTTGATGTATTTATCCTCGACGCCCTTGGCGTGCTTTTTGGCCTCTCCCGGGGCCAGCTTGATAACGTCCTTTTTGAGGCCGCCTCCGGTGACCTTGACATCCATGACGATGCCGGAGGACCCCGAAGGAACCACTAGGGAACTGTCCTTCACGTCGGCGGCTTTCTCGCCGAAAATCGCCCGCAGCAACCTCTCTTCCGGAGCAAGTTCGGTCTCGCTCTTGGGGGTAATCTTGCCCACGAGAATGTCCCCCGCCTTCACTTCGGCCCCGACACGGACAACGCCGTCCGGTCCAAGGTTTTTGAGTGCCTCGTCGCCCACGTTGGGGATGTCCCGGGTGATTTCTTCCGGGCCAAGCTTTGTGTCCCGGGCGGAAATCTCAAACTCCTCGATGTGAATGCTGGTGTAGATATCCTCCTTCACCAGACGCTGGTTCAAGAGGATGGCGTCCTCGAAGTTGTATCCATGCCAAGGCATGAAAGCCACGACCACATTCCGGCCCAGAGCCAGTTCCCCGCCATCCGTGCAGGGACCGTCCGCGATGACCATTCCCTTGGTAACTCTCTGCCCGACCTTCACGATCGGCTTCTGGTTGATGCAGGTGCCGTTGTTAGAGCGCATGAACTTGCGAAGCGGGTAAACAAAGATTCCCTTTTCCGCATCGGTTTTCAGCCGCTTGCGGTTCTCCGGCGCCTCACCGTCTTCCGTGACGATGATCTGGGTTGCCGTGACCGAAGCCACCTTGCCCGGACCTTCGCTGATGACCATCGCATGGGAATCCCGGGCCACTTTCGCCTCCATGCCTGTGCCGACCACCGGAGCCTCTGAGATCAGCAAAGGAACTCCCTGGCGCTGCATGTTCGAGCCCATCAGGGCCCGGTTGGCATCGTCATGCTCCAAAAACGGAATGAGCGAGGCGGCCACCGAAACCAGCTGCTTGGGGGAAACGTCCATGTAGTGAACCTTGTCCGGTTCGACTTCCAGGAATTCCCCGCGGTAACGGACGGATACCTTTGGTGAGGTAAACTTGCCGTGTCCGTCGACGGCGGAGTTGGCCTGGGCGACGATAAAGTTTTCCTCCTGGTCTGCGGTCAAGTAATCCAAATCTTCGCGGACGCGGCCGTTTTCCACCTTCCGGTAAGGGGTCTCAATGAACCCGAACTCATTAATCCTGGCATGCGTGGAGAGGCTGGAGATCAGCCCGATGTTCGGGCCTTCCGGGGTCTCGATCGGGCAGATCCGCCCGTAGTGGGACGGATGCACGTCGCGCACCTCGAAACCGGCGCGATCCCGGCTCAGCCCCCCCGGCCCAAGGGCGGAGAGACGGCGCTTGTGGGTAAGCTCGCTGAGGGGGTTGGTCTGGTCCATCAGCTGGGAAAGTTGGCTTCGGCCAAAAAAATCACGGATCACTGCGGAGAGGGCCTTGGGATTGATCAGTTTTTGGGGAGTCATTCCCTCCGTGTTCACGTCGAAGAGGGTCATGCGCTCCTTCACCAGCCTCTCCGTCCGGCTCAGACCGGTCCGGCACTGGTTGGAAAGAAGTTCCCCGACAGTCCGCACGCGGCGGCTGCCCAGATGGTCGATATCATCGGTCGTCCCCTCTCCCAGGCGAAGGTTGATGAGGTAACTGGTGGCCGCCACCACGTCCTCCTTGGTGAGGATCCTCGTCTCCAGTTCGGATTGGAGCCCCAGCTTTTGGTTCAGCTTGTGCCGTCCGACCCTGCCAATGTCGTATCTCTTGGGATCAAAGAATAGCCGCTTGAGCAACGCCTTGGCGTTGGTCACCGTGGGAGGATCGCCAGGGCGCAACTTTCGGTAAATTTCCTTCAGGGCGCTTTCCGTGTCCTTGGTCGGATCCTTTTTAAGACACTTGAGAATGGTGTCATCCACCCGGATGTCCACAACCTCAGCCGTTTTCAGGCCCAAATCCAGCAATTGCCGAACCACTCCCTTGGTCAGGGGTTCAAAGGCCCGGGCCACCACCAAATCGGCGTTGGCTGCGTCGCGCACCTCCTTGATAAGCACCTTCTGGCTGAGCTCGGCCTCCTCCAGGCCCTCGGTGAGCTTGAGGTTTTCGATCCGGTAGAACAGCGAGATGATTTCCTCGTCCGTGCTGTAATCCAAGGCACGCAGCAGCGTCGTCAGGAGAAACTTCCTGCGCCGCTTCCGGCGGTCCAGATGGACATAAAGCAGGTCCGAAGTGTCGTAAGCCACCTCCAGCCAGGATCCCCGGTCGGGGATAATCCGATAACTGTGCAGGATTTTGCCGTTGGCGTGAACGCTGGACTCAAAACAGATGCCCGGCGAACGATGCAACTGGCTGACAATGGCCCTTTCCGCACCGTTGACGATGAAGGTTCCCTGCCGGGTCATCAGGGGCAATTCGCCCATGTAAACCCGCTCCTCAATCGTCGACCCCTCGTTATGGAGCGCGAAGGTCACGTAAAGAGGCGCCGCATAGGTCACCCCTTCCCGCAGACACTCAATTGGCCCCTGCTTGGCCTGGCCCAACTCATAGTGGCTGAAGTCGAGTTTGATTTTCTCGTCGTAAGATTCGATCGGGAAAACCTCGCGGAACACGGCCTGAAGTCCGTGGTTTTTCCGGTTTTTTGGGACGACGCCCTCCTGCAAGAAGGACCGGTAGGAGTCCAACTGGACCTCGATAAGATCCGGCATCTCCACCGTTTCGGGCAACCGCCCGAAGTTCACCCGCTCTACTTTAGCCACTTTCGACATGCTGTTCTTTTCTCCTATCCCCCGGAATTCCGGGAAGACGGGTTAAGGGTTATTTGACCTCCACCTTGGCGNNTCCTTGGTGGCGCCTTCCTTGACGGTCTTGGGCGCACCTTCCACGAGGGCCTTGGCATCGGCCAGACCGAGGCCAGGCACCACCGCCCGGACTTCCTTGATCACGCCGATTTTGTTGGCCCCGGCATCCTTGAGAACGACTTCAAAAGTGGTCTTCTCTTCCGCCGCTGCGCCACCTGCGCCGCCGCCTGCCGGAGCCGCTGCCGCCACCGCCACGGGTGCCGCCGCGCTCACGCCCCATTTGTCTTCAAGTTTCTTGACCAGTTCGGACGCCTCAAGAACGGTCAAGCCGCTCAGCGTCGTCACCACTTCATCCAGATTTACCGCCATGGTTTTCTCCTTCCCCTCCACCGCCTTCCTTGGGGCGGGTTCGGGGCAATGTCTTGTTGGGTCCCTGAATTAGCCGGCCACACCCGTGGCCGAATTATCCCGGAAAGGCTCCCGGGCTAATTCTTGGTTTTTGCCTTTGTTGCTGTTCATGAAATTCAAGCTGCCGCAGCGGCCTCCGGCTTGGCCCGGACCACCCGGGCCAGGCGCGCCCCCGGCTCCTTGACCAACCGGGCCAGCGTTGCTGCCGGGGCCTGGATGGCACCGAGCAGACGCGCGCGAAGGACTTCCGCCGAGGGCAGGTCGGCAAGCATGGTGAGCTCGGAGGTGCCGAGAACCTTCCCGTCCATCACGCCCACGCGGAGGTTCGGGCGGGTAAACTCGGCCTTGAAAGTCTTAATCACCTTGGCGGCCGCCGGAGCATCGGCCCCGCCGGAAACCACCGCGGTCTGACCGGCCAAATCCTTGTCCATGGCCGGGAGAGAGGCCTCATGGAGCGCCCGGCGGAACAGCGTGTTCTTCACCACCTTGACGGCTGCCCCCACCTTGCGGAGACGCCCACGCAGTTCGGAAAATTCGGAAACCTTCATGCCGGTGTAATCCAGGACAATGAGGTAGGGCGAGGATTTCACCCAATCCTTCAGCGTGCCGATCATCACATTCTTCTCTTCTTTCATGGCCTCTCCTTTATTCCTCGCTGGCGGCCGTTTCCGTAACCGCCAACGCAATTCCCGGGGAAAAGGTCGCGGAGAGGACGCAGTTCTTGATGAACTTGCCCTTGGCGCCAGACGGCCGGGCCCTGGTGACCGACTCGATCACCGCCTGAACGTTCTCCCCCAGTTTTTTGTCCTCGAAATTCAGCTTCCCGCAACTCACGTGAAGATTGGCACCCTTATCGACCTTGAACTCGACACGGCCGGCTTGACACTCCTTAACCGCCTTCGCCGTATCCTCCGTCACCGTTCCGGTCTTCGGATTGGGCATCAGCCCGCGGGGTCCGAGCACTTTGCCAAGCTTACGCACCTCGGTCATGGCATCCGGCGTGGCCACCGCCACGTCGAAATCCGCCCAGCCGTCCGTTACCTTCTTGATCAGATCGGCAAAACCCACCGCCGTCGCTCCGGCGGACTTGGCAGCCTCCGCCGCCGCCCCTTGGGCAAACACGATCACGCGGACCGTCTTGCCGGATCCGTGCGGCAGGCTCACCGTGCCACGAACCACCTGGTCGCTTTGCTTCGGGTCCACCCCAAGGTTGAAAGCCAGATCCACGCTAGGGTTGCCCTTGCTTTTTCCGGAGGGCATTTTTTTGAGGAGCGAGACGGCCTCGCTGACCGAATAGCGTTTCTTGGCTTCGATCAGTTTGGCACCCTCGCGGTACCGGCGACTAGGTATTTTGGCCATGGCTTGCCCCTTTAATCCGTGATTTCCAGGCCCATCTGGCGGGCCGTTCCGGCGATGATGCGGAAGGCGGCCTCGTCCGAGGCGGCGTTCAGATCGTTTCGCTTCACTTTAACAATGTCCATGACTTGCTTTTTGGAAACCTTGCCGACCTTCACCCGGTTCGGTTCCTTGGATCCTGAGGCAAGGTTTGCCGCCTTCTTCAGAAGTATGGAGGCGGGCGGCGACTTGGTGATGAAGGTAAAGCTCTTGTCCTTGTAGACGGTGATGACGACCGGAAGGATGTTGCCCCCCTCCTTGGCCGTGCGGGCATTGAACTCCTTGCAGAAAGCCATGATGTTGACGCCCTGCTGTCCAAGCGCCGGTCCCACAGGCGGGGCCGGATTCGCTGCCCCGGCGGGGATCTGTAAACGGATGATTCCGGTGATTTCCTTGGCCATAAATGCTCCTAGGTCTTCTCCACTTGCCAGTACTCGAGTTCCACGGGGGTGGACCGACCAAAGATGGAGACCGCCACCCGAACGCGCCCGCGTTCGGCGTCAACTTCCTCGACCACGCCCTCTTGGTTTTGGAACGGGCCATCGCCCACCTTCACCCGGTCGCCGATCGCAAAGATCACTTTCGGGGTAACCTTCTCCTCCTTTTCCCGGATTTGGGCCAACATGCCCTCCACCTCGCTGGGGCGCATCGGGGCAGGACGGTCCCCGTCGGCAAAACCCAGGACGCCCGGGGTTTCCTTCACAAAATACCAGGGCCGCTCGTGCAGTTTCTTTTCGGCGTCGTAGAGCGCCATTTTCATGAAAATGTAACCCGGATAAAGCTTCCGCTCCGTCTCCGTCCTTTTGCCCCGCTTGATCTCGGAAACCCGCTCCGTGGGAATGACCACTTCGTGCACGTAGTCCCCCATTTCCTCGGTCTTGATGCGGTTCATCATGTGCCTTTTGACGTTGGTCTCCTGTCCGGAAAGGACATGGACGGCAAACCAGGCGGGCTCAACGGTGGTGGCGGTTTCGCTCATGGGTCCAAATCAGAATTTCACCAACCAACCGACCACCCGGGTGATCAGAAAGTCGAAGCCCGAGGTGTAGGCCGCCAACACAAGCGTGGTCATGGCGACGACCGCGGTGCTGTCGATCAGCTCGCGGTATTTCTTCACGCCCGCCTCGGTCGGATCCCACGGCCAGGAACACTTGGCAAGCTCACCGCGCACTTCCCCGAGGAATTTGGCAATGGAGGATCGGTAGCGGAAAAGGAGAAAGACGGTAGTGAGGGTCAGGCCCCCGACCACCGCCGTCCACAACCAGCTACCGCCGATTTTCCAAGCTTCCATCGTCGTGTTTTTTCTCCTCTTTCAGACGCAGGGCAGGAGGGACTCGAACCCCCAACCGACGGTTTTGGAGACCGCTACTCTACCAATTGAGCTACTGCCCTCCATCCGTCCGGCTGGCAGGGCGCGGCCCAATGGCCGACCCCTCCCACCGGTCTTATTGACCCTGAAACTACTTCAGGATTTCCGTGACCCGGCCGGCGCCGACCGTTTTGCCGCCCTCGCGGATGGCAAACCGGATCTGTTTTTCCATTGCGATCGGCGTGATCAGCTCGACCTCAATGTCGACATTGTCCCCGGGCATGACCATCTCCACGCCCTGCTTCAGCGTGACGACTCCGGTCACATCCGTTGTCCGGAAGTAGAACTGGGGACGATAGCCGTTGAAGAACGGGGTGTGCCGCCCGCCCTCGTCCTTGCTGAGTACGTAAACGGTGGCCTTGAACTTGGTGTGCGGGGTGATCGTGCCCGGCTTGGCAATGACCTGGCCGCGCTCCACGTCCTCTTTTTTGGTTCCGCGGAGGAGAAGGCCGACGTTGTCGCCAGCCTCCGCGGTGTCGAGGAGCTTGCGGAACATTTCGATGTCCGTGACCACGGTTTTGGCGGTGGGCTTAATGCCGACGATCTCCACCTCCTCCATCTTTTTGAGCACGCCGCGTTCGACACGGCCGGTCACCACGGTGCCACGACCCTCAATGTTGAACACGTCCTCGACCGGCATGAGGAAGGGCTGATCCTTCGGCCGCTCGGGGATGGGAATGTATTTGTCGACCGCCTCCATTAGTTCGAGGATGGGCTTGGCGGCGTCGCTCTTGGGATCGCCCGATTCAAGCGCCTTCAGGGCGCTGCCTTTGATGATCGGGATCTTGTCCCCAGGAAACTCATACTTCGAGAGCAGCTCACGGACTTCCACCTCCACCAGGTCGAGCAGATCCTTGTCATCGACCATGTCCACCTTGTTCAGGAAGACCACAAGGGCGGGAACGCCGACCTGGCGGGCCAGCAGGATGTGCTCGCGGGTCTGCGGCATCGGGCCGTCCGCCGCGCTCACCACAAGAATTGCGCCGTCCATCTGGGCGGCGCCGGTAATCATGTTTTTGACATAGTCGGCGTGCCCGGGACAGTCCACGTGGGCGTAGTGGCGGGTATCCGTGGCGTACTCAACGTGCGAGGTGTTGATGGTGATGCCACGCTCCTTCTCCTCGGGTGCATTGTCGATTTGGTCGTAGGCCCGGGCCTCGGCAAGACCCTTCTTGGCGAGAATTGTGGTGATGGCTGCGGTCAAAGTCGTTTTCCCGTGATCGACGTGGCCGATCGTGCCGACATTGACGTGGGGTTTGGATCGATTGAATGCCTCTTTCGCCATAACTCTAATTCTCCTTGCTCGGGTGTTCTGCCTCTCGGGTTCGCCGGGTTCGAACCCGCCGTCGATGTCCCCGCCCGGGGTTTCATCTCGGCCGAGCCCATGACCGGGTTTGAACCGGTGACCTCGTCCTTACCAAGGACGTGCTCTACCAACTGAGCTACATGGGCGAGTTAGGAACCCGTTAGGGCTCCGGGTTTCGCCCGGCGTTTCCACATCGGCACAAAACCTGCTCTAAGCCATCGGCTCAGTCAGATGGATGTGACAACTAGGAACTTATAAGCATGCCCGTTAGGGCGTGCAGGTGTCAACTATCTCTTCGCAATAAAAATTAATCCAGAATCATCCGATAAATATAGTAAAAAACCCCCAATAAACCCACCCCGGCTGCCAGAAAAAGGAAAATGTTGGGATTCAAGGCCTTTCCCTTCCCCTTAATGGGGGAAATGTTGCGGAAGTTCGCGGGGATGCCGAGTTCCAGCCCAATCTCCGGCTGAAAGGCCGCCCCGCTGGCCGGCAGGGCCAGCGCCACCCGGGGTACCGCCCCCTCATAACGGAAGGGAATCTGCCCAAATTGCACCCGGTCTCTGTCCTGCAGTTGGGCTTCCGTGATTTTCTCATCGTTGACACGCGTCCCGTTGGTGGAATCCAGGTCCCGCACTTTGTATTCCTGCCCTTCCAACACCAGCTCCGCGTGGCGGGAAGATACACTTCCATGGAGAACCTGCAGCTCGTTGCCGTCTGCCCGACCAACACCGGCCCGGGGCCCCGCGAGCTCCACCATCAGGCCGGGGAATTCCTTGCTCTCGGAAACCAGCTTCGGCATGGCCAAGGCCTATCCCCTTTTACCCGCCGCGTCCAGCAACTCGGAGAACTGCCGGAAAAAATAAGCAGCGTCATGGGGGCCGGGTGCCGCCTCCGGATGGTATTGAACGGAGAAGGCTTCCCCGGAAACAAGTCGGATGCCCTCGCAGGTGCCGTCGTTCAGGTTGACATGAGTCACCACCGCCCGCCCCGCGGGCAACGTGGCCGGATCCACCGCATACCCATGATTCTGGCTGGTGATGGCCACCTTCCCCGAGGAAAGGTCCCTCACCGGTTGGTTGCCCCCGCGATGGCCGAATTTCAGCTTGAAAGTCTTCGCCCCCAAAGCGTGCGCCAGCATCTGGTGCCCGAGACAGATGCCGAAAATCGGCTTTTTGCCGAGAAGCCCGCGCACTGTCTCGTGGACATAGGTCGGTACGGCGGGATCACCCGGGCCGTTGGACAGAAACACTCCGTCAACACCGGAATTCAGGATGTCCCCGGGTTTGGCCCCGGCTGGAAAAACCAGCGGCTGGATGCCCTGCGCACGCAAAAGGCGAAGGATGTTTCTTTTGATCCCACAGTCGATCGCCGCGACGCGGTGGCGCACCGGAGGCATCCTTCTCGCTTCCGATCCCAATTTCCCGGGAAAGTCCCTTCCCTCGGGATCCCACTCATAAGGCGTACCGGTCGTCACCTCCCCCACATAGTCCCTTGCGCCAAGACCGCCCCACTCCCGCGCCCTTCGGACAGCCTCCTCCCCGGACATGCCATTGGTTGCCAACACCCCTTTGAGCGCTCCTGCCATCCGCAGTTTTCTGGTCAGCGCCCTCGTGTCCACCCCCTGCACCGCGGGAATCTTGTTCCGGTCGAGGTACACTTCCAGGCTCTCCCGGTTCCGCCAGTTGCTTGCCCGCCGGGAAAGTCTCCGCACCACCAACCCCGCCACTTGCACGCGGTCCGATTCCTCATCCTCCGGGTTGATCCCGGTATTGCCAATTTCCGGGCAGGTCAGCGAGACGACCTGCCCCCGGTAACTCGGATCGGTCAGGATTTCCTCATACCCGGTCATCGAGGTGTTGAAGCACATTTCCGCGGCCACCCATCCTTCGCGACCGAAGCCGCGGCCCCGCAAAATAGCTCCGTCTTCAAGACCGATGATGCCGTCCATCCGCGGAACCCTACTTTTTCGGCGCCCGCCCGTCGAGGTCATGCCGAATCTCCCCCCCGACCATGGTGAGCACCGCACGGCCCTTTAGTTCTCTCCCCTCGAACGGGGTGTTCCGGCCTTTGCTCCGGAACTCCTCCTTTTTCACCGTCCACTTCCTCTCTGGATCCATCACCGTGAGATCCGCCACAGCCCCTTCCCCCAGTGTCCCCCGCCCCAATCCAAAATAGTCAGAGGGAATATAAGTCATCCTGGCCACCACCTCCCCAAGGGGCATTCCCTGACCGTGGACCAATTCGGTCAAATACACTCCCAGGGCCGTCTCCAGCCCCACCACGCCAAACGGCGCCTCGTCAAACTCCACCTCTTTCTCGTAGGAACAGTGGGGCGCGTGATCCGTTGCCAGGAAACGGATGGTCCCGTCCGCCACCGCTTCCCGGACCGCCTTCACATCCTCCGCGGTTCGCAGAGGCGGGTTCATTTTGAAATTCGTGTCGTAGCCCTCCACCAGTTCCTCCGTCAGGCAGAGGTGGTGGGGAGAAGCCTCGCCGTCGAGGCGCACTCCCCTGGCCCGCGCCTCCCGCAGAATCCGGACCGACCCGGCGGAGCTCAGGTGCTGACAAACCACCCTCGCCCCGGTGAGTTCGGCCAATAACGCGTTTCGCGCCACCATCACCTCCTCGGCGATTCCCGGCCAACCCGGCAACCCGAGGATGCGCGACCACCTCCCCTCGTTCATCACCCCGCCGGCGGAGAGGCTCCTGTCCTCGCAGTGGTCCAGTACCGGCAGGTCAAACATCCGCGCATATTCCAGCGCCCGCCGCATCAGCTCCGCGCTCTGGATACAGTGGCCGTCGTCGGTAATCGCCACCACCCCCGCCTGTCGCAGCGCCCCGATCGGCGCCAGCGTCTCCCCCTTCTGCCCAAGGGAAATCGCCCCGGTCGGAAAAACGTTCACCAGACCCGTTTCCCTCGCCCGCTGCCGCATCCAGGCGATCGTGTTCGGTCCGTCGGCCACCGGCGCGGTGTTCGGCATGGCCATCACCGAGGTGAAACCCCCTGCCGCCGCCGCCGCCGTTCCCGTGCCGATGGTTTCCTTGGCTGATTGCCCCGGTTCCCGCAAATGCACGTGCGGATCAATCAAGCCCGGCGTCACCACCAACCCGTCCAACTTCATCACCACCGCACCCGTGGAAGGCTTCCCACCGGAGATTCTGCCATCCCGGATCAACAGATCGCCGGGAGCATCCCGTTGGGCGCCCGGATCCAGGATTCTTCCCCCCTGCAGCAGGATCTCGTTCATGACTCCCCCAAACCCCGCCCGCCCGAGACGAGATACAGGACCGCCATTCGCACCGCCAGACCGTTGGTGACCTGCTCGAGGATGACCGAGTTCGTGCCGTCGGCCAGCTCACTGGCGATTTCCACACCCCGGTGCACCGGCCCAGGATGCATCAGGAGCACGCCGGGCTTGCACCGCTGAAACCTTTCCAGGTTCAGGCCAAACAGCCCCGCGTACTCGCCGACTGACGGCAACCGCGCCTGCACCATCCGCTCATGCTGGATCCGCAGCAGGTTGATCACGTCCGCTTCCTCCAGTTGCCCGTCGAGGTCGTAGGACACCTTCACGCCCAGCTCGGCAAACTCCCTGGGCAGCAACGTCGGCGGCCCCACCAGCGTTACCCTCGCCCCCAGTTTGGTCAGCGCCCAAAGATTCGAACGGGCCACACGACTATGAATGATGTCCCCCACGATCAGCACCCGCACCCCGGCAAGCTTCCCCAATCGCTCCTGGATCGTGAAGGCGTCCAGCAGCCCCTGCGTGGGATGCTCATGGGCTCCATCCCCCGCGTTGACCACCGAGGCCTTCAGCCGTCCAGCCAGGAAGTGGGCGGCCCCGGCCGATCGGTGCCGGATGACGATCACGCCGGCCTGCAGGGCCTCCAGATTCCTGGCCGTGTCGGAAAGCGTTTCCCCCTTTCGCAGGCTGCTGGAATCTTTGTCCAGGGAAACCACGTCGGCGCTCAGCCGCACCGCCGCCAGTTCAAAGGAGATCCGCGTCCGGGTACTGGGTTCCACGAACAGGTTCACCACCGTCCGCCCCTGCAGCGAGGGCACCTTTTTGATCGGACGCCCCAGGATTTCCTTAAAAACCCTTGCGGTGGCCAATACCTGGTTCAGCTCCTCGGCGGAAAGTTCCCGCAGGGAAAGAAAATCCTTCCGGTGCCATGCCAGGCTCATGCCACCCCCTTCACCAGCACCACCGCATCCTCGCCGTCCTGCTCACTGAGCCGTACCCGGATCTTTTCCTGCGGCTGGGTCGGCAGGTTTTTCCCGACAAAATCGGGCCGGATCGGCAGCTCGCGGTGCCCGCGATCCACCAGCACCGCCAACTGAATCACCCTGGGTCGCCCGAGGTCGCACAGGGCATCCATCGCCGCGCGGATTGTCCGGCCGGTGTAGAGGACATCGTCCACCAGGATCACTGTCTTGTCCTTCACGTCAAAAAGCACCTCGCTACCCTTGGGAACCGGAATGTTTCGGGCAAGGTCGTCCCGGTGGAAACTGATGTCGAGGGAGCCGACCGCAAGGGTTTGCCCTGGCTCGATCTGGGAAAACTCCCTGGCAAGCCGGTGAGCGAGCGGGACACCCCGGGTCTGGATCCCGATCAGCGCGACGTTTCCTTGGGGATGCTTTTCTGCAATTTCATGGGCGATGCGCCGAATTGCCCGGCGCACGGTTTCCCCATCCATCAAATGTCCAGCCATCTACACCTCCTTGGGGAACTCTCTGTTTCCCCTTAAAGGACGCGGATGCGTCAGCTCACTTTCTAGCCCCCGGTTTTTTCCTTGGCGAGGGCATTTTCTCGTTGGCAGCGCCAAGCCGCGCGGTGTTTCACAATCCAGTCCAAAAGGGCCTTTTCAAAGCCAACATCCAGGCCTGCCTGTTCGCTAAGATACCACTTGTGGCGGAGGATCTCCTCCCGCTCGAGCAAGAACTCCCGGTAAAGCGCCGAATTGCGGAAGACCGCATTCGGATCGGCTGTTAGGCTGGGTGTGCCCGCCTTGCTCATTAGGGATAAATTGCCCTTGCATCCAGAGTTCGCAAGGGCGATGTGACAAGAAGTTTACAATTTAAAATGCTTGTGGGGAGATATTTGGAAACAATTCTTTCCCGATCAACGCGCCCAAATTTTGGTAAACCGCGGCGGAAGGGGAATCGGCGAAAGCCAGGACAAGGGGTTTCCCCTCGTCGCTGCACTGACCGATGAGCGGGTCGAGGGGAATCTCGGCCAACAAGGAAACCCTCTGCCGCTCCGCCTCCTTGGCTCCACCGCCCGATCCGAAAATCGCATGCCGCTCCTTGGAACCCGGCGGCGAGAAATAACTCATGTTTTCGACGAGGCCAAGGATCGTGACATTCACCTTCCGGAACATCGCGATTGCCTTGCGGGCATCGATCAGCGCCACCTCCTGCGGAGTGGTCACAATCAGCGCACCGTCCAGCGCCACCGTCTGAACGATCGTCAGCTGGATGTCTCCTGTCCCCGGGGGCAGATCCAGCACGAGCACATCCAGATCGCCCCATGCCACCTGCCGAAGGAACTGCTGGGTAAACCTTGTCACCATCGGCCCGCGCAAGGCCGCCGGGCTGTCGTCGCCCAGCAGCATACCCATGCTCATCAAACCCACTCCGTGAACCACGGCCGGAAAAATCCGCTCCGTCCCCTCCTCCACCCGCAACCCCTCCCGGCAGCCGAGCATGAGCGCCTGGCTCGGGCCGTAGAGATCGCAGTCGCACAGCCCCACTTTCCGCCCGGCTTTGGCAAGCTCGACCGCCAGATTGGCAGCCACGGTGGACTTGCCGACGCCGCCCTTGCCGCTGGCCACCGCGATGATCTTTTTCACCCCGGGAATCCCCTGGGCCCCGGTGCTGGCAACGGCTTGCGGGGGAGCCACCTCGGTCTCGATGGACACGCTTTTCACGGGTCCGTAGCCCTTCAGGCTGTCCCGTATTTCCTTGCCGATTTTTTCCGGAACGGCCGGGTCCGGCGTCGTCAGCTTCAGGCGCAGCTTCAGTTCCGTTCCCTCCAATGCCATATCTTGCACCAGTCCAAAGGAAATAATGTCACGGCTGAAGCCCGGGTACTTCACCCCCCGCAGCCTCGTCACCACCTCGTCCCGCCATTGATCGACGCCCATCTTCCTATCCTGCCCTTTTCCCTTTCTTCTTCCAGCCTCCGCCAGCCGCCGATTACTCGGATAAGGCGGAGCGCAACCGCTCCACCGCCTCCGAAACAAGATCAGGGACCGGGGTCACGGCGGAAGCACCGCTTTCCGGGCTCAGGGTAAGCAGGATCAAGGCACGGCTCTCCTCCGGCGTGGCCCCGGTCGCCTTCATGGCCGGAGGAATTCGCATCTCCCGCGTCACGCAACCGCTTCCTCCCTTGACCGCAACCCCCACCCGATCCAGCACCAGTGCGAGGGCCTCCGCCTCCAAGCCTGCAAAGCTCATCCCCAGATGCGCCGGATTTCTTTCCGGTCCCGGCTCCGGTCCATGCAGTTTGGCCGTTGGGACCTTTCTCCGGATCCCCTCCAATAGGGCCCGCTGCGCCTCGCCGGCTGTCTTCCGGAAATTCCCTCCATTCCTGAGCCAATCTTCCAGGGCTGCCCCCAGTCCGGCGATCGCCGGCAGGTTCTCCGTGCCCGCCCTTTGATCGTTCTCCTGTCTCCCCCCCTCGGTTTGGGCCTTCCATGGAAAACCGGAGCGGACGAAGAGCAGGCCAGATCCCTTGGGACCGCCCAGCCGATGACCGGAAATCGCCAGTAAATCGATGCCCTCCAGTCCTTTCGGCAAAGGAACCCAGCCGGCCCCAAAAGTGGCGTCCAGAAAAAGTTGCGCCTTGACGGAATTCGCGAAACCCACCGCCTCCCGCAAATCCTGCACGGTGCCGACATCGTGGTGAGCCAAATGCACACAAACCAGCCCCGGACCACTCCCGGGCTTGACCTTCATCCACTGCAACCGTCCTTCCCCATCGACCGGGATTCGCCTCAGCAAGAATCCCTCCTTTTGCAATCTGCACACCGAGGCCTCCACCGCCGGATGCTCCATCTCGCTGACATAAACGGTTCCCCGGACGGCGGCCTCCCCCCAACCGCGGATGGCGGATTGGACGGACTCCGTCCCTCCCGAGGTGAAGACGATCCGCTCGGCGTCCTCCACCCCGAGAAACTCCGCTGCCAGCTTCCGTGCCTGTCCAAGAACTTCGCGGGACTCCCGGGCCTCACGGTGACCCCCGCCGGGTGCCGCGCCATGCCCCAACAGGACTTTTTCCATCGCGGCCCGTGCCGAAGGTAAAACCGGCCCGCCGGAAGCGTGGTCGAGAAAGATCCGCTGCCCGGCCATTCAGCCCGTCCGGCCGAACTTCTTCTCCAGTTCCGCCTTGCTCCAAAGAATCATCGTCGGCCGTCCGTGCGGACAGGTGTAGGGTAGCTCGCAGGCCAGGAGATCGGCCAGCAGTCGCACGGCCTCCGCGTCATTCAACCGGTCGTTCGCCTTGACCGCATGACGGCAAACCGTTTTGGCGATGACCTCCTCGCTTAACCGCCGGTCTTTCCTCGTCGCCATGGCGCCTTTTTCCAGATCCGCCACCACCCCGCGGACAAACTCCTCGACCGCCAGCGTCCGGATCCTGGGCGGCAAGGCATCCACCAGAAAGGCGTTGCCCCCCATCCCGGAAATTCCCAGCCCGACCTTTCCCAGTTCCCCGGTGCGTTCCTTGAGAAATGCGGCCTGAACCGGCGGAAACTCGATCGTCACGGGATACAACAACCTTTGCCCGCTCACCTCCTCCTGCGCAACCTGCCGCAGAAGTTGCTCAAACAGGATCCTTTCGTGGGCTGCATGCTGGTCGATCAACACCAGCCCGCCGTCCTTTTCCGCCGCCAGATAAAGATGGTCGACCACCCCGAGTAAACGCCACCCCGTCGGAATCCCCGGCGCGCTCTCCACCTCCAACCCCAAGGATCCCCGCGATGCCATCGGCAAGGGCGCCCGACCGGGGATCGTGGCGGCCGGCTGGGAGGCGGTGGGCGCAAAAGTCAGGGTCGGGGAAAACCCGTTGGTGGTCATCGTCGGCATCGGCAACGGCCCGACGGAACCGCCCCTTAGGACCTCCGCCACCGCGCCGGAAACAAAACGGCGAACATCCCCATCCTGCCGGAAGCGCACCTCCCGTTTGGCCGGGTGGACATTGACATCCACCCCGCAGGGATCCATCTCCAGAAACAGCACCGTCACCGGGTAACGGCCGCGCATCAGCGCATTGTGGTAACCCTCCAGCAGGGCCGCATTGAGGCTGCCGCTCTGCACGGGGCGAGAGTTCACGAAGAGGATCTGCTCCGCACGCGTGGCCCGATTGACGCCGGGCCTCCCGAGATAACCATGAATCCGCATGCCGCCGTCCTCGCCATTGATTTCCAGGAAGGTCTCCTTCCAATCGCGGCCAAAAACCGCCGCCATTCTTTCTTCCAGCGCCGCCCGGGCGGAGTCCTGCCAGAACACCGCCCCGTCCCGTCGCAACACCCAGCCCACCTCAGGCCGCGCGAGGGCCGCCAGGCGCACCCCGTGCTCAATGTGACCCCACTCCGTCTCCTCCGTCCGCAAAAACTTTCTCCGGCCGGGAACGTGGGCAAAAAGCTGGCGCACCTCGATGCTGGTTCCCGCCGGACAGCCCGCCCTGCCGGCCCGCACCACTTTACCCCCATCGATGACGACTTCCGTGCCCTCCATGGAATCCGGCTCCCGCGTCTTCAGGGTGAAACGGCTGACGGAAGCGATGCTGGGCAGGGCCTCGCCGCGGAAACCAAAGGTCTGGATTTTCATCAAGTCTCCCGCATCCCGGATCTTGCTGGTGGCATGCCGCTCCAGCGCCAGCAAGGCGTCCTCCGGCCCCATCCCACACCCGTCGTCGAGGACCCGGATCAGGGAACGTCCACCCCGCTCCACCGAGATTTCGATTTTTTTCGCACCGGCATCCAGGGAATTTTCCACCAGCTCCTTGACCACCGAGGCCGGCCGTTCCACCACCTCTCCGGCGGCTATCCGATTCGCCACCACTTCCGCCAGCAGGCGGATCTTTTGGCTCACAGGTCGCCCCGCGCCCCCAGATGCGCCGTCAAACGATCCAGCTCGGTTGCGGAAGTGTAGGGCAGCTCAATGCGGCCTTTTTCGCCCGAACCGATGATCCTCACCCGGGTCCCCGTGGCCCTCTGAAGCCTTAACTCCAGGTCCCGCCAGTCGGCCTGATGGTTCCGCCGGTTCTTTTTGCGTCCGCGGGAGCCATTCGTCTGGCGCCGCACCAATGCCTCCGCCTGGCGGACACTCAGCCCCCTCTTGACCACTTCCCGTCCGGCCGCGGTCTGCGCGGCCGACTCACTCAAACCCAGGATCGCCTTGGCATGTCCGACCGTCAGCTGCTTGGAGCGCAGCAGGTCCCGCACCTCGGAAGGCAGCGACCGCAACCGCAGGGCATTGGCGACGGTGGCCCGGTTTTTCCCGACACGCTCCGCCACATCCTCCTGCTTGAGTCCGAAAGACTCGATCAGGGTGGCGTACCCATCGGCCTCCTCGACGGGATCCAGTTCGGCCCGCTGGAGATTTTCGATCAGGGCAAATTCCAGGACCTGCTGGTCCGTGGCCTGCCGGACGATCGCCGGCACCCTTCCGAGACCCAGTTTCTGGGCTGCCCGCCAGCGCCGCTCCCCGGCGATCAGCTCATAGCCGGCTCCGCTCCCGGAACGGCGGACAATCAGCGGCTGAAAAATTCCCTTGGCCCGGATGGAGTCCACCAGTTCCGCCAGGCTCTCCTCGGCAAAAACACGCCGGGGCTGAAATCTGCTGGGGCGGATGTCGCCAACGCCCAGTGGCTGGATCCTTTCCCCCTCCTCGGGGCGGATCTCCGGGGAATCCAGGGGCTGCGCCGGCAGTTTGCTCGTGCCCAGGAGCGCCCCCAACCCCCTGCCCAACGGTGCTTTAGCCATCCTTGAAACGCTAAGATTCCCCGCACCAGCGTCAACCTGTCGGAGGCCATTTTTCAAATAACCTTGGAAAAGGATGGGTACGATGGAGTCGACTAATTTCTCCAGGCTCGGGCAAGACCGTTTGACCGGGACCACCCACGGGAATCTGGTTTTTGGGGAAGATCAAAAATCCACCGGGACGTGTACCCGCAAAGCAGGAAGGGCCGGTGCCTACTTTTTTAGATGGATCGTCAGCCCAAGTTCCGGGGCATTGAGCTCAAATTTGGAATCACTGAAATCCGCAGGCCCCAGGAAACCGGTGGCATCGTTGGAAAAACCCCAAGGCTCCTCGGGCGACCCCATAAATCCGGCTTTCATCTTTCCATCGCCGTCGAGGTCCTGGAAGACCTTGATTGCGTAGGTGCCATAGGGCACGGACGGAAAGGTCGTCTTGACGCTCTCCCCCTTCGCTTCGACAACCCGGAACAGGTATTTCGGCGCCTCAAAGCCACCGGAATCAAAATCCTTGGCGTTTTTCTCCAGGACGATCCTGACCTGTCCCTGTCCTGCCAAGACGCCCTCAACCTTCAGCTGGATGGTGCCGGATTTATTTTCCTGCGCGCTCCCCAGCCAGGAAAACAGAAACGTCAGACATACGGCCGTCCAAAGTGTTTTCATCGGTTTTTCCATGCTAGCGGGCGGCACGGTAGCCGAGCAATCGGCGGCGGCGGATGAGATGGACCACCGGCGCAGGCACATTCTTTTCCCAACCCTTCTTGCCGGAGCGGATGTTACGGAGAATCTCGGAACTCGAGCAGGGAGGCAGATCCCGCTCCTCCCCGGCCAAATCCACAATGCGTCCGGTCCGGACAAGATACCGGTAAATCTCCCGGATCGGCTCGGGCACGGTGAGGTTGTGCCCCGTGACAAATGCCCCGGTCACGGGATCGTTCCCGGGCTGAACCAGCAACTTCACCCCGGGCAGAAAGAGTCTTCCCATCGCCTCGAGGATCCCGCCGGACAGGTCGCTGTAAAACTGCTCCTCCAGCATTTTGGCCAGAAGGGGCACACCGATGACGAAGCCGACGGAACCCTTGGTCCGCTGGGTGATGTACCAGGCCAGGCGGTGAAAGCGGAAGATATTGGTCACCATCACCGTCCGCTTCAGCGCCCCCATGCAGTCCACCCGGTCGAGAAAGTCCTCGATCCCGGCCTTCCGGCTCCGCACCAGGTTGCGCATGGTGATCTCGCAAACCTCCACGATTTCACGACCCTTGTTTTCGGGATCGGCACGGAAAACCGCGGAAGCCTTGGCCATCATCCGCATATGGAAGTTGGTGATCGGGCGGTAGTGTCCCCGCAGAAGTAGCACCGATTTGTTGTAAAAACTGTCCTCCGCCTCCAGGTTCTCGCCGGTGGCGGCAAAGAGGGCCACCGGGGTGAGGTTGGATCGCACGAGCTTCAGGCTGGCCAGCCGGTTGTCGACGCGCGCGAACACCGGCCCGCCGAAGGCCACCATGTCCACCTCCAGCCGCCCATAGCGAATGCCATCCATCAGACGGCTGAGAATCTCCTCGGGATTCCTCCAGTGGAGAAAAGCGGCGTGGATGAGATTGACCCCCAGCACGCCCAAGGCCTCCATCTGTTCCGCGTTCGTCGGGTCCATCAGGCGCACATGCAGGTGGATTTCCCCCGGGGGACGGTTGGGCTCGGTCTGAAAGCGGATGCCCAGCCAGCCTTTGCCGTCGGCGGCGTGCTTGTGGCTGCGGGCGGTCACGGTATCCGCAAACACGAAGAACCGGCTGTGATCCCCACGTTCCGCTCCAAGGCGCTCGATCAACAGCCGGTATTCGTAGTTCAACATCTCCTGCAACCGCTCGCGGGAAACGAACCGGCCCGCCTTGCCGTAGATCGCATTGCTGAAGGTCATGTCATAGGCCGACATGCTTTTGGCTATGGTTCCCGCCGCCCCGCCCGCCTGGAAAAACCAGCGAGCCACCTCCTGCCCCGCCCCGATTTCGGCAATTGTCCCGTAGTGGCGTCCGGAGAAGTTGATCTCCTGGGCCTTTTCCAGCGTGGAGAGGATCCGGGGCTGGTTTTTCATGACCGACTCCGGCTGACCCAGGGATTGTCCCGGAGGGAAAAGCGCCAAGGGAACCTCGCGGCAGGCCCGGCATAATTCACTCCCACGCGGGGACGCTTTTCGATCCGGCTGGAGGCGATGCGCATCCCGTCATCCTCGATCCGGATTGGCCCGCAAACAAGATCGCTTCGGTCCCATGCCATGCGGATTCCCAGGGCCGCGGTCAGGGCCCCCGGTCCGCCGGTCAGCCGGAAATCCCCGGCTTGGAGTTTTCTGCGCCGCACCATCCCTTCCACGCCCTGCAGGGGTTCCACGCCGCGGATTAAAACGGCCGCGGGAACACCCATGGGGGCGGTCACCACATTGAACATCCGGTGGATGCCGTAACACAAATAGACATACGCGGTCCCGGGAGCTCCGAACATGGACTCATTTCTCGGCGTGCGACCTCGCCAGGCATGGGAAGCCCGGTCCCGACGTCCGCCGTAAGCCTCCGCCTCCACGATGCGTGCGGCACACTCCCCCTTGCCGGAACCGACCCGGACG
Source organism: Verrucomicrobia bacterium UBA3063 (assembly GCA_002366885.1). Lineage (GTDB taxonomy): Bacteria > Verrucomicrobiota > Verrucomicrobiia > Methylacidiphilales > Verrucolacustridaceae > Verrucolacustris. Next base: position 59,750 of record DFCD01000116.1, read on the forward strand.
ATTTTACCCAAAAGATCCAGGGCCACCTCGACGGGATCCTCCCGCTCGTAAAACGACCTAGGCAGGATTTTTTTTCGGCTCACCCCGAACGCGCCCCAAACAGAGCCGTGCCAATGCGCACCAGGGTGGCCCCCTCGGCGATGGCCACGGCAAAGTCCTGACTCATCCCCATGGAAAGCTCCGGCAACCCCGCACCCAGGGATTGCTCCAGCCGGTCCCGGATTTCGCGCAACCTGCGGAAAAAGGGCCGGGCCTCCGCCGGATCCTCACGAAAAGGAGGAATGGCCATCAGCCCCCGCACTTCCAGTCGGGACATTCCATTCAGCACGGCGAGAAGATTCTCCGCCTCTTCCGGTTTCGCCCCGTGCTTGGCAGCCTCTCCCCCGACGTTCACCTCCACGAGAACCCGGAGATTCTTCCCGGCCATCTCCGCGCGCTTTTGCAGTTCCTGGGCCAGTTCCAAACGGTCGACCGACTCCACCACGTCGAACCACTCCACCGCCTCCTTGGCCTTATTTGTCTGAAGACCACCGATGAAATGCCATTCCCCGCCGGGGGGCATCTCCGGGATTTTCGCCCGCGCCTCCTGGACCCGATTTTCCCCGAAAAGGCGGTGACCCATCCCCCAAAGAACACGAAGCCTTTCTGCGGGGACCTTTTTGCTCACCGCCAACAACCGTACGGAAGCCGGATCCCGCCCCGCCCCCTCAGTCGCCTTCCGAACCTCCTCGCAAATCCGGGAGTAGTTTTGCTCCAAAAGGTCGCTCATGATTAGTTATGCTTGATTTGCCTCCCAAATAAGGGTGCATAATGGCCCCAATCATGCAGGTGGAATCTTTTCGCGTTTTCCGGGATCTCGTGGAGACCAAGTCGTTCAGCCGCTCCGCGTCCCTGAACGGGATCACCCAGTCCGCCGTCAGCCAACAACTCCGCTCCATCGAGACGCGGCTTCGCGTGCCCCTGCTGGAAAGAACCAGCAAACAGTTTGCCCTCACCCGCGAAGGGCAACTCCTCTATGAGGCAAGCCGGGAGATCATCGCTCACTACCAGCGATTCCAGCACCAGCTGGAAGAAATGAGAAATATCATTTCCGGCAACATTCGGCTGGTGGCGGTGCCGAGCGTGGGAATTCATGAGCTTCCCCCCTACATCAGGGAGTTCCTCAAGACCTTTCCCCAGGTGAAAATCCAGGTCGATTACCGCCGTTCCAACGAGGTGTACGAGTCAGTGAACGATGGCGATGCGGACGTGGGTTTCGTCGCCTTTCCCTCGCCCCGCAAGGGGTTGAAGGTGGAGACCTTCAAAAAAGATACCCTCCACATCATCGCCGCCCCGGGTCATCCCCTCATGAAGCGGGGGGCGGTTGCCCTTTCGGACCTGGGGCAGTTCAAAATGGTCTCCCTCGCCCCCGAAACCCCCACCCGGCAGGGGTTGGACAAGATTCTCGCCGCACGGGGACTTCGCTTTCAGCCAAAGATGGAATTCGACAACGTGGAAACCCTCAAAAATGCCGTGGAAATCGATGCGGGGGTGGCCTTCCTGCCGAAGTCTGTCGTCGCGAAGGAACTGGCCTCCGGTTCCCTCGTGGTGCTTGCCCATGCCGGACCGCCCATTCTGCGGCCCTTGGGGGTGGTGTCCCGGGCCTCCCGTGTGGTCAGTCCTGCGGTGAAGCGCTTTCTCAAGGCCTTCAAGGGAGGGAAAACCACCGTACCATCCGGCGGTCCGGAAAACCTGACCGAGTGAGAAAAACCGAGACCTCGGCACCGCACACGGCCCGTGGAAGGGCGCTGGAATGCATGCGCTCCCAGTCGATGCGCCTGACGCTGCAGAGAAGGCTGGTGGTGGAGATGACCTTCGCCACCCGCGACCATTTCACCGCAGAATCCCTGCTCGCCCAATGCCGCCGGCGCAACGGAAAGGTTTCCCGCGCAACCGTCTACCGCACGCTCGCATTTCTGGTGAAGGCAGGGCTGCTCCGACAGGTGGGGTTGGGACAACAGTCACCCCAGTATGACCCCAACTTTGCCGATGCCCCGCGACACGGTCACTTCGTCTGTGTCGACTGCCAGAAGGTGGTGGAATTCCACGACCCGTGCCTCGACGTCCGGGAATCCATCGTCACCAAGGAACACGGGTTCAGCCCGAAGCGCGTCAGCCTTCAGATCGAGGCGTCCTGCGACGCTTTCCGGGAAAAGGGCGTCTGTCCACGACGCGCCGGCTGAGTCCGTTTGCCTTGGCCACAAGGAACTTTTCCGGTACGATGTTTCGGATTATGAAAATTTCCATGGAAAATGCCGGAGGTTGCCGGCGGCGCGTGAAGGGAGAAATTCCCGCCGAACACGTGCGCAAAAAGGAGGAACAGGTTGCGCTCTCCTTTCAAAAGTCTGCCCGCCTTCCCGGCTTTCGCCCGGGCCGCGCTCCCCTCGAGATGGTCCGCAAACGCTACGCTCCCGACATCCAAGCCGAACTGCGGGAAGCTCTCCTTCGGGAGGGTCTGCGCACCGCGGTGGAGAAGGAAAAGCTTCTCCTCGTGGACGACCCGGCGGTCGAGGAGGCCGATTTCGGCAAGGACCGGGGTTTTCGGTTCATTCTTCGGGTCGACCTTGCCCCGGAATTCAAGCTACCCGCCGCCAAAGGCCTGAAGATCCCCAAAAAGAACGCCGAACCGGTCACGGACAAGGACGTGGAGAACGCCCTCGGGCAGTTGGCCGAACCGATGGCGCACTTCCACAACCTTGAGCCACGCCCTGCCCGGGAGGGGGATTTTGTCGTCCTCGACCTGGAAGGAACCTGTGGCGGCAAAAAAATCACGGAGATTGCCCCTCAGGCGGGCCAACTCGCCGTCGCCAAGAAACTCTGGCTCTTGCTGAAACCTGACTCCTTCCTTCCCGGTTTTTGCGCGGGCATCACCGGGATGAAGCCGGGGGAGACCAAGGAATTGGAGGTGAAATTCCCGGCGGACTTTTCCCAGGTGCCCCTCCGCGGCCAGACGGGACGCTATGCCGTCACCCTGCATGAATTGAAAGAGCGCCATGTTCCGGACATCGACGAGGCCTTTTGTCAGGAGCACTACACGATCTCCCTGGAGGAGCTGAAAAAGCGGATCCGCGAGGATCTGGTCGCCTCCCGGGAATCCGCCGTCCGCTCCGAGGACTCCCGCGCCGTCACCACCGCCCTCCTCTCGGCCGTCAAGATGGATGTGCCCGAGCCGATGCTCGAGGAGGAACGGCGCCGCCTCGTGGCCCGCCTGGTCGAGGAAAACCAGCGCCGAGGCGTTCCCCAGGAGGAGCTTCTCAAGCACAAGGATGAGATCCTCGCCGCCGCCGGCAGAAACGCGGAGGAGAACGTGAAACTTTCCTTCCTCCTCCGCAAGGTGGCCGAGGTGGAGGGACTCAAGGTGCAGGAAACAGAGATCCTTCAGGAAGTGGCCCATCTGGCCGCCCACTCAGGACAGGACATCCGCCTGTTTGCCAAACGACTGCAAAAATCAGGCGCTTTGCCCTCACTTGCTGACACGCTGTTGCGGCGCAAGACGGTCGATTTTCTTTTGCAACACGTCGTCCGGTCCTAGCATCGCTCTATGAACCCGGAACCCCGCGCGGACTACTTCGTTCCCAGCGTCATTGAACAGACCGGACGGGGCGAGCGCGCCTACGACATTTATTCCCGGCTCCTCAAGGACCGGATCGTCTTTATCGGCACGGCCATCGATGACACCATGGCCAACTCCATCATTGCCCAGCTTCTCTTCCTGCAGATGGAGGACCCCAAAAAGGACGTGAACATTTACGTCCATTCGCCAGGAGGCTACGTCACCGCCGGGTTGGCCATTTATGACACCATGCAATACATCAGCTGCGATGTGGCCACCTACTGCATCGGTCAGGCCGCCAGCATGGGCGCCGTTCTCCTTGCCGCCGGCACCAAGGGCAAACGCTACTGCCTGCCCAACGCGCGGATCATGATCCACCAGCCTCTCGGGGGCGCCCAAGGGCAGGCAACCGACATCAGTATCCAGGCCCAGGAAATTCTCCGCGCCAAGAAACGCCTCAACGAGATTCTCGCCCACCACACCGGGCAAAAGTTCGAGACTGTGGAAAAAGACACGGACCGGGACCGCTTCATGTCAGCCGAGGACGCCAAGGCCTACGGCCTGGTCGACCACGTCGTCACCTTCCACAAGCCCGCCCAAACATCCAAATAAACCGGAGCCTCCGTGGCCCGCCCCACCCACCTCACGCTCTGCTCCTTCTGCGGAAAGAGCCACGCGGAGGTGAAGAAACTCATCGCCGGACCGGGTGTCTACATCTGCGACAACTGCGTCACCCTGTGCACCAACATTCTCACCCGGGAGGCCGGCGAAGGACGCCCGGGAAAAGGACCGCTCACCGCTCTCCCCAAGCCGAGGGAAATCCGCGCGGAACTTGACCGGCACGTCATTGGCCAGGAAAGAGCCAAACGGACCCTCGCCGTCGCCGTCCATAACCACTACAAGCGGATCCGCGGGGATCACGCGGACTCCCTTCCCACCGAGCATGCCGACGTGGAACTCGAAAAAAGCAACATTCTCCTCATCGGGCCAACCGGTTGCGGCAAGACCCTCCTTGCCCGCACCCTCGCCCGGATCCTCGATGTTCCCTTCGCCATCGCCGATGCCACCTCCCTGACCGAGGCCGGCTACGTGGGCGAGGATGTCGAAACAATCATCCTCCGTCTTTTGCAAAACGCGGACTACGACGTCAAAAAGGCCGAGTTAGGCATCGTCTACATCGACGAGATTGACAAAATCGGGCGCAAATCGGACAGCGCCTCGATCACCCGGGATGTCTCCGGGGAGGGCGTCCAGCAGGGTCTCCTCAAAATTCTCGAGGGGACCATCTGCCACGTGCCCCCGCAGGGAGGACGCAAACATCCCCAGCAGGAACACATCACCATCAACACCCAAAACATCCTTTTTATCTGCGGCGGGGGCTTCGTCGGGCTGGAGGAAATCGTGCGAAAGCGGCTGGGCGGTCGTTCCCTCGGATTCGGCGCCGGCCCCGGGTCCGCGCCCATCACGGAGGAGGGCCCCACCCTGCTCCGACACACCGAGCCCGAGGATCTCCTCAAATTTGGAATGATTCCCGAATTCATCGGCCGCCTCCCCGTCCTCACCCATCTTCACCCCCTCACCGCGGAGGAACTCATCGCCGTGCTCACCGAGACCAAGAACTGCCTCACCAAACAATACGCCAAACTTTTTGGCATGGAAGGCGTCCGGCTGAACTTCACCAGGGACGCGCTCAAATGCCTTGCCGACAAAGCCATGAAAAAAGGCACCGGGGCCCGGGCCCTTCGCAGTCTGCTGGAGGGCATGATGCTCGATCTCATGTACGAAATCCCCTCCCGGGATGATGTGGAGGAAGTCCTCATCAGCCGCCCCGTTGTGGAGGGTCAGCGCCCACCCGTCATCCGGCGCAAGGAATCCCGCAAAGCCGCCTGAGTCTGCCGCTCTCCGCAGCGACCGCTGGCTTGTTTGTTACGAAATCTTTTTCAACCCCTCGCCCAGCCTTCCCCAAAGCTCCTCCATCCCTTTTTCCGTCTCATCACCCATGTGGGAAACCCGGAAGGTCTGCCCCTTAAGCTTGCCGTAACCGCCGTCAAAAATCGCCTGGTGGGTCTCCTTGAGCCAGGCAATCCATTTGGCGACATCCACCCCCCGGATGTTTTTGCCGCAAGTCAGACTGAGCGATTCAAACCCTTTCTCCGGAAAGACCTCAAACCCGTTTTCCTGGAGCCAACTACGTCCCCGCTCGGCATTTTTGCGATGGCGTTCGTGGCGCCTGGCAATGCCCTCCGTCTCCATTTCCGCCAGCTTCGCCTCTAGGGCATACAGGTGGCCGATGGAGGGAGTGCAGGGCGTCATGTTGCTCTCCGCCTGCCTCCGGAATTCCAGAAAATCATAGTAATAACCGCGGTCTTTCACCTTTTCCGCCCGCTGATACGCCCGCTCGCTCACCGCAAAAAGGGCAGCGCCGGGCGGAAGGGCCAGAGCCTTTTGGGTTCCGCAGAGCATCACATCAAGGCCGAGCTCATCAAACGGGATCGGCAAGACGCTGAAGGAGGAGACGGTGTCCACGATCAGCAGGACGTCGGGATACTTGGTTCGGACCAGTTTGGCGATATCCGCCAGTGGACTGAGGACTCCCGTGGAGGTCTCGTGGTGGATCAGGGTGAGCGCGTCGAATCCACCTTGGGACAGCTCCCGGTCAATCATCTCGGGAAGAATCGCCTGCCCCCACTCCACCTGAACCTTGCCGGCCTGCTTGCCGCACTTCTGCGCGACATCCAGCCACTTGTCGGAAAAGGCCCCGTTCATGCAGACCAAAACCTTTTTCTGTACCAGATTCCTCAAGGCGGCCTCCATCACCGACCAGGCGGATCCGGTCCCCAGAAACACCGGCTGGCTGGTCTGGAAAAGTTTCCGCAGGCCCGGTTGCACCCGGGCATAGAGGTCCTGGAAGCCCTTGCCGCGGTGTCCGATCATCGGACTCCCGAAGGCTTTTCGCACGGAGTCGGAGACCTCGACCGGGCCGGGGATAAAGAGTTTGATGTGCGACATCCTTGGGGTAAATAGAGGATTCACACCCATGCGCAACCTTATCCTCATTTTTCCCCTGGTGACATTTCTCGGCGCACCGTTGGTTGCCCAAATCGGGACCAAGGGGGCTCCGGACGCCAGCGGCAACATGCAGACCAAGGAGGATGATGAACCGGTCGCCAAAGCCACCGTCCCCACCGACGAGGACAAAGCCTCCCAACCCCCCGCCGCACTCCCGTCCTCCCCCGGTGCCGGCCTGCCCGCCCAGGCCCCCGGTCCCGCCGTTGGCGAAATTATCCAGAATGCCATCCGGCGGGACGAGGAATTGCGGGACCTGCGGTCGGAATATCTTTACCAGCTTAAGGTCGTCACGGAGCGGTTGGACGACGACAACAAGGTTGTGCCCGACAGGACAAAGACGGTTTCCGCAAAAATCAAACCCGGCAAAGACATCACCTACACGGCAGATTTCAATGATGATTCCGGTTCCCCATCCGGGGGCGCCTCCGACAAAACCAAGGTCGCCGGGGTCGCTGCGGGACGCAACCTCCACAAAGGTTCCGATGACGATGATGACGACGACAAGGACAAGCAGGTGGAGGATGCCAAGAAGGTCAATGCCATGCTGGACATGGCCAAAATTGCCCCGCGCTACAATTATCAGCGGCTCAATGACGAAACCATCCGTGACCGGCGCTGCTTCGTCATCAAATTCACCCCCAAAAAGGACCAGCCCTTCTCCTCCCGCGAGGAAAAGGTCATCAATAAGGTGGGTGGAACTCTTTGGGTCGACCAGAAGGACTTCAGCATCATCCAGACGAAAGGGAAATTGACCGAGGAGGTCGATGTCGCCTGGTTTTTGGCCACCATGAAGGGGCTGAATTTCGACTACCAGACGGAGGAGCTTCCGGAGATCGGCATCCCCGTTCCGTCATCCTTTTTCATGAATTTCGACCTGAACGTCATGGGCTACCGGATCGCCCAACGGCAAAAAAGCTCGATGAGCGACTACCAGCGGTCCGCCTCGCCGCCGGCCAACCAACCCTAGCTTTTTCCGCGGATCCCCCGTGACCGGCCGGCTCCTCGCCGTAATCCTGGGACTCGCTTCCCTGCCGGCATCCGGGGGCCCAAATACCCCAGGCCCCGCTTGGGCGGAAGAGGCGGTTTGGTACCAGATCTTTCCCGAGCGATTCCGAAACGGGGACCCCAAAAACGATCCGACCGCGGACTACTGCGGAGTGCCCGAAAAAGTCCGCAGGGAATGGGGCGTCCTTCCCTGGACGATGGAATGGTATGCCCTGGCGGATTGGGAAAAAAAACTGGCCGGAGACGTGTACGGGACCAACGGTTACCGTCGATATGGCGGGGATTTCCGGGGGGTGATCGACCGCCTGGACTACCTCAAAGACTTGGGGGTAACCGCGTTGTACCTGAACCCGGTTTTCGAGTCGCCCTCCCTTCACAAATACGATGCACGCTCTTTCCACCATGCGGACCCGCATTTCGGCCCGGATCCCGCGGGGGATCTCGCCCTCACCAAGGAATCGTCCGCTGATCCCGCGTCCTGGCGCTGGACAGCCGCCGATAAAATGTTGCTCGAGCTTGTCCGGGAGGCCCATGCCCGCGGCATGAAGATCATCCTCGACGGCGTCTTTAACCACTGTGCGCGGCAGTTTTTCGCCTTCGAGGATCTTCGTAAGAATCAAAAACAATCCCCCTACGTCCATTGGTTTGAGGTGAAGGCTTTTGACGATCCCAAAACCCCTGCCGATGAGTTTGACTACTCGGGGTGGTGGGGGCTGAAAAGCATGCCGGAATTTGCCGAGGTGACGGATGAGGCCGGACGAAAAAATCTCCACCCCGAGGTGAAGGCCTACCTCTTCGCCGTCACCCGCCGCTGGATGGATCCGGATGGCAACGGGGACCCCTCCGACGGAATCGACGGCTGGCGCCTCGACGTGGCCAACGAAGTGGGAACGGGCTTTTGGTCGGAATGGAACCAGTTGGTCAAATCCATCAACCCCGCGGCGTACACCACCGCGGAGATCTGGCAGGAGGCCCCCGGGTTCATGCGGGAGGGCGGATTTGACGGCGTCATGAACTATTATGCCTTTGCCATGCCAATCAAGGGAGGGCTGATCGATGCCACCTTGCCGGTGCGCGAGTTCCTCCAGTTGATCGAGGAACGGAGAAGCGCCTTTTCGGATGCGGAATGGAGGCGCCTGATGAACCTTTTCGACTCCCATGACACCGACCGCATGGCCTCGATGATCGTCAACCGGGATCGACCCTATTACGCCAAAGCCGATGTCTTTGCCTACGATGCGGAAAACTGGGCGGGAAGCCGGGAGAAGCCCTACTTGGTCCGCAAACCCACCGCCGAGGAAAGAAAGTTGCAGCGCATGCTTTTTCTTTTCCAGGTGGCCTACCCCGGAAGCCCCTACCTCTACTACGGAACGGAAGCGGGAATGTGGGGGGCGGACGACCCGGACGACCGCATGCCCATGGTTTGGGAGGACGGAAAATACTCCCCACAAACAATCAGCCCGGGAGACCAACCGCCGCGGAATGACGACTCCAATTTCAACGGAGCTCTGCACGATTTTATCAAAAAAACCCTGGCTCTACGGAGAAGCCACCCCACGCTCCGGGATGGCGCCGTCAGGGTGATTGGGGCCGACAACGCCACCGGCACCTTTGCCTTTGCCCGTGCGGGCGAGCAGAACATCGTCGCCATCTTCAATCGCAGCGAAAAAAGCCAGACTTTCCACTTTCGCTTCGGCTCGCCGGATGGCAACGCCCCGGAAACCTTGAAGCCCTTCTATGTTTCTTCCGGACCCCTGTCGGAAGTGAGTCTCAGGCAGGAGGGGGAAAAGGTATCCGTTACCCTGCCGGGTTGGACCGGGGTTTTACTCTCCGCGGATTAATCCGAACGCTCGATCGGGGCCCTCACCCGGTTTCCCCATTCCGTCCAGGAACCGTCGTAGTTTCTCACTTTTTTGAGGCCCAGAAGGTAGCTGAGCACGAACCACGTGTGGCTCGACCGCTCCCCGATCCGGCAGTAGGCCACCACGTCCTTGTCCGGGGTCAGCTGGCAGCCCTGCAGGTAAATTTTTGCCAGCTCCTCGGCGGACTTGAACGTGCCGTCCTCTTGAACCGCTGTCTTCCATGGCACGCTTTTGGCGCCGGGAATATGCCCGCCCCGCAACACTCCCTCTTGGGGATATTCGGGCATATGGGTAACCTCTCCCTTAAACTCTCCGGGCGAACGGACGTCGATCAGCGGCTTCTTTGCCTGACTGAAGGCGAGCGCATCCTCGTAAAAGGCCCGGATTTCCCCGTCCAATCGCTTGGCCGGCGTCGGATAGGTGGCAGGCTTTGCCGTCACTTTTTCCCGCGTCAGCGGGCGTTTCTCCGCCACCCACTTGTCCCGGCCGCCATTCAAAATCCTCACCTTCTGGTGTCCAAACAACCGGAAGGCCCAAAGAGCATAACAGGCCCACCAGTTGGACTTGTCGCCGTAAAAAATCACCGTGGTTTCCGGGGAGATTCCGTTGCGCGCACAAAGCTCCGCAAAGGCCTTGGGACTGATGTAGTCCCGCACCAGCGGATCCTGCAGGTCGCGGCGCCAATCAATGTGCACCGCCCCGGGGATGTGGCCGGTGTCGTAAAGGAGCACGTCTTCATTGCTTTCCACCACCCGGATGCCGGGATCATTCAGGTTCCGGGCCAGCCATTCGGTTTCCACAAGGGCTTCCGGGTGGGCGTATTTCGTGCTCATGGTGATGCTCCTTAAACCAAGGAAAATGCCGCAAACCGTTCCGGGGCGCAACCGTCCCCCGTGTCATCCTTGGGCACGCTTCTCCTCCTCCAAAATTGGGAAAAGAGGCATGATGTCCCCGAGAAGACGCCCGCCCTGCCTGTTGGGCCACGCAGGCCAATCCTTCTCCCTGGCCCCGGTCTTGCCGGCGTAGCCCAGTTGCTTCAAACCCACTTCCGCCGTCTCCGGAATCACGCACGCCGCCTCCAGCAAGACCAATTCCAACGCTGCCGCCGCATCGGCGAGAGTGGCATCCAGCTCTCCTGACTTGGCCGGATCCTTCGCCAACTTCCAGGGTGCCCGCGCCTCGATCAGCTGGTTGGCCGCCTGCACCGCCTTCCACAGCTCTCCTAGGGCGAGATGAATCTGGTACGATTTCATCAGCTCATCCCATTTCCGCAGGGCATGCAATACGGTGTCACGGAACCCCTCCGAGACCGGATCCGGCGTGGTTACGGCGGGTATCCGCCCTTCGCGATAACGCCCGATCATGGAACCGGTCCTTTGCAGCAGGTTGCCCAGCTCGTGGGCCAGTTCCCCCTTCCGACGAGCCGCCAGCGCCCCCTCGTCAAAATCCGCGTCATGGCCAAGGGCCATTTCCCTGAGAACATAATAACGGAAGGCGTCCGCTCCGTACTTGGCGGACAACTCCCCGGGGTCGACCACATTCCCGGTGGACTTGCTCAGTTTTTCGTTCCGGCGCGTCCAGAACCCGTGCACAAGCAGCCTGACAAAAATGGGCAACCCCAGCGCCTTCAGCATGCAGGGCCAATAAATCCCGTGGGCGGGAACCAGGATGTCCTTGCCGATCACGTGGACCGCCGGCTCCCAATCGCCCAACCGCCCCTCCCCGCTACCCGCCCCCGTCACGTAGTTCAGCAACGCATCAAACCAGACATAGGTCACCTGATTCTGGTCGAACGGCAGGGGGATCCCCCATGCGAGCCGCGCCTTGGGTCGGGAGATGCAAAGGTCTGGAAGCGGCTTCTCCAGCGCCCCGAGTAGTTCCTTGGCCCGGAACTCGGGAAAGATCAGGGAGGGTTGCTTCCGGATCAGTTCCCGAAGCCAATCTTGGTGCTTAGAGAGTTTAAAAAAGTAGTTTTCCTCCGTCAGCTCCACCACCTCTCCATAGATCTCCGGCCACGAACCGTCCGCCTCCCTTTCCTTCTCTGTGAGAAACTGTTCCGCCCGAACGCTGTAGAAACCCTTGAAGGTCCCCTTGACGATGTCCCCCTGTCGGTGGAGCTTCTCCAGCACTTCTGCGACCAGCTTTTTATGCCTTCGCTCCGTGGTTCTTACGAAGTCATCCGGTTCCACCCGGAGGATTTTCCAAAGGGATAAAAACTGCCCACAGATCCCGTCTACAAACTCCTGGGGGGTCTTTCCCGATTTTCCTGCGCTCTGCTGCACTTTCTGTCCATGCTCATCCAGCCCACTGAGGAAGCGCACCGTCTGCCCAGTCCTCCGGGCAAAACGGGCTAGGGTATCCGTCAAAACCTTCTCATAAGCATGCCCCAGGTGCGGTTTGGCGTTGGCGTAATCGATCGCCGTGGTGAGAAAGAGCCTGTTCAAGCATCCCTTTTACCACCCCCGCGTCATCCTTTCACGATCTACCTTCACGTTCACCGTCACATTCAAGAACAACCTAACAGCCTGCAGTCCGTAGGTTCATGAAATCGTAAAGGTAATCATAAACGTAAACGAACAACTCCCTATCACTTATCACCTTTGCCATCCCATCACTCATTCCTCGTAATTCACTCCTTTAAAGGAGATCCTGGGCGTCCACATCGATTGTGGCCCGCATGCCAGCCGGCCATTTCGGCGCCAATGCCTCCCTCTTCAGGTCCGCCATCAGCTCCGGAACCTTGTCCACCAGCAGGAAAAGCTGAAACCGGAATTTTCCCTCCACCCGGGCGATCGGGGCCGCGCACGGCTCCGGAACCTCCACCTTGCCCTTCCACAGCCCGCGCAGACGCTCCGCCACATGTCGGATCGATGCCGAGGTCTGTGCCTCGCTGGTTCCGGAAAAAGAAACCAGGATCGCCCGCCGAAAGGGAGGGTAGCCATGCGCCCTCCGGTACTCCAGTTCCTGCTCCCGGAAGCCGTCCACATCGTGGTGACGCGCAAACTGGATTGCCGGGTGAAAAGGGGTGTACGTCTGGACGAACACCTCCCCGGGAATCTCCCCGCGCCCCGCCCGGCCCGCGACCTGCACAAGAAGCTGAAACACCCGCTCGGAGGCGCGGAAATCCGGCAGGTTCAGCGCCGCATCCACTCCAACCACGCCCACACAAGTCACCCGGGGGAAATGCAGCCCCTTGGCGATCATCTGTGTGCCCAGCAGAATGTCTGTCCGCCCCTCCCGGAAAGCCGCCAGCGCCTTTCCGTGCGCACCCCTTGCTTTCATGCTATCCGAATCCATCCGGGTCCATCGTATTCCCGGCAAGGCCTCCAAAACCGCTTCTTCCAACCTCTCCGTCCCCGCCCCGGTGAACTTGAGCTGGGGCGACTGACACTCCGGGCAGACCGCCGGCGCAGGCCTCTCCGCGTCGCAGAAATGACATTTCATGCGTCCGACGCTGCGATGATAGGTCATCGGCACCGCACAGCGTTCGCACTCCTCAACCCTCCCGCAGTGGGGACACTGCACGCTCGGCGCATAACCTCGCCGGTTCAACAACAGCAGGCTCTGCTCCGCCTTCTTTCGCCTCTCCTCCAACGCCTGCCGCAATACCCCCGACAACATCACTGGTCCGCCGGCCTTTGGTCTCTCCTCCTTGCGAAGATCAACAATGTGCACCTTGGGCAGTTTTGCCCCGTCGACCCGCTTCCTCAGTCGAACCCGCAGATACCGGTCCCGGTCCGCATTGTGGGCGCTTTCCAGCGAAGGCGTTGCGCTGCCCAGGATCACCGAGGCTCCCTCGATCCTGCCCCTCACCACCGCCAGGTCCCGGGCATGGTACCGGGGCGACTCCCCCTGCTTGTAACCCCCGTCGTGCTCCTCATCCACCACGATGAGTCCCAGGTGTTCCAAGGGGGCAAACAGGGCCGACCGCGCTCCGATCACCACCCGCGCCCTTCCCTCCCGGATTTCGTGCCATGACTCCCGCCGCTCCGCCACCGTCTGGGCGCTATGCAGCACGCACAACCTCACCCGCTGCCCGGCAAGTCTGCCCCGGAAACGCGCCACCGTCTGCGGGGTCAGGGAAATTTCCGGCACCAACACCACGGCATTCTTTCCCTCCGCCAACACCGCCTCCAGGGCCCGCAGATAAATCTCTGTTTTTCCGCTCCCTGTCACCCCCTCCAGAAGAACCGGCCTGCCGCCCCCTTCCTTTTTTCTTTCCTGCTCCCACGCCTCCATCGCCGCTGCCTGTTCCTCCCCGAGCTCCGGTTTTTTGCCGGCATCGGTCCAACCTTCCTCCGGCCCTTCCTCATCCTTCACCAGCCTCCGCTCCGACCTCTCCGCCAGCCCCCGGTCCACCAGCGCTTTCCAGACCGCCGTCCCAAACCCGCTTTCCCGCACCAGCACGTTCAGCCAAGCACCCCCCCGGTCCTGCAAAAACGCCCAGGCCTTGGCCTGAACCCTCGCTGTCTGGAGAACCTTGGCCGCCAGATCCTTTTTTCCGGCGACGGGAGAAATCCACCATGCCACTTTTCCGCCTCCCTCGTGGGAGCGCACCGGCCCCGGCAAAATGGTCCGCAGCGCGGCCGCCAGGTCACATGCGTAATAGTCGCCCATCCAGCGTGCCAGTTGGCATAACCCGGGGGGAATCAGCGGCCTCTCCCCGGCCACCGCCGCCACGTCCCGCACGTTTTCCACTTCCGGTTGCCGGGGAAATTCTACTGCGTAGGCCAGAATTTCGCGCCGCCCCCAGGGAACCCGCAACCGTTGCCCCAGGCGGATGTTTCCCCGCAACCCCTCGGGAATCCGGTAATCGAACAACCGGTCCAACCCCAGTTCCGGGGCTACCCTGACGAATTCGGAAAATGGCACCCTCTGCCTCTGCGCCCTTTTTGCCCGTCCGGCAAGTTTCCCCAGCTTCCCCGCCCCGTTTCCCTGCTTACTCTTTTTGAATGCTTCTCGCCCGACCCCGTATTTTGGCCGCCCTGGCCGTAATTCTCACCCCATTCCTGCTCATCGCCCTCCCTTGGCTGGGGGAAATCCGCCGTTCCCAGGCCGTCGGGCCCCTTCTGGCGGAAGCCGCAGCAAATCACGGCCTGCCCCTTCCCCTCCTTAAGGCCGTGGTCTGGCGCGAAAGCGATTTCGAGACCCGGGCCCTCGGCGCCGCCGGGGAACGTGGCCTGATGCAGGTCACCCCGGGAGCCGCCGAGGACTGGGCCAGGGCCCACCGCATCCGCTCCTTTCGGGAAACCGACCTGTTTGACCCCCGCACCAATCTGGCCGTTGGCACATGGTATCTCGCCCGGGCCATCCGTCGCTGGCGGGAGGAGGGCGCCGATCACCCGGAAGTCTTTGGCCTGGCAGAATACAACGCAGGCATCACCCGGGCCCGCCGCTGGGCTTCCCAAACCCCTGGCATGAAAGCCCAAGAGTTCCTTGCGGCTGTCGATTTTCCCACCACCAAGGGCTACATCCTCTCCATCCTGCGCCGCGCCGAGCTCTACGCCACGGGACGAGACCCCGGCCCCGGCGAATGGGTTGGCCGCCGCCTCGCCCTCCAGAAGGAAAATTGGATCCGGAAACAAAAAGAATCCCGCTGACGTAAACGTAAACGACCAGCTGCTAACTCAGGCCAGAACGACCCCGGCTTGCATCCCCGCTCCCCTCGCAAAATCCGCTGCCGCCATTCTTTTCCTGCCCTCCAGTTGCACCTCCCGGAGCAGGACCCCTCCTTTTTTCGCCGCTACTAGGATCCCGTGGGAATTCACCTCAACGACCTCGCCGGGACTGCCCTTGGCCCTTCGGGAAAGGATGACCGAAAAAATCTTCAGCATTTTCTGATCCGACCCGTCCGGAAGCCAGGTATACGCACCCGGCCATGGTTGCATCGCCCGGATATGCGCCTCGATCTCCTCCGGAACCTTGTCCCATACGATCCGACCGTCCTCTTTCGTCATTCGCGGAGCCAGCGATGCCTCCGCGTTGTTTTGCCGGACCCGCTTCACCTTTCCCTTTTCGGCCCGGTCCAATAATCCCATCAACAAGGAGGCTGACTTGGCGGCCAGGCGGTCATGAAGGTTCCCCGTTGTTTCGTTGGGACGGATGCGCGTCGCCACCTTTCCGAGAATATCCCCGGTATCCAGGCCTTCGTTCATCTGCATGATCGTCACGCCGGTCGTTCTCTGACGTTCGCGAATGGCTGCGGCAATCGGCGAAGCCCCGCGATATTTCGGCAACAAGGACGCATGCACGTTCCAACATCCCCGCTCCGGGAGTTCGAGGAGAGATTTTTTCAGGATCTGGCCGTAGGCGACCACAATCATCAGATCGGCTTTCTGGTAGCGGATTTGACTCAGGGAGCTGGCCGCATTGATGTCTTCCGGCTGGTAAACCTGAAGATGGTTCCGCAAGGCCGCCTCCTTGATCGGGGAGGCCAAGGGTTTTTGGGACCGCCCCGCCGGACGGTCCGGTTGGGTGATCACGGAAAGCACAAAGTGCCGGTCGGACGCCACCAGCGCTTCCAGGCAGGGCACCCCGAACGCCCCGGTACCGGCAAAAAGGACCCGCACGCGCCTAGGCGACGACTTCGGCCAGTTTGCGGTTTTTCCGCTCGGCCTTGGTGGCCTGAACCTGGCTGAGAATGTCGCGGGTCACCTCATAAGGGAACTGTTCCGCGTCGATCTCCTTCACCAGTTTTTCCCCGTAATAGTCCAACACCGGTTTGGTCTCCTTTTTGTAGGTCTCCAACCGGTCGTGAATCACCTTGTCGCTGGCGTCGTCCAGCCGGTTGTCCCGCAAAGCCCGCCTCTTCAACCGTTCCTCCAGCTTGGCCCGGTCATGGCAGACCAGGTGAAAAAGGGCCTCCACCTTGATGTCCGCCTTCAGCAGTTTGGCCTGCTCCACGTTCCGCGGGATTCCGTCCAGCACCAGATGGTCGATCTCCGGCTTGAATTTCCCCAGAGTCACCATGTTCGCCATGTGCTGCCGCCAAAGGTCCACGGTCACATCATCGGGCACCAGTTTCCCTGCGCTCGAGTATTGGAGGAACGCCTGCCCCACCTTGGTGCGGAGATCCATTCCCCGGAACACATCCCCGCAGCTGAGATGGCAGAAACCGGGAATCGTCCCAAGAATTTTTCCCTGCGTCCCCTTGCCGGAACCGGGGGCCCCGAAGAGAAGAATCGCTCTCCACTGCATCCTATAGTCCTACACCTTCTCCCCGCTCGTGCGCAACCCGGCAAATCGCCCTTTTCCGGCCAATAAACGCAGGCTGTTGAGGACCACCACCACGGTGCTTCCCTCATGCCCGGCCACCCCCACTGCCAGCTGGATCTTCACCCCCAATGCCGCCGTCACCAGCACTGTGATCGTGCCGAGCGAGATCACCAGATTCTGCAGGATGATTCGCCGGGTTCGCCGGCTCAGCTCGTACGCACCTGCAAAACTCTCCAGCCGATCCCGCATTAGGATCACGTCGGATTCCGCCAACGCCGCCCCGCTCCCGCGAGCCCCCATCGCCACCCCGATATCGGCGGCCGCCAGGCTTGGCGCATCGTTCACGCCGTCCCCCACCATTGCCACCTTTTCGCCCGCCTGCACCCATTCCCGGATCGCCGCCACCTTGTCGCCGGGATGCAGTCCGTACCGGAAATCCTTCAACCCCACCGCCTCCGCCACCTGCCGGGCGGCCGCCTCCCTGTCTCCCGTCAACATCGTCACTTTCAACCCCTGCCGCTCCATCCATTCCAGCAGCGGCCGGCTGCTCTTCCGGATTTCGTCCTCGAGAAGGATGCGCCCTTTCACCCTCCCCGCCTCATAAAAAACCTCCGTCACACCCGGCATCGGCGCCGGTTTCGACTCCGCCCAGCCGGCCCCACCCAAAAAACTCCGCCGCCCCAGCCGGCACGACTCTCCGCCCGCGGTCCTGCCGCTTACCCCGCCGCCCGTGGCCGAGGAAAAATCTCCTGCCTCCACGATCACCATCCCCCGCTTTTTTGCCTCACGGACCACCGCCACGGAAACCGGATGCAGCGACTGCATCGCCAACCCCGCCGCCCCCTCCAACAGCTCCCGCTCCGTGCATCCCGTCCCCGGCTCCACCGCCCGCACATGCATCTCCCCCGTCGTCAGCGTCCCCGTCTTGTCCAACGCCACCCGTTTCACCGTTCCTAACCGCTCGATCGGACTGCCACCCCGGAACAAGATGCCCCGCCGGGCTCCCGCCGCGATTCCCGCCAGGATCGCCGATGGGATTGACAACACCAGCGCGCACGGGGACGCCACCACCAAAAGCGTCATTGTCCTGTAAAAAGCCGTGCTCGCCCCCGCCTTGGCCCACCCCTCCATGCCCCACCAGACCAGAAACATCACCAGACTCAACGTCAGGATCGCCTGGGTGTACTTGGTCCCGAACTTGTCCGTGAACCGCTGTGCTGGCGCCTTCTGCTCCTGCGCCTCCCGGATCAGCCGCAAAATCCCCTCGAGCGCGCTTTCCCGGGATCTCCGCAGTACCTTCAGATCCACTTTCCCCCACAAATTCAGGGTTCCGGCCAGCGCGGTCGATCCCGGCTCCTTGTCCACCGGGGCCGCCTCGCCCGTCAGACTCGACTCGTCCGCCGCCGTTTTTCCATCGATCACCTCCGCGTCCACCGGGAAGGAGTCCCCCGGACGCACCCGCACCAACATTCCCGGCTCCAGCGCCTCCACCGAAACCCGCTCCTCCGTCCCGTCGTCGCGAATCCGTATGGCTTCCCGTGGAGCCGCCTTGAACAATCCCGCGAGTTCCCGCTCGGTCCGGTACGCCGCCAACTCCTCCAGGGCTC
>DFCD01000004.1:0-6702 GCA_002366885.1 Verrucomicrobia bacterium UBA3063
GAGGTCTATCCGCATCCGGCGATGGTGCGGATGTTCGGGATTCCCAGGATCGTGAAGTACAAAAAGGGAAGCGTGATGGAGCGGAGGAAGGAGTTCCGGCGGTTGCAGCGATTGCTCAAGCAGTGCCTGAAAAAAAAGTTTCCCCAACTCACGTTAAATCGGGAAACAAAGGCGTTATTGAAAGAAAGGTGGTCCAAACCGGTGGAGGACCGGACCGATGCGCTGTTCTGCGCCCTGATCGGGCTTTGGCACTGGATGCACCGGGGCCGGAAAAGCGAGGTGATCGGAGATAGAGAAACAGGCTTCATCCTTCTGCCGGCCAAGGACGAAGCAGAAAGAAGATAGGGCCGATTTGTTTACGGTTACGATTACGTTTACGAAATTTCGGTGGCCATGCAGATGTCGCGCCAGCCGGGGAAGTTCCAAGCGTTGGGGAAGTCGCGGCACTGCTGGGGTTTGACTGGTTGGATCCGGCAGTCCTGCCCGTCGAGAAAGATGCAGGCCCCGTCGGGCTGATCGATCAGGGACAGACCGCGTCGGTCGGCGCGGAGGCGGGTGTAGCGCTGGACAAAGTCATCTTCCCCGAGTCCAAGATGACGGGAGATGGCAGAGATCTCGGCCTCGGTGACTTTCACATCGCCCGGCCAGCGGCAGCAGTTGGTGCAGCGCTCGCACAGGTATTTCGGCGGGTTCTTCAAAACCCGACATTAGGACGAGGAGGATGATTAGGAGGAGCAGAAACTGGCCTGCGGACAGCGGTCGGGATAGTTTGATCTTTTATGGCGAGCAGTTGGAAAGAAGCGGTGGAGCAGGCGGTGCAGGCCGGGAAGCTTTCTGCGGAGTCGGCCGACAATATCCGCAAGCTGGCGGCGTCGCAGTCGGCACCCTTGATCGAGGCGAGTCTTGGGGAGTTGGTATCGGCGGGGGAGTGGGCGGAATTGAATGATCGTTTTTTCCGCACGTTGGCTTTCGGAACCGGGGGATTGCGGGGCCGGACGATCGGGAAGGTGGTGACGAAGGCGGAGCAGGGAAAGCCGACGCCGCTGGGCCGGCCGGAATTTCCCGCCGTGGGCACCAACTGCATGAACTACGGGAACGTCGCCCGGGCCACGCAAGGGTTGGTGAACTACCTGAAAAAGAATTTTTCCGGGCAGGCACCGTCGGTCGTCTTTTCCCACGACACGCGGCATTTCTCGCGGGAGTTCGCGGAGCTGTCCGCGCGGACGGTGGCGGCGGCCGGGGGCACGGCCTACTTGTTCGAAGCGGATCGTTCCACGCCGGAGCTTTCCTTTGCCGTCCGACATCTGGGCGCGCAGGCGGGGGTGGAGATCACCGCCAGCCACAACCCGCCGCATGACAACGGCTACAAGGTTTATTTCTCGGACGGGGCGCAGATCGTGGAGCCCCACGCCTCCGGAATCATCCGGGAGGTGGAGGCGGTGAAGGATCTGGAGACTGATCCTCAACCCAAGAACGGAGGCAAGGCGGTCCTGATCGGCGGCGAGGTGGACGAGGCTTACCAGCAGGCGCTGCGGGACCTGATTTTGGAGGGGGAAATGTTGAAAAGGGAGGGGTCGAAACTGAAAGTGGTCTTCTCGCCTCTGCACGGCACCGGGGTGAGGATGGTGCCGCCGATGCTCAAGGCCGCGGGGGTGGAGGCTTCCATCGTGGCCGCACAGGAGAAGGGGGACGGAAGGTTTCCAACGGTGAAGTCGCCTAACCCTGAGAATGGCGAAGCCCTGGCGCTGGGGATCGAGCAGGCGAAGAAGGAGAGGGCGGATCTGGTGGTGGCGACCGATCCCGATGCCGACCGGATGGGCGTGGCCATGCGGAATGCGGCTGGGGAGTACGAGTTGATCACCGGCAATCAGATCGGATCGTTGCTGGCCGCCTACCGGATTGAAAGGATGAAGGCGAAGGGCTGGATTCGGCCGGGGGAGGAGAAGAACTGTTGCCTGATCAAAACCTTTGTGACGACCGACCTGCAGAAAGAGATGGCCGCGGCCGCCGGGATGAAGTGCGTGGAGACTTTGACGGGCTTCAAATACATCGGGGAAAAGCTGGGGATTTATGAGAAGCAGGCGGGGGGAAGGGGGAAGCTGGGGGCGGAGGAGTGGAGAAGGAAGCGGATGGAGAAGAGCACTTTCTTTGTCTTCGGAGGCGAGGAGAGCTACGGATATAGCGGCGAGGACAATGTGCGCGACAAGGATGCCAACGGGGCGGTGCTGATGTTCGTGGAGGCGGCGGCGTGGGCGAAGTCGCAGGGCCGGGATCTGCTGCAGGAGCTGGACGGAATTTACCGGAAGCACGGCCTGTACCTGGAAAAGCTGGGGAATCTGGAGATGCCGGGCGCGGAGGGCGCGAAACAGATCGCCCGGGCGGTGGCCAGCTACCAGGGACAACCGCCGAAGGAATGGGGCGGAAGGAAAGTTGTCGGCGTGCAGGATTACGAGAAGGGCTGCCACCGGGACGTGGACGGAAAAGAGATCCCCAAGGAGCGGATGTTGATNNTGGCGGTGCGGGCGTCGGGCACTGAGCCCAAGATGAAAGTATACTTTTTTGGCAAACGGAAGGTGGGGGAGAACGAGGATCTCGCCAAGGCCAAGAAGGAACTCGCAGCAGAACTGGAGCGGCTTTGGGATTGGACGCGACAGGATGTGGAAAAGAGAAAGGACTGAAGGTTGGGTACCCCGCTGATTACGCTGTTGGATGCCTCCCTGCTGGGGCGGGGAAGTCGGGAGGCGTTTGAGGATGAATCAGGGTTGCGCCTGAACTTTGCCGACCTGGAGATGAGGAGCAACCGCTGGGCGGCCTGGTTGCGGCAGAAGGGGATCCAGCCCGGAGACCGTCTGGCGTTTTTCCTCGCAAACCAGGCGGAGGTCATCGACCTATGGCTGGCCTGTGTGAAATCAGGGGTGATCGTTGTGCCGGTCAACATTCTCTACCGGGAAAGGGAAATTCACCACATCCTGGCGGAAACACGGCCGGCGGCGGTGGTGACCGCGGGGAAAGACGCACACTTTTTTGCGGGAGCCAGGATTCTTGAGGTGGAGGAAACGGCGCGGGAGGCGGAGCAAATTCCCGTGCCTTCCCGTCCGCCGCTCCCGCGGGAGGAGGATCCGGTGGCGGCTTTGATTTTCACCTCGGGAACCACCGGGGTGGCCAAGGGAGCGGTGCTCACCCACGGAAACTTTGCGGTCAACGGATCCAGCCTGGTCCAGGCCTGGAAGTTCACGGAAAACGACCGGTATCTGGCCGCCCTGCCGCTGTTTCATGTGCACGGCCTGGCCAACGGGCTTCATTGCTGGCTGGGAAGCGGTTGTCACCTGCGGTTGCTGGAGCGCTTTCAGGCTGCACGGGCGGAAGAGGAGTTCCTCCGTTACCGTCCGACGGTTTTTTTCGGCGTCCCGACCATGTATGTGCGGCTTCTGGAATTGCCCGGGGAGGCGGCACGGAAAATCGGGGCGTGCCTGCGACTGGCTGTTTCCGGTTCCGCCCCGCTTTCCCCGGCGATCCACGGGGAATTCCGCAAAAAATTTGGCACGACGCTTTTGGAACGGTATGGAATGACCGAGACCCTGATGAACACGAGCCATCCGTACGACGGAGAGCGTCGGCCCGGCACGGTGGGGCCCGCCTTGCCCCATGTGCGGATTGCCATTCGGGACCTGCAGGGGAATGAGGTACGGGACGGCGAGGAGGGGGAGCTTTACGTGAAGGGGCCGAATGTCTGCCGCGGTTATTGGAACCGGGAGGATGCCACCCGCGGGGCTTTTGTGGACGGCTGGTTTCGGACGGGGGACATGGGAGTGCGCAGTCCGGACGGCTACATCACGCTGCAGGGACGCCGGAGCGACCTGATCATTTCCGGCGGCTTCAACATTTACCCGCGTGAAATCGAGGAGTTCCTGGTGACCCTGCCGGGGATCCGCGAGGCGGCGGTGGTGGGGGTGGCCGACCGGGTTCGCGGGGAATTGCCGGTTGCTTATGTCGTCAGCGAGGGGCCCCTCGACGATAATGCTCTCAAGGAGTCCCTCGGCAGGTCCTTGGCGTCGTTCAAATGTCCCCGGGCGTTCGTGCGGGTCGATCATCTTCCCCGCACGGCCTTGGGGAAGGTGCAGAAGCATCTCCTTCCTCCCCACCGGCCATGATGACTCCCGCCGTTTTGTCCCTCCTCGCCCTGCTGCTGGTGATCGTGCTCAGCATGACGGCCCGCTGCCACATCGGGGTGCTGGCCCTGGGGTTGGCCTGGCCGCTGGCGGTTTGGGGTGCCGAATGGAAGCCCGACCAGGTAATCGGGCTGTTTCCCTCGGGGCTGTTCCTGACCCTGACGGGAGTGACCCTACTTTTCGGCCTGGCCCAGGAAAACGGAACCTTGGGCAGCGTCACCCGGATGGCGACCCGCTGGACCCACGGTAGGTCCGAGTTGCTTCCTTGGATGTTTTTTTTTCTCGCCGGAGCGGTTTCCAGTCTTGGCCCGGGCACGATTGCCGCCACCGCCCTGGTGGCACCGCTGGCCATGAGCACGGCCAGCTCCGCCGGGATCCGGCCCTTTCTGATGGCCCTGATGGTGGGCAATGGTGCCAACGCCGGTAACCTAAGTCCGCTCAGCGCGGTGGGGCTGATTGTGCGAAGCCTGATGGAACAGGCGGGACTTCCGGGCCATGAAGCCGCCGTCTTTTTGGCCAACTTCACCGCCCATTTTTCGGTTTCTGTGGCGGCTTATTTTCTTATGGGGGGCTATCGGATCCATCGCCGGCTGGAAGAAAAAACCGAAAGCGAGGTTCACTTGGACGTCAAACAGAGGATCACCCTGGCGGTCTTGTGTCTTTGGGCGGTGGGGGTTCTTTTCGGCAAGTTTCCCCCGGGGTTGTCGTCCTTGGCGGCGGTTGCGGTCCTTTTCCTTTTGCGGTCCGGCGAGGAAGGCCCGGTCTTTCGCTCGGTGCCCTGGTCGGTGATTCTGATGGTCTGCGGTGTGAGCACGCTGGTGGGGATCCTGGAAAAAACCGGCGGGATGGGTCTTTTCACGTCCCTGCTGGCGGGGATGACGTCCCCCGGCTGGGTGAACGGGACGATGGCCTTCGTCACCGGTTTGATTTCGACCTACAGTTCCACGTCCGGGGTTGTCTATCCCGCCTTTTTGCCCACGGTGCCGGGCCTGGTGGAGCGTCTGGGAGGGGGCAATCCCCTGGAAATCGCCCTCAGCATCAATGTCGGTGCGGCCCTGGTGGATGTCTCCCCGCTCTCCACGGTGGGAGCGCTCTGCATGGCGGCTCTGCCTCCGGGACAGGACGGGCAGAAGCTTTTCCGGCAGCTTTTGATCTGGGGTTTTTCCATGGTCGTGGTGGGGGCGCTCTTCTGCCAGTTCGGCATCCGTTACTTCGTCCGCTAAGATCCTCTTATGGCCGTACCCGCCAAACTTCAGCAGA
Organism: Verrucomicrobia bacterium UBA3063; assembly: GCA_002366885.1. Lineage (GTDB taxonomy): Bacteria > Verrucomicrobiota > Verrucomicrobiia > Methylacidiphilales > Verrucolacustridaceae > Verrucolacustris. Next base: position 5,430 of record DFCD01000004.1, read on the forward strand.
TTGTCTCGCTGTTCGAACATTTGCCCGAGGAGGAGAAACGGGAGAGTTTAATCTCCTACAGCCTGACGGCGAAAAATTCCGAACCGAAAGAAGGGGAAAAGTTCGACCTCGAGGATGTGCGGAAGGACGAGGAGTGCGCGGATACGGTGGGCGTGTTTCTGAAGATGGACGGGGAGGGGAAAGCGCACTTCCGGATGACGCTAGGTCCGCAGGTGCAGACCCTCACCAAAGCGATGACGGCGATCCTTTGCAAGGGGTTGGACGGGGCCGCGCCCAGGGAGATTCTGGATCTGGAAAGCGATTTTGTGCCCAGGATTGTCGGGGCGCAGTTGGTCCGGGTCAGAAGCCAGACGACCTATTACATTCTCTCCCGGTTGAAGGGTATCTGTAAGGTCTGGCTGGACCGACAGCGGAAAATGGAATCATAAAATAATTCATAGTCAGCACTTTACGTTGATTCTTTAGATAAAAATTTGACTTAGAATTATTCTAATTCATCTTCCGTCTCCCATGAAAAGGCTCGGACAAGAAGATAAAGAGACGCTGACCACGGCTTTGGATCATTCCGGCCAGCGGGCCACCCCCCAGCGGGAGACCGTTTTCGGCGTCCTCTTGGACCAGCGGGACCACCCGACCGCTGATGAGGTGTACGCCCGCACCAAATCCCGCATGCCCACCATCTCCATGGCCACGGTTTACAACTGCCTGGAGACGCTGGTCTCCAGCGGCTTGGTCAAACAGGTGAACATCGAACGGGAGCCGACCCGTTACTGCCCAAACCTCGCCCCGCACGCCCATTTCCACTGTCGCGAAACCGGCCGCGTCTACGACGTGCCTGTCCCTGCCGGCACCATGGAGAAGCTCACCGACGTCCTGCCCGGCAAGTACCAGGCCGACTCCGTCGAGCTGGTGTTCCGCGGCCACCTCGCGAAAGGAAACTCGAAATGAAAAACGCCCTCGAAATCAAAAACCTCCGCGCCGGCATCAGTGGCACGGAAATCCTCCACGGCCTCAACCTCACCGTCCCGAAAGGCGAGGTCCATGCGATCATGGGCAAGAACGGTTCGGGCAAGAGCACGCTGGCCAAGGTGATGGCCGGTCACCCCGATTATGAGGTCACCGGCGGCGACGTGTTGTTGGACGGCGAGAGCATCCTGGGGCTGGAGCCGGACGTGCGCGCCCGCGCCGGCCTCTTCATGGCGTTCCAGTACCCGAGCGAAATTCCCGGCGTGACCATCGCCAACTTCCTGCGCGCGGCCCTCAATGCCCGCCG
>DFCD01000004.1:6760-9980 GCA_002366885.1 Verrucomicrobia bacterium UBA3063
TTCTCGGGCGGGGAGAAAAAGCGGAACGAGATCCTGCAGATGGCGATGCTGGAGCCGAAGTACGCGGTCCTCGACGAGACCGACTCCGGTCTGGACATCGATGCGCTGAAGATCGTCTCCCATGGGGTGAACAGCCTGCGGGGGCCGAAACTCGGTATTCTCGTGATCACCCACTACCAGCGGTTGCTCGACTACATCGTGCCGGACGTGGTCCATGTGATGGTGGGGGGGCGGATTGTGAAAAGCGGGCCGAAGGAACTGGCACTCGAGCTCGAGAAGAAGGGCTATGATTGGGTCGAGAAGGATCTCGTCGCCGCCTAAAGGAGAAAGCCATGAGCGAAGTTGAAACCAAAGAAAAGCCGGATCTGGCCATCGACCAGGACATCGGAAACTTCTCGTACCCCGAGGACTACGCCTTTGATGCGGGCACCGGTCTGACGGAGAAGACGATCGATTACATTTGCGACGCCAAGGAGGATCCGGCCTGGGTCCGCGAATTCCGCAAGAAGGCGCTCAAGGTGTTCCAGCAGAAACCCCTTCCTACCCACTGGGCGAGCAAGGATCTCGAGAGCATCCACTTTGACGATTTCCGTTACTACCTCTCCAAGGGCGCCAAGCCGAAGCGCTCCTGGGATGAGGTGCCGGACGATGTGAAGCGAACCTTTGAGCGGTTGGGCATCCCGGAGAAGGAGCGCGCCTTTCTCGCCGGCGTGGAGGCGCAGTTCGACAGCGAGGCCGCCTATTCGAACATCAAGAAAGCGGTCGAGGAGCAGGGGGTGATCTTTGTGGGTAGCCGCGAGGGGCTCAAGGAGCATCCGGAGATTTTCCGTCCGTGGTTCGGTAAGGTGATCCCCACGGCCGACAACAAATTTTCCGCCCTGAACAGCGCGGTCTTCTCCGGCGGTTCGTTCATCTACGTGCCCAAGGGCGTTAAGGTGAAGCACCCGCTGCAGGCGTATTTCCGGATCAACGCGGAGAACTTCGGTCAGTTTGAGCGCACTCTCATCATCGTGGACGAAGGCGCGGAGGTGACCTACATGGAGGGCTGCACGGCGCCGAAGTTTGACTCCGTCACCCTGCACAGCGCGGTGGTGGAGCTGGTGGCGCTGAAGGGCGCGAAGATCCAGTACATCACCGTCCAGAACTGGAGCCCGAACGTCTTCAACCTCGTGACCAAGCGCGGTATTGCCCACGAAGAGGCCGAGATCAAGTGGATCGACTGCAACATCGGCTCGCGTCTGACGATGAAGTATCCCGGGGTGGTGCTGAAAGGTCGCAAGGCCCGGGGCGAGGTGCTCTCGATTGCGCTGGCCAACAACGGCCAGCATCAGGACACCGGCGCCAAGATGATCCACGCAGCCGACGAGACGACTTCCAACATCATCTCCAAGTCCATCTCCATCGGCAACGGACGGGCCACCTACCGGGGCCTCGTCCACATCCCGCGGCACCTCAAGGGCTGCAAAAACAACACCGAGTGTGACGCTCTCCTCATCAACACCGATTCGCGCACCGACACCTATCCCGCCATCGTCACCCGAGGGAAGGGCAACTCGGTGCAGCACGAGGCGAGCGTTTCCAAGGTGAGCGCGGAACAGATCTTCTACATGCAACAACGGGGGTTGTCGGAGGGCCAGGCGATGAGCCTGAGCGTGAACGGGTTCGTCAACGACCTCGTCCGCCAGTTCCCGATGGAATATAGTGTCGAACTGAAACGACTCATCGACCTCGAGATGGAGGGGTCGGTGGGTTAACCCGCGGATCCATCAACCAGGAGAAAAGACCATGGCCGACATTGCCAACCGCTATCCGGAAAACGTGACCGGATCGTACTACGTGGACAACCAGTGCATTGACTGCGACCTGTGCCGGGAGACGGCGCCGGCCAGCTTCAAGCGCAACGATGACGGCGGCTATTCCTTCGTCTACCACCAGCCCAGCTCCCCTGAGGAGGAGAAGTTGGCCAAGGAGGCGATGGAAGGCTGCCCGGTCGAAGCGATCGGCAGCAACGGAGCCTGATCCGAGTGCCGAAAAAGTCCCCGTCCCCCGGATGCAACGGCGTGACCCTGCCCGCGTGGTGGGAGACCCGCCGCGCGGAGGCGCGGCGTCGTTTCGACGAGCTGCCGATGCCGCAGCGCAAGGACGAGGACTGGCGCTTTGCGACGATTGACGCGATCCGGCTGGACGATTTCCAGCCCGGGGCAAAGGGGAAAACCCCGGAGGCCAAGCTGCTGCACCGGAGCCAACCGCCGTTGGCGGCGGCCGCCCGGGCCGTCTTCGCCAACGACCGGCTGGTGCGGATCGAAGGGGCGGAGGAGCTGGCGAAGAAGGGAGTGGTGTTTGAGCCGCTCGCCACGGCGATCGAGAAGCATCCGGCGCTCCTGCAGAAATATTTCTTGGCGCATCCGGTGGACCTGGGGGCGCAGAAGTTCGCGGCGCTACATGCGGCCCACGCCTCGGCGGGGGTGCTCATCCACATACCGAAAAATGTGGAGCTGGAGTTGCCGCTGGTTTCTTACCACTGGATCGACGCGGCCAAGACGGCCGTTTACCCGCACACCCTGATCGTGGCGGGGGAGAACTCGAAAGTGCGGGTGGTGGATTTCCTCGGCTCGACCGATCCCAAGGGCGGCGGGTTGGCCTGCGGGCTGAACGACCTGCTCGTTGGTCCGGGCGCCAAGGTGGATTATGTCTGTTTCCAACGCTGGGGATCATCCGTGACCAGCTTTCAGCTCAACTCTACCTGGGTGGAGAAAGACGGGGAGGCGCGCAGCCTGTTTGTGAATCTCGGTGCGGCCTACGCCCGGCAGGAGAGCCGGAGCACCTTGGTGGGGGGCGGGGCACGGAGCGAGATGCTCGGCCTTTCCGTGGGCAACGACCGGCAGGAGTTCGACCAGCGCACCCTCCAATGCCACGACGTGCCCAACACCTGGAGCGACCTGCTCTACAAAAATGCGCTCGATGACCGGTCGAAATCGATTTTCAAGGGGCTGATCCGCGTGGCCCCCGGTGCGGCCAAGACCGACGCCTACCAAAACAACCGGAATCTCCTGCTCAATCCGGAGGCCGAGGCCGACTCCATGCCCGGGTTGGAGATCCTCAACGACGATGTGCGTTGCACCCACGGGGCGACGACGGGGCAGATCGACCAGGACCAGCTCTTTTACCTGATGGCGCGGGGGATCGATCCGCGGACAGGAGCGCAGCTGCTTGCCCACGG
>DFCD01000004.1:9990-13797 GCA_002366885.1 Verrucomicrobia bacterium UBA3063
GCGGTGGCGGAGAAGTTCGCCTCCATGCGCGTCCCGGCGAGGACGAAGACGCCGGTGCGCGCGGCTAAGGTGACGAAGGCCAAGAAGCCGGCGGTGAAGGGGTTGAAGAAGGCGATCGACGTCCGGGCGCTGCAGGGATTGTCGAAGTAAATTGGTTCGGGAACGCCGTCTATCTTTGGATTAGGATTTCCCGATGACCACGAATGGGGCCCAAGCCTGCTCAATTCCTGCCATCCCCATGGATGAGTCGGACCGGCAGAAGGCCCTGGAAGACCTCAAGTTAATTGATTCTCCTCAGGAGGAGCGGTTTGACCGGATCGTCCAGTTGACCCAACTGCTGTTTCAGGTGCCCATCGCCTACATTTCCCTGATCGACAAGGACCGGCAATGGTTCAAGTCCAAGGTGGGGCTTGAGGCCAATGAAACTTCCCGAAGTGTCTCTTTCTGCGGGCACGCCATCCTGGAGGACAAGGCGATGGTGGTGCCGGACGCGCTGCAGGATTACCGCTTTGCCGCCAACCCGATGGTGCTGGGTGAGCCTTTTATCCGGTTTTACGCCGGCCAGCCGTTGCGGGGCCCTTCGGGGCACAAGGTGGGGACGCTGTGCCTGGCCGACAAGGAGGCTCGGGATTTCAAGGAGCACGACCTCAAGCTGCTTTCCCAGCTAGGCAAGCTGGTGGAACGGGAGTTCACCCTGTTGGACAAGATCCAGATGCAGATCGAGACCCTGAAGGCCAAGGAGGCGCTGGAGAAGAAGAGCCAGGAGCTGGAGAAGGCGGTGGCAGAGCTGTCCGCCGAGAAGCAGAACTCCGAGTTCCTGCTGAAGAATATTTTTCCGGGGGAGGTGGCCGACGAGCTCCGGGCTAACGGCAAGGTCAAGGCGGTGGGGCACGAAAGGGCGACCGTGATGTTTTCCGACTTCAGTGACTTCACCGCCGTGGCGGCCACCTACTCACCGGCAGATTTGGTGGAGGAGCTGAATCGCGCCTTTTGCCTTTTCGACGGGCTAAGTGCCCGCCACGGCGTGGAAAAACTGAAGACGATCGGGGACGGCTACCTTTGTGTGGCGGGGTTGCAGGGGGATCCGGTGGAGGCGGGGATAAAGATGCTCAAATTTGCGCAGGAGATTCTGGCGTTCACGCTGAAGCGGAAGGTGGAGGTGGAGGCGGCGGGAAAGAAGTACTGGAACATCCGGATCGGGATTCACAGTGGGCCGCTGGTGGCAGGGGTCGTCGGCGTGAAGCGGATGGCGTACGATATTTGGGGCGACACGGTGAACATCGCCGCGCGGATCCAGCAGGGGTCCGAGCCGGGCCGGATCAATCTTTCCAGGAATTTTCAGGATCTGGTCGGGGATAAAATTGAGGCGGAGGCCCGCGGGAAAATGCCGATCAAACACCACGGTGAGATCGAGATGTTTTTTCTACAGAAGATCAAGGGATGAAGCCCGGCGAGCAGACCAAATTATTAAGGGAGGTGCCGGCGACGGCGATCCCGGCTGGTTCCCCGCTGATTTTGCCCAAGGATACGGAGGTGACGCTGACGCAGTCGCTGGGCGGGAGTCATACGGTGGCAGGCTCGTTCGGTCTGGCGAGGATCGAGGAAAAGGATCAGGACGCGCTGGGCTTGGCCAAGGTGGAAAGTGCGGCGCCGGCGGCGGATTCCAAGGAACCGGCCGACGAAAAAAAGGTGTGGGAGAAACTGAAGGAGGTGTACGACCCCGAGATCCCCGTGAATGTGGTCGATTTGGGGCTGGTCTACAGCATGGAGCTGAAGCCGTTGTCCTCCGGGGGGTCGCGGGTGGATGTGAAAATGACCCTGACTGCGCCCGGCTGCGGGATGGGGCCGACGATTCAGGCCGATGCACGGAACAAGGTTTTGTCCGTCCCGGGGGTCAAGGAAGCGGAGGTGGAGCTGGTCTGGGAGCCGGCTTGGAACCAGTCGATGATTTCCGAAGCGGGAAAGATGAAACTGGGTTGGGTCTAGTTCGATTAGGTCGAAGGATTAGGATTAGGAAATTTTGGGAGATGGGAGATCGGAGATGGAAGATGGGTGTTCACGATATCCCATCTACCAACTTTCCTTTGCGGCTCAGGGCCCGGAACGGCAGTTCAGTCTAGCTTGAGATAGCGCCCGTCCTCGGCAAGATGAAGGAATGAAGGTTAAAAAGTCCGGCGGGGGGATGAGGGATTTTTCGGGGCCGCTGGTGGACGGGCCGGAGCGGGCGCCGAGCCGGGCGATGCTTCACGCGGTCGGATTCCAGCCGGACGATTTCCGCAAGCCGCAGATCGGGATCGCCTCGACCTGGAGCCAGGTGACGCCCTGCAACATGCACATCGACGAGCTGGCCCGCGAGGCGGCGGCGGGGGCGAACGAGGCGGGCGGGAAGGCGGTCATCTTCAACACCATCACCATTTCCGATGGCATTTCCATGGGCACGGAGGGGATGAAGTACTCGCTGGTCTCGCGGGAGGTGATCGCGGATTCGATCGAGACGGTGGCGGGCTGCGAGGGTTTCGATGCCATGGTGACGATCGGCGGTTGCGACAAGAACATGCCCGGTTGCGTGATGGCGATGCTGCGGTTGAACCGGCCGTCGCTCTTTGTCTACGGCGGCACAATCCTGCCGGGGTGCCTCTACAAACAGAATTTGGATATTGTCAGCGTTTTTGAGGCGGTGGGCCAACGGGCGAAGGGGAAGATTAACGACGAGCAGCTGGGCCAGATTGAGCGATGCGCGATCCCCGGGCCCGGTTCCTGCGGGGGAATGTACACCGCCAACACGATGGCCTGTGCGATCGAGGCGATGGGATTGAGCCTGCCGAACAGCTCGGCGATGGCGGCGGTCTCGCCGGAGAAGCGGGCGGATTCCAAGGCGGCGGGAAGGGCGGCCTACGGGGTGTTGGAGAAGGGGATCCGGCCTCGGGACATCGTCACGAGGAAGGCGATGGAGAACGCGATCACGGTGATCACCGCGTTGGGGGGATCGACGAACGCGGTCCTGCACTTTCTGGCGATCGCCCACACGGCTGGGATCAAGCTGGAGATCGAGGACTTCAACCGGATCGGCAAGCGGGTGCCGGTGTTGGCGGACCTGAAGCCGAGCGGGCGGTTTGTGATGGCGGAGCTGGTGAAGATCGGCGGTCTGGTTCCGCTGATGAAGAGGCTGCTGGAGAAGGGGATGTTGCACGGGGATTGCCTCACCGTGACCGGCAAAACGATGGAGGAGAATCTCAGGAATGCGGGCGATTACCCGACCGGCCAGGAAATCGTTCGGCCGTTTTCCGACCCCATCAAGAAGACGGGGCATCTGGTCGTGTTGCGGGGGAATTTGGCGCCAGGTGGGGCGGTGGCGAAGATCAGCGGGAAGGAAGGGGAGTGCTTCGAGGGTACAGCCAAGGTCTACGGGGCGGAGGAGGAGGCGATGAAGGCGATTTTGACCGGCAAGATTGTGAAGGGGGATGTGGTGGTGATCCGGTATGAGGGGCCGCGTGGCGGTCCGGGGATGCGGGAGATGCTGGCCCCGACCAGTGCGATCATGGGGGAGGGATTGGGCAAAGACGTGGCGCTGATCACGGACGGGCGGTTTTCCGGCGGGACGCATGGCTTTGTGGTGGGGCACATCACGCCCGAGGCGTATGACGGCGGGCCCTTGGCGTTGGTGAAGGACGGAGACCGGATCGTCATCGACGCCAAGGCGAAGGAGATGCGGTTGGTGATTCCGGCGGCGGAGTTGAAGCGCCGGGCCAAGGCGTGGCGCAGGCCGAAGCCACGCTACACCCGCGGGGTGTTGGCGAAGTTCGCCTT
>DFCD01000074.1:0-159 GCA_002366885.1 Verrucomicrobia bacterium UBA3063
TTCCGCCTGCCGGTGGCTCGTCTGGCGGCGGCACAAGCCGCGCTCAAAGACTGATCCCTTCCGGGGCATTCCCGCATGTCCGGACCCCATTTCCGGGGTCCCGTTTGGCCTCGACCCTGTTCGGTTCGCCTTCCCCTTGGGCGACCGCCCATCCATTCT
>DFCD01000074.1:335-2143 GCA_002366885.1 Verrucomicrobia bacterium UBA3063
GCCTGATGAAGGCGGTGGAACGCTTTGACCCCAACCGCGGGACAAAGTTCAGCACTTACGGCGCCTGGTGGATCAAGCAGGCGGTCCGCCGCGCCCTCGCCAACCAGTCCAAAACGATCCGCCTGCCCGTCCATCTGGTCGACAAGCTCGCCAAGATGCGCCGCATCGCCATCCAGTTGGCCGATGAACTGGGCCGCGAACCCACCGACCAGGAGCTGGCCGTCGAACTGGGTGTCACCGCGGAAAAAGTCGCCCAGTTCCGCCGCATCTCCCTGCGACCCGCCTCCCTCAACGCCCTGGTCGGGGAGGATGCCGATGCTGAACTCGGCGACCTGATCGCCGATGAAACCGCCGCCATGCCCGGCCGCTCGCTGGAGAGTCGCAGCCTGGTGAAGGAGTTGCGCAACGTACTCCATGTCCTCGATGACCGGGAGCGGGCCATTTTATCCCTGCGGTTTCCCCTTTCGGACGAAACGCCGCCCACGTTGGAACAGATCGGAAAAAAATTCAAAGTGACTCGCGAACGCATCCGCCAAATCCAAAACGGGGCCCTGAAGAAACTGCGGGCCGCCCTGGAAGCCCGACCCGGCACCCCCGTAGCCGCGGAACCGGAAGAGGAACAAGGGTGATTTTTTTGTCCCCCCGGGGGTTTTTCCGGAGAATCTTCCGATCTTGAAAACCGCCGCCCTCCGCAGCAGCCGGGACCGGCTTACCGCCGCAGTAAAAACCATCCAAAACGCCCGCCGGGCCGGCGAGGCGACCTATTTAACCGACGGCATCTACCGGGATGGTCAGTTGTTCCGCTTTGCCTGCTCCGACCTCAACGAGCGTTACGCCCGGCGCCGCATCGACCTAGTGGTGGCTTACGACTCCACCTCCCTGCCCCTCGCCGCCCCGCTATCGTACTTTGTCGGCACCGGCCTGGCCGTCCTGCAACCGTCCGCCCGAGGGCCCATTCTCGACATGCAGTCCATCCCCGCCGGGTGCAGAACCCTGCTGGTCGCCGATATTCTGGATCGCGGCACCCAACTGGCTGCGGGCGTCACCCTTTTGAAACAGGGAAAAGGCGATCTTGTGGAAATTGTCACCCTGCTGGAGATCAGCTCATCGGAAGGGGCAAAAACCCTGGCCCCGGTCCCCACTTACGCCGTTTGTAAAATCAACTGAAGCCCCGCCTTCCCGCTTGCCTTTGTCCTCTTCTCTTTCTCAAATCACCCTCCGATGAAGCCCGAGAAATACTGGAAATCCAGGCTACCCATGGTCGAAAAGGCGCTGGATCGCCTGATTCCCCGGGACGGCCATCCGGCTCTCATCCACAAGGCAATGCGCTACAGTCTCCTCGCCGGTGGAAAACGCCTTCGTCCCATTCTCTGTCTTGCCGCGGCCCGGGCCGCGGGAGGGCTGGAAACCACGGCCCTGCCGGCCGCCTGCGCGGTGGAATGCATCCACACCTATTCCCTGATCCATGACGACCTGCCCTGCATGGACGACGATGATTTTCGTCGCGGGCGCCCGACCAACCACAAGGTCTACGGCGAAGCCGTGGCCGTCCTGGCCGGGGACGGGCTTCTCACGGAGGCGTTTGCTGCGGTGGCCCGCACCAGACCCAACCGCCGGCACTCCGGGGCCGATTTTGTCGCCGAGCTTGCCCGCGCCTCCGGTGGCTGTGGCCTCATTGCCGGCCAAGTCCTCGACCTGGATTCCGAGAAAAAGCGGATCCCGCTCAAAAAACTCGTCGAGATCCATCGCGCCAAGACCGGAGCCCTCATCACCACCTCCCTCCGTTTGGGGGCCATGTCAGCCGGGGC
>DFCD01000074.1:2241-6754 GCA_002366885.1 Verrucomicrobia bacterium UBA3063
GGAAAAACTCGGCAAAAGCATCGGCAAGGACCAGTCCTCCGGAAAAGCCACTTATCCCCGCCTGCTCGGCCTGGACGGCGCCCGCCGGGAGGCGGATCGCCTCACCCGGGCCGCCCGTTCAGCCCTTCGCCCGCTCGGTTCCCGCGCCCAACCCCTCCTCGCGATCGCCGACGCGCTCCTGCGCCGCGACCACTAGCGCACGGCGCAAGCGGATCGCCTCCTCCACCTCCTCCGCCGCCCGCTCCGCCGCTCCCGGCCCGCCGAGTTTTGCGGCCACCTCCTGGATGCGTCGGGCCATTTTTTCGGTCCCGCGGGGATTTCTCAATATCTGCAGCGCGGCCGTCGTCAGGCGCTGCGGCGTTGCCGCCGACTGCAGGAACTCGGGAACCACCTTCTCGCCCGCCAGCACATTGACCATGGAAAGATAAGGCAGATTCACCAGCATGCGGCCCAGCAGGTAGGTGAACCATGAGGTCTTGTAAATCACCAGCATCGGCAGGCCGGCCATCGCGCACTCGAGAGTGGCCGTTCCCGAGGCAACGATCGCCATGGTGCACCGGTTCAGCAGGGTCAGCGGCTGGCCGGAGACGATGTCCAGGCTCACCCCGCTGGTGGGGTGTCTCGCCCACTCCTCCTCCAGCTGCTGCCTCATTTCCGGCCCGGTCGCCAGGGTGACAAAGCGCACGTTGCGCTGTTCCCGCGCGATCCGCGCCGCTGTTTCCAAAAGCACCGGCCAGTGCCGCGCAATCTCGACAGGCCGGCTCCCGGGCAAAAGGGCCACGCATGGGTTTTCCTCCGGGGTGACCGGCTTTCCCTGCTCGATCCACCGGTCTGCCAGCGGGTGCCCCACCCATTTTACCTTGAGGCCCGGGGTCCGGTGCGCGAACCACTCCACCTCGAAGGGGAAAATCACCAGCAACCGCTCGAGGATCCGTTCCATCGTCCTGGCCCGCCCCGCCTTCCAGGCCCACACTTGCGGACTGACATAGTAGACGATTGCGGGCGCCGGGCTCGAGCGGTGCAGCGCCTGGGCCAGTCGCAGGTTGAATCCCGGGTAGTCCACCAGAACCACCACATCGGGCTTCAGCCGGAGAATCTCCGCCTTCACCTTCCGGAAGAATCCCAGGAATTTCGGAAGGTTCCGGAGCACATCGGTCAGGCCCACCACCGCATGACGAGCCAGATCAAAACTCTGCTCCTGGCCCGCCGCCCGCAGCATCGGTCCTCCCACACCGTAGACCTCCAGTTGCGCATTCCGTTTTTTCAGGGCCCGGACCAGGTCGGCCGCCAGACGGTCCCCGCTGACCTCCCCCGCCACCAGATAAAGGCGGGGATTTTCCGTCGCCGCTTCCTTCATGGGCCCACCGGCGTCAGCTGCTCGCAGATCCGCGAGGCCAGCTGCAGGGCCTCAAACCCGTGCGTTCCGCCCACGCGCGGATCGGTGCCGTGCCGCACATTGTCCAAAAACTCCTCCAGCTGGTTCTTGAGCGGTTCCCCCTTGCGCACCGGGATCTTGTCCCGGGTGATCTTGCCGCCCTCCCTCCGGTAGATCTCCCCTTCCTGCTTCATGTAGTCCAGCGACAGGTAGGCATCATCCTGAAACACCCGGATCTTCCGGAGTTTTTCCGGGCTGATCCGGCTCGTGGTGATGTTGGCCACGCACCCGTTCTCAAAGCGGATCCGGGCATTGGCGATATCCTCGCCCTTGCTCAACACCGGCACGCCCACCGCATCGACCGAGGTCACCGGCGATCGCACCAAATGCAGGATAATCTCCAGGTCGTGGATCATCAGGTCCATCACCACGCCGATATCCGTGCTTCGCCCTGGGTATGGGGAAAGCCGATGCGCCTCAATAAACCGCGGCCGTCCCAGCCTTTCCTCCAGGGCCGCCAGCACCGGGTTGAACCTTTCCACGTGCCCCACCGCCAGCTTGGCCCCGTTCTTCTCCGCCAGGGTCACCAGTTCCCTCGCCTCCCGGGTATCCATCGCGATCGGCTTTTCCACCAGCACGTGCCGCCCTTTCCGCAAAAAGGGCTCCGCCGAGGCGAGATGGTTCATCGTCGGAGTGACCACGCTGACGGCCTCCACCGCCTCCACCATCTCCGGCAGGGTCGCGAAAACTCGCGTCCGGTATTTGTCGGCGATTTTCTTCGCCGTGTGCGGATCGGTGTCGAACACCCCCACCAGTTCTGCCTTGTCCGATTCCGCGTAAATCCGCGCATGCTCCTTGCCCATATGGCCCACCCCGACCACCCCCACCTTGACGGGAGCGCTCATTTTCCCACACCCCCGCGATGTCCCCATACGGTGATTTTGTGCCTCGCCGCCAACTCACCCACCTCCTCCGCCCCTAGGATCAGGGATCGCCCGGCCTCCAGCACGATCGCCCGGACTTTCCCCTCCGCGGCGCTCTCGATCGTTCTTGGACCGATCACCGGCACGTCAAACCGCATGTCCTGTGCGGGGGAGGTCACCTTGATGGCCGTGCCATCCTCCCCGGCAATCTGTCCGCCCCGCTTCAATGTCGCATCCGTGCCGTCAAAACCCTCCACCGCCATCACCGTCCCCTTCCGCACCACCAGACTCTGTCCGATGTTCAGCCGGGCCACCGCCTTGGCCAGCGGCCAGCCAAATTGGATGTCGGCGGAAAGATGAAACGGCGGCCTCGGACCGGCAATCAGGCCGGGCTTGGCCAGGTGATCCTCCAGGAAAGTCGTCGCGGGAAGCACCCGGATCCCCGCCCGCTCCAGTTCCTTGACGACCGCACCAAAAAGCGTGGCCGCGTTGCGTTCCTTCATCTGCGCCAGGATCCAAAGTGCCTTGAGGTCCGGTCTCAGGTCGTAAAGCCGCCTCGGCGTGATCTGCCCGGCAAAGATTGCCCGGTTGACCCCCTGCTTCTTGAGAAAGGAAACCAGCCCACCCAGTTGCCCCACGCGCAACCATCCGGTCGGCCTCCCCCGGGACGCCACCGCAGCCTCCGTTTCCCCCTCAAACGCGGCCACCACCAGTTCCTGCCCGTCCCGACGGGCCCCTTCGAGCACCAATCTCGGATAAATACCCCGTCCGGCCACCAGGCCGATTCTGGCTTCTTTCAACGATTTAGGCATAAAAAGGACTCCCGGTTTCGCGGATTGACCATTTTCCGCCTTTGGATATGATTTTACTGAGTTGACTCTCGGCGGTGGTTGGGTGGGAACTCGAGCGGTTTCCACCCTTTTTTTCGCCGAAAGCCTTCTCCCCCAACTCAAAAATGGACATAACATGAATACTCAAGACTTCCTCACGGTACTCGATTACATGGAAAAGGAGAAGGGCATTAGCCGCAAGGTGATGGCCTCCGTTATTGAAAACGCCCTTGTCACCGCCGCCCATAAAACCTATCCGCCCGAGACCGAAATCCGCGTCGCCCTTGATTCCAAAAGCGGGAAAATCCAGATGTTCGCCAAGCTCAAGGCCACCGACCGCGCCCGCCCCAATCCGGAGGAAATCTCCATCGTCAAGGCCCGCTCGGTGAATCCTTCCGCCCGCCTCGGCGACCTTGTCGAGATTGAGCTGGATGCCCGGCAGTTCGGTCGCATCGCCGCCCAGGTATTCAAGCAGGCGATGAACCAGAATCTCCGCTCCATTGAGAAAACCATGATCCTGGAGGAGTTCCAGGGTCGCGTGGGCGACATTGTCGCCGGGACCGTCCGCCGTTTTGACCGCGCCGACGTGGTCATCGATCTCGGGAAGTTCGAGGGCATCATGCCGGCGCGGGAGCGTGTCCCCACCGAGGAATACACCCCGGGCGAACGCATCCGGGCCTTGGTCCTCGCCGTCCAGCAGGGCGCCCGCGGGCCCGAGATCATCCTTTCCCGAGCCAGCCCCGATTTTGTCCGTCGCCTTCTCGCCCTTGAGGTGGCCGAGCTCGCCGACGGTGTCGTCCAGATCAAGTCGCTCGCCCGGGAGCCAGGCTTCCGCACCAAGATCGCCGTCTGGTCGGATGTCGAAAAGGTCGATCCGGTCGGCGCCTGCGTCGGCATCCGCGGTTCCCGCGTGAAGAACATCGTCCGCGAGCTGAACAACGAGAAGGTCGACCTCTTCCGCTGGTCGCCCAACATCCATGAGCTCGTCATCGAGGCGCTGAAACCCGCCAAACTCCGCAAGATCGAAATCGATGAAACCAGTCACCGCGTCCGCGCCTTGGTGGATGTCGAAAACCTCTCCCTCGCCATCGGTCGCAAGGGCCATAACGCCCGCCTCGCCAGCCGTCTCACCGGTTGGCACATTGACGTCGAGGAGGACAAGACCGAGGTCGTCGGCTTCGAACAGAAACTCGAACAGGCCGTGCAAAGCCTGGCTACCGCTCTCGGCATCGAGGTTCCCCTCGCCCAAAAAATCGCCTCGGTCGGTTTCAGTACTGTGGAAGCCCTCGTTGAGGCGACCGAGACCGACCTGGCGGAAGCCGTTCCCGACCTCACTCCCGAACAAGCCAAGGAGATCCTGACCAAGGCCCAGGCGGCCCTCGCAG
>DFCD01000087.1:0-1934 GCA_002366885.1 Verrucomicrobia bacterium UBA3063
AGCACAAACATCACGTCCAGCATGGGCGCAATCTGCAGCCCGAACTCGCCCTCCCCGCCGCCACCTCCGCCCGCCATGATCTACCCCTTGCCTCCCTTGGTGGTGGCAAAAACCACGTTTCCCACGCCGGCCGCCGCAGCGGCCTTGAGAACGACCTTGGTTTTTTCCCAACCCAGATCCTTGTCGGCCCGCACGAGGACCCGGTAACTGGCGTTGGCATCCAGCTTTTTTACGTTCGTGTAGTCTTGTTTGATCAGGTTCGCCAAAGCCGCTTCACCCAGCTTCTTCTGTCCTTGAGCTTCCACTTCCCCAGATTTATTGATGTTGATCAGGAACTGGCCCTGCCCCTTTTCCCGGTCCTTGGCCTCCTGAGCATCCGGCAGGGTCAGGTCGGCAATTTGGCTTTTGACTTCGGTGGTGGTGGTCGCCGTGAAGAACATAAGCAAAACCAGCAAGACGTCCACCATCGGGGCGACCTGAAATTCCGGTTCCTCCTCTCCGCCCGCGGCGTGGGCGCTGAACTTTTTTCCGTGGCCGGCCATGGCCTCCCCAACGCCCTCCTAGGCAGCCGCAGCCGGGGCGCCCCCCACCATGCCGGCACCCTCGGCAAGATAATCCTGTACCCGGTAGCCGGTCAGCTGTTCAAAGGGAACATCGTCGAAAAGATGGCCCACCTGGTGATCGACGGCCACGGTCACGGTTTGGATCCGGTTGCGGAAAACATAGTAGAGAACGAATCCCGGAATGGCCACAAAGAGACCGAAGGCGGTGGCAAAAAGAACCTCCGAGATGTTTGCGGAGAGCTTGCTGGGATCCGAAGCCCCGGAGGAACCCAGCGTGGCGAAAGCCTTCATCATGCCGATGACCGTGCCGGTCAACCCCACCATCGGGCTAACCACCCCGATGACGGACAGGTAATTGACGTTAGATTTCAGGTCGTTGACCTCCTTGGCCATGACCTCCCCCATGGCTTTTTCGGTCGCGTCCCTTCCACGGCCAAGCTTTTCCAGCCCGGCCTGGACAATGCGGGAGAGATAACAGGGATTGGCCGCGCAAATTTGCACGGCTTGGGGATAGTTTCCGGAGACAAAGGCGTCCTTGAGCTGGGCATACACGGCCGGCGGCGCCAACCTGCCGAGCCGGACTTTGATCACCCCTTCAATCGCATATCCCATGATGAGGATGGAGGCGATCAGTAGGATATAACTGACCGGGGCGGACAACTGAAAGAGCCCCCAGAAGGATTTGTCGTGGTGGACCTCCGCTTCAGCGGCCTGGACCACGGAAACCAGAAGCCAAGGAAGAAAAAAAAGAAGACGCCTTGCGATAATCATGGGAGAAAATTAAATCAGGGATTACTCCGTGACGAGGCCTTTGTTGGCCTGCCGCAGGGCTTCCGCCTTCAGGGCGGAGCGCTGTCCGAGGGAGGGGGGATCAGGATACAGCACGCTCACCCGGAGATAATCGTCCAGCGCTTTTTGGAGCTCCCCCCTTTTTTCCAAGGCCCCTCCGCGGGCAAAATAAAACTCGGCCAAGGCCTCCCGCTCAGCCGGAAGCGGACGAAGGCTCTCCTTTAACTGTCCTTCCAGCCCCTGCAGCTTGGCGAGAAGACCGGCCGTATCCCGCCCGGAGGTGGCCACCGCCAACCCGATCTCGGCGCGCAAGGAAGCCGGCCCGGAGGTGTAGCCATTTTTCATTTTTCCATAAAGCGTCTCCGCTTCCGCCACCTGTCCCAAGGCGAGATAAGCCTGCCCCAACCCGCCGGCGCATTCCAGGACCCAGGGATTGTCCACCCCGAGAAACTGCCCCACCGGCTCTTTCCAGCGGGCCACCACCTCCGCCATGTTCCCCTCCTCCAGCGCTTTCCTGCCCTCGGCAACCCCCGGCCGTTCCTTCAGGGAAACCTCGGCGATTTGTTTCCTTTGGTAGGACAG
>DFCD01000087.1:2013-2634 GCA_002366885.1 Verrucomicrobia bacterium UBA3063
CATGGACGGATTTTGGTCTTTCCTCCCACCCCCCCGACAAGCCAAAAACTCTCCATGATCACCTATCTGCACGACAAGCTGAAGGGTCTCCTCCTCATCCTTTTGGCCGTGATTGCCATCTCCTTTATTTTCTTTGGCAACTGGACGCCGCACGGGGTCGACCCGGCCGCGGGAACAATGGGGAAAATCGGGGGAAGGACACTTTCCTTCAACGACCTGGTCGCCGCCCAGCGCCAAACCCTTTTGCAGGTCACCCTGGAAACCGGACGCATCCCCTCCGACAATGACCGTTTTCTCGCCGTCCAAACCTGGATCCGCCTCCTGCAGGACCAGGCGGCCGAGAGCGCGGGCATCGAGCCTCAGCCCGGACAGCTCCTCGAGTCGGTCCGCAAAAACCCGCTCTTCCTGAAGGACGGAGCCTACGACCCCGAGCTGTTCCAGCGTTTTTCCGCCAATTTTCTGTCCCCCCAGGGATTCTCCGGGGAACGGCTCAACCAGGCGATTTCCAACGAGGTGCGCTCTCGACAGCTTCTGGGGGCGCTCAGTTCCACCGCCGCGGTGTTTCCGGAAGAGGCCAGGACACGCCTGGAGAGACTTTTCGCCCCGGTGGAAGCCCAGGTG
>DFCD01000084.1:0-795 GCA_002366885.1 Verrucomicrobia bacterium UBA3063
CCGGACGACAACCTGATTCTCGCCTCCATGACCGCCGCCCAAGGGATGGACAAGCTGAGACGGGTCGAGGTCGCCAAGGAAAACCTGCAGCGCCTTCTCAACCCCGTCACACTCCAGCAACTCCAGGCCCCCCGGGAGATGGAAATGCAGCTTTATCTGGTGCTTTTTTGGCTGGCCCAGGCCTTCGACGCGGAAGCCTCCCCGGGGGAAATGCTGGAAGAGTTGTGCCGTTCCGGGGACAAAGCCCCGACGGAAGCCCAGGCCACCCTCCGGGAAGTCCTCCTCTATAACTTCCATGTCGCCCAACACCTAGGCATCACCAGCTTCCAGGCCCAGGTGAAGCTTGGCCAGGGACGCCCGCCGGTGATTCCCGAAAACGACGACAACCCCCAAAACCGCCTGGCTCTGGCAGTCCCGATCCTTCCCCCCGACCGCTTTCCCGAAGTCGCCCACCAGCTTTTCAATTACGAGCTTTTCGATGGCCCGCTTCCCAAGGCCCCCACCGCCGAGCTCGCCCCCAGCCAGATCGAGTTCGCCCGAAAGCTCATCACCCGCGGCCTACTCCCCGCAGAAGCATTGAAATCGCCCTGATCGGTTTGGACGCGGCGAAGCGCATCGCCTCTCACAACATTCCAACATTCCATGGAATGTTTTCTTGTCCCAGTATCCCTGAATGACCGCTTTGCCGGAAACCTACCAAAAACTGCGCGCCCGGGGACGGGAGCTGGCCCTGCTCGGCGCCACCGGCGGCCTCCTCGGCTGGGACCAGGAAACCCTTCTGCCCCCGAAGTCCCA
>DFCD01000084.1:826-5395 GCA_002366885.1 Verrucomicrobia bacterium UBA3063
GATTGGCTCTCCGCCTGCGAATCCGCCCGGCCATCCATGGACAGCCCGGAGGGCGCCTGCCTCGCCCGCTGGCGGCACGATTACCACCGCGCCACCAGGATCCCCTCCGACCTTGTGGAGGAAAACGAGCGCGCCAGCGGCCTCGCCCGGGCCGCATGGGTCGAGGCCAGGAAAAAATCCGACTTCCACTCCTTCGCCCCCCATCTGGAGAAACTCCTCTCCCTCTCCCGCCGCATGACCGAGCTTTGGGGATATGCCGACCATCCCTATGACGCCCTGCTCGAAGGTTACGAGCCGGGCTGGAAAACCCGGGAGGTCGCCGCCCTCTTCGAAAAACTTCAGCCCCGCCTGGTCACCATCGCCGAAAAGGCCTTCACCATCCCCGCCCACCCCTCCCGCAAGCAACTCGCCGGCCACTACCCTCGCCCGGATCAGGAAAAATTCCTCCAAGCCCTCCTTCCCAGAATCGGTTTCGACACCGCCGCCGGCCGCCTCGACACCAGCACCCACCCCTTCTGCTCCGGCCTCGGGCCCCAGGACACCCGGATGACCACCCGCTATGACGAAACGGACTTCATGGTCTCCCTCTACGGGGTTCTCCACGAAGCAGGTCACGGGCTCTACGACCAGGGTCTTCCCGAAAGTGAGCTCGGCACCCCGCTCGGCCAAGCCGCCTCCCTCGGCATTCACGAGTCCCAGTCCCGCCTCTGGGAAAACCGCGTCGGCCGCAGCCACTCCTTCTGGAAGACATGGTGGCCCGACCTCGCCCGGGCTTTTCCCGACCTCGCCGGCCACAACTGGGAACAGTGCTGGCGTGCCGCCAACGCCGTCGAGCGCTCCTTCATCCGCGTCGAAGCCGATGAAGTCACCTACGACCTCCACATCCTCCTCCGCTTCCAGCTCGAAACCCGGCTCATTTCCGGCGACCTCAAGGTCCGCGACCTGCCCGGCGCCTGGAACGAACTCTTCCAAAAACTCCTTGGCCTCAGCGTCCCCGACGATGCCAGAGGCTGCCTTCAGGACATCCACTGGTCGCTGGGCGGTTTTGGCTACTTCCCCACCTACACCCTCGGGAACCTCACCAGCTCCCACCTTTGGCAGGCCGCTCATCGGGAGCTGCCGGGTCTGCCGGCCTCTCTCGACCGGCGCGATTATCAACCCCTCCTCGGTTGGCTCCGCCAAAAGATCCACGCCCATGGCCGTCGTTCCCTCGCCGGCGACCTCATCCGGCAGGCAACTGGCAAACCGCTCGACCCGGAAGCCCACCTTTCCGTCCTCGAACAAAAGGTGAAAGACTTGGCATCCGTCTCTTGAGTTTTTTCCACCAAAAAACAGATGGGTCGGTCTCGCTGCGGTCGCCTAAACTCGATTCGGGCGGAATCCATCGATCCCGCCCCACCTGAACCAACCGATCCCATGATTGACCCCTCCCGCATCACCGTTGTCGTCAGCACCTACAACCACCTCCGGCCGCTGGAACTTTGCCTGGCCGGCTTCCGGCACCAGACGCGCCCCCCGGGGGAAATCCTCATCGCCGATGATGGCTCCGGGTCCGACACCCGCGCCCTGATCGCAAGACTCCTCCCCACCCTGCCCTGCCCCGCCCGCCACATCTGGCATGAGGACAAAGGCTTTCGCAAAAACATCATCCTGAACCGCTGTCTGGCGGCGGCCCGGGGCGATTATCTGGTCCTCACCGATGCCGACTGCATTCCCCATCCCCGCTACGTGGAAGACCACGCCGCCTTGGCCGAGGCCGGATTCTGGGTCCAGGGCAGGCGCTGTTATCTCAACGAGGCGGCATCCGCCGCACTCGCGCCCGGCCGGAAAGTCCCGGGATGCCGGCTGTTTTTGGCCGGAAAATTGAGCGGTGCCGCCAAGGGGTTCCGCCTTCCCTTTCCGGTGATCCGTCGCGACACCGGCCAACGCGGCATCATCGGCTGCAACATGGCGGCATGGAAACAAGACCTTCTGAAGATCAATGGCTGGGACGAGGAGTACGAGGGCTGGGGTCTCGGCGAGGATTCCGATGTCGGCTCCCGCCTCTACCACCTGGGCCGACCCCGCAAATTCGTCTACGGCCGCGCCATTCTTTACCATCTGCACCACCCGATCCTAAACCGAGATCACGTTCCTAAGAGCCAAGCGCGGGTGGATGAAACCATTCGGACAAGAAAAGTCAGGTGTGCCAATGGAGTGAGCAAATATTTCCCCAAAAATGCTGGCTCCATCCAGTTTCACTCAGTCCAATAAAAGATTCGATGATTGTTGATGCAGAGGCACAAAAAGTGCGTTCGTCGTGATTCCCCCAGGCATGGCAAAAAATTGCTCTTGCCTGTTTTAAAAGCGCGCCTCTCCCTCAGTCTCTAGAAAGGGAAGCCAATAAAACGGTGCACGTCCCCAAAGGCGACCCCGAAAAAGGACTCGACCCATTTTTCGCTAAAGCCTATTTTGCATTGATAAGCCCTTTGTCATCAGATCCTTGGCCACATTCTCCCCTAATTTTTCGCGCTTTGCGAAAAATTACACCGCGATGGTTTTATATAAAATTCCGGTACGCCTACAGATATTTATTCAGCTGTATTTTGGGTGTTTTGCTCAGAAAACACGGGGTGTCGGTGATTCTGCGCGGCCCTTTCGCTGGCATGAAATTTGTCTCGAAACCTGTGTACGGTTGTTATCTGCCTCAGATCTTAGGGACTTACGAACAGGAAATTAGTAAATTTCTTCGGGAGATTTTGTCTGAGGATTATCAAACCATCATAGATGTTGGCTGTGCAGAAGGGTACTATGCTATTGGTTTATCAAGAGCCAATCCCAACGCCAAGGTCTACGCTTTTGACATTGACGCACATTCGCGATATGCGTGCCATGAGGTTGCAAAAAAAAACAACCGGGAAGGCCAGATCATTCTTGGCAATATCTGTACGCATCAGACCATCAGAGAAATCGCCAAGGGTAAAACCCTGATTTTTTCCGATTGCGAGGGCTATGAAGTTGACCTGCTTCAGCCCAAAAAGTGTCCCGCCTTACTTGGTTGCGATATTCTTGTGGAACTTCATGATTATCTTCGCCCGGAAGCACGTAGTCTCATTAATAGATTCCGCCCAACCCATGAAGTTGAGGAGGCTCTCTCCGTCGCTCGATCCATTGATGATTTTCCTTTGCCCAACGTAAGGTGGCCCAGGTTTGCAAAGGCCTTTAGCTTGAACGAGTATCGTCCTTTTGAGATGCGCTGGCTTTGGTGTCGCGCAAAAAACAAGGTTTGATATGAGGGTTGGTGTCGTCGTCATTACTTTTCGGAGGCCGGCCATGCTCCGGCAAGCCTTGCAGAGCATAGCCAAACAGACGAGGCTTCCAGATGAGGTCTTCATCAGCGACAACTCCCCGGAACCCGATCCAGGAGTTGTCAAGGAATTCCCAGAGTTGCCCATTCGGTATCACCACAAAAAGGACCACCTCCCACCGGAACAACATTGGTTGTGGGCAATCCAACAACCCCAAACTGAATTCATTTCCATCCTTGAGGATGACAACCTCTACCTGCCCCATCACCTTCAGATACTTTTTAAGGTTATTTCAGAAAATTCTTCAGCTGTACTTGCTGGTTCAAACGCCTTGGTGTTCCAAAATATTCCATCAAATTTCTCACAGCCAGTTTTTGCGCCCTGCTGGAAAATCAATTGGCTAAAATCAAGCCTTTGTAGGCTAATTCCCAGGGATGCCGCCTTGGCGGCCTACCTATTTGGAAGCCCTTTCGCCTCCTCCGCCACCCTTTTCCGAAAAGAGGCCTTAACCGCATGTAAATTATACCCTTCAAGAATGGCCATCGCCTACGATCGCTGGATGTGGACGCAAATTGTATCGAAAGGTGATGTGCTCTACTGCCCGGAAATAACTGTTCTCTATCGTGATCACCCGATTCAACTTGTCAAAAACTCTTCCCGCGCGATCCACCGTGCTGATACCCGGGGATGTACCAAACTGATAATTGCGTTCATCAGAAAATTGGGCCTTTCTGTCGAACAGGTCACCGCCGGTATGTGCAAAGAGTTCTCGTTCCAAGAAAGGGTTTGTTTCGGTTTGTATGTTTTCAAACAAAGAGACCTAGCTCTGTGTAAGCTATTTCTCCCAATCTTGCTCCCAGAATTGGGTTTTTCCCGGAGCATGTTTTTCTTATCCCTCCGTTTTTTAAAAGACAGACTACGCGAAAGGGTATCCGTTTAAGATTTTGGTCGCACGACCTTTTCCCCCGCAAGAGATTTTGGATCAACGCACCGTGGCCATGGCCGCACCGACGATGCCCGCCTCGTTGTGGAGTTTGGCCGGAACCACCTTTGCCTTCACCCCCCGGGACGCCCGCGGCAACCACTTCTCCGCCCTCTGGCTCACGCCGCCACCGACAATGATCAGGTCGGGGTTGATCAGCCGGTCGACCAGCTGAAGATATTCCCTCACCCGTTTGCCCCACTTTTTCCAGCTCCAGTCGTTCTCTTCCCTGGCCCTGGCGCTGGCGAGCGTCTCGGCGTCCTTCCCGCGCAGGGTGAGATGGCCGAACTCGGTGTTGGG
>DFCD01000084.1:5436-9191 GCA_002366885.1 Verrucomicrobia bacterium UBA3063
ACCACGGTGCCCTTTTCCTTTTTGCCCGCTCCATGGGCCATCTCGGCGAGGCCAGCGGCATCGGCATCGTTGATCACGGCAAAGGGAAGTTGGTTGGCCTGCCGGAAAAGTTTTTCCGCATTCCTTCCCACCCAACCGGGCGAAAGGTTCACCGCCGTTTCCACCACCCCTTGGCGCACCACCCCGGGAAAACCCGCCCCCACGGGCCCGGAAAACCGGAAGTGCCGGATCACTTTTTTGATGGCCGCGGTGATCGCGCCGGGTGTGGCGGGCCGGGGCGTCGGCAGGTGCAGGTGCTCCTCGAGAATTTCCCCCGAGGGAAGCTCGACCGGCGCTCCCTTGATTCCCGAGCCGCCGATGTCGATGCCAAGGACCTTCATCCGATCACGGTAGGCAATCTTCCTCCGCCGGGCGAGGCCCTACCGGGGCTTGCGAAGCTCCACCCTTCTCCCGGTCGTCTGCGGCTCCTCCTCCTCCGGCTGCGGAATGTTGGACTCCGGGGCAAAGTCCTTGGAGAAAAGCCTTTCCATGAGAGTGCGGCTTCCTTTTGCCGGCAGGATTTTCACCACGAGATTGGTGGTCTGGGCCGGCGGGACGGAAGCGGGCTCCCAGATGCGACGGTAGGCAAGCTTGAGGTTGAATCTTCCCTCCCGCGGAAACACCACCTGGAGAATCTGCGTCCCGGGAGCGCCAACCCGCGGATCCCCGGGGTTCCCCTCGTAGGTTTCCGAAAGAATCCGCCCGCTTTGCAGGGGTGGATCCAGGGTCCAGCGGTATCCCGTCGACGGGTTGGCCGGGAGCCGGACTTCAACCGGGTGCTCGGCCTTGCCTTCCAGATCGGGCCGGGCCGGAAAACAGCCCACCGCCCATACCAGAACGGGAAAAGCCAGGAGGAAGGGAAACACCCCGCCTTGGCGAGGGGATCGCGGGCCCATTCCCAAGCCTACGATTTTTTCCGAAGAGGAGCCAGATCGGCGTCGGATTGGGCGGCCTCGGCCCAGGCCCGGTCAATCGCAATGGCCGCCTGGACATAGATGCGTGCCTTGTCCAGTTCCCGGAGAAGGCAGTGATAGCAGCCCAGCTGGAATTTGATGTGGGGATTCTGCGGGAATTTCTTTTCCGCTTCCTGCAGGACGATTCGCCCCTGCTGGATGGAACCACTTTGCCGCATGGCATCGGCCAAAGAAACCCAGGCCTCAGGCTCGTTGGGGCAACGCTCCCGCAGAAGCTCGGCGGTCTGGCGCATTTCTGCGTAACGCCCCGCGGCGCGGAGAATTCGGGTACGCAGAAAGGACAGGGTGACTTCCTCCTGTCCCTTGGCACGGATCGAGTCGAGCACGCAGAGGGCCTCGTCGTACATGCCGAGACCGCAATATCCCTCAAGCTCTTCCTGGAGTTTGGAGAGGTTGGCCATCAACGCCTGTGAATCTTTCATAGAGGGCGAACGAAACAAGCCCCACCCGGGGCTTGTTCACGCCCCGGCTGGGACAAATTGCGAGCGGTTAGTCGACCTGGACCTGGATGGTCTTCGGCTTGGCCTCCTCACGCTTGGAAATCTCCAACGTGAGAACGCCGTCCTCGTACCGGGCGCGGATCTTTTCTGGATCCACATCCTCGGGCACAAGAAGCGACCGCTCAACCTCCACCAAGGTTTCCGCGCCACCGCGGAAGATCCGTTTCTGACCCTTCACCGCGAGGACTCCGTCCGCCAAGGTGACTTTGAGCCCGTCTTTTTTCAGGCCGGGCAACTCGAGGTCATACCGGTAGCCGGATTCCGTCGCATGGGCAGTGATGGGATTCCAAGTGCGGCTGGAGGCCGTGGTCGCGGGAAAATCAAAGAAACGGTCGAGTTCGCTCATCAGGAACCCGAAACCGCCCCCGTTCCCCGCCCCGGTCGCCAGGATCATATTGCTTTCACAGTTGTTTTTCATCAGGTGGTTCTCCTTTCTTTAGTTGGCTTTCACCATTTCTTGGGATGCATAATTCTTGCCAAAATTCAGAATATTTAACCCGTTGAATGATAAGACCATAAAAACATGCCCAGAAATTGATTGGGGACTGTTTGACGCATTTTTTAGAATGTCCCAAATAAGATGGGCCATTTTGGCATGGTAAAAATTACCCCTGCTCCTAGCGCGCTCCGTCGCGCAGGTTCCGAAATCCAGTCCTAGTACAGTGGCACCAGATTCTCGGTCCGGATCCAGCCGGCGTCCTGGTTGGGCATGCGAACCTTGCTCCAGCCTAGAAATTCCTTTTCCCGGTGGGCAAGGGAACCCGGTGGATAGGCCTTTTCGACCTGCGTTTCGACTTCCGTCGGCACCGACCGCAGTGGCACAACATCCACAATCATCACCGCGGCGCGGTCGGACAATCTGCCGTAAACACCCAGGGCCGATCCGGCCACAAATGCCAGCGCGGCCCCCAACAACACCACCCCCGACCCCACCCGGAAAAACAATCTTCTCCGCCACACAAAGTAGCCGGAAGCCAACCAGAGCCCGACTCCCACCGCGGTCGCCGCGCTGCCGGCCACTAGGAAGAGTTGCCAGGTGAAGACCCCGGCCCGGGAAGTCATCCGGCTGGCCCAAGTGTCCTCGAAGAGCCGCCGGATTGCCGGATCCAGCTGATCGGCCGCTTCCGCAAAAATCATCAGATTCCAATCCACCGTCGCGGTTTGCGGGGAAACAAGATAAGCGGAGAGCCCGTTCGCCAGGGCCCTCTCCTTGTCACCGATCTGGAACCAAGCGAGGCCGAGGTTGTTCCGGGAAACAGGATCGGTCATGTTTTTGCGAACCGCCTCTCCCCAGATCTGCCCGGCCTTCTCAAAACTTCCTTCACGATAAAGCCGGACAGGATCCCCGGCTTGGGGAGCCGCCGTAGCCGCGTTCGTCTCCCCGGCATCGCATCGCGGGAGAAGGGCCAGGATCAACAAAGCACCAAGCCAGGGCAAAAGGTTTCTGGGCCGCAAGGGTTCCCAGATTTTTAAGGCCGGCAGGTCAATCCGTCCGGCCAGCGCGGCCGCCCGCTCACACCAGTCGCCCTGGAGACTCGGATGGCGCCCGTACAGCGCCTGATCCGAATCCAGCCAGCACTTTTGCAGATCCGCCCGCTCGTTTTCCTGCAGGGATTCGGTGGCCGCGGAAATCTCCGGCCAGGCCGGCGTGGCCGCATCCACTCCTAGCGTCGCCGCGACCGCCTTTTGCCAGATCAGCAGGCTTTTTTCTCGGGCTTCCGGGTTGGCCGATTCCGTCCGCAGATGCTCCACGGAGGATTTCCACGACTGCAACGCCTCCTTTCGGGTCCGTTCCGGATCGGTCAGGACCGACCGCTTGCGCGCCCAGTACCACCAGACTCCCGTCAAAACCAGCCATGGCAGGACCGCAAGAAACCGGATCCACCCTCCCGGGATCGGTCCCGCACCAAAACCCGTTCCCTCCAGCGGTTCCCGTGGGAGCGCCGGCGTCCCGTATTGGAGCGCCTTGGCCTGCCGCCCGGATCCAAAACCTCCCCATCCGGGTCCCCCGCCCTGTTTTTGGGACGGCGTGCCGGCGGGCGCGATCGTCACCTGGGCGGGCCCGGAGGCACGGAGGGTTCCCTGCTTTCGCACGACGATCTTGGGCGGTTTCGCCTCGATGGTCTCGTAGGCCTTCTTTTTGGGATCAAAGTAGACAAACCTGACGGAGGGAAGGTCGTATTCCCCCGCCTCGGTCGGAATCAGCACAAGGTCCTCCACCAGTCCGCCCGTGAAAATCTGC
>DFCD01000084.1:9255-23591 GCA_002366885.1 Verrucomicrobia bacterium UBA3063
GGCAGCTCCACGCCCATCGGCCAGTTGCCCGTCCCCTTGAGGCTCAGCGTCCAGGTGATCGGCTCCCCTTCGTTTACCTGATCGGGAATCAGGGCGGACTCAAGGGTGAATTGCCCCACCGCCCCCTTGAATTCCGCTGGGGCCCCGGCAGGCAACGGTTGAACATCCAGGGGAACGGGATCGGTGGAGACCTCAACCTCCGCGGAGCCGGGTGCGGTGAAGAAAAAGGAACGCCCACCCATCGGTGTGTCGATATCAAGCTTTTGCCGGATTGCGGGAAGGTCAAACTTCCCCGCCTTGGGAAGCATCGCCCGGGTATGGAACTGGAGACCCTGGCTTCCCCCCGGCCCGATCTGCTGGCCCCGGTCCCAAGCCTCCGCCGTAAAGTTCTGCACATCCCATAGGGGCGTGGTTTTCACCCGCCCGCTTCGCCCCGGTCCCATCATCACACGATAGTTCACATCAAAGACCTCCCCCAAAAAGGGGTTCCGCGGTTCCGCCTGCGCTTCCGCCTGCACCGCGCTCGCCGGCACCGCGGGCGCGGCGCCCGCCGGTGGCTGGTTTTGGAAGAAACCCTGGGGGAAGGGAAGGGGAGACGGGGTCGCTTGCTGCCGGGGAGGAGCCGCGGCCACCGCATCCAACGCCAGCGCGGGCACCGTTTTTTTTCCTTTGTCCGTTTGGACTTCGAAGGCGGGGATCTGGATCCGCCCGCCTTGATTCACCTGAATCGCATAGCTGAGGATGGTGGAGGAGCTGGTTTGGAAATTGATCATGGAAAAACTGGTTGCCCGGCCCGGCTGGCCGAGGACCTGGAGTCCGTTAACCAGGGGAAGTCTCACGTTTCCCTGCGGCTGGCAGTCCGTGAACACCAGCTCCAGCTGGGCCACGCTGTTGGGAGCCACCGGGCCCGGGCTGTTCCATTGGACCGTCTGGGCACTCGCGGCCGACAGCAAGCCGGCCACGAACAAACCGACGGTGAATGCCCGGAGATGTTTCATCACCATGGTTTTCCCAGGGAGGAGGGTTGAGGACGCTGTTCCTGGGGCTGCAGCCGCTGCTGTAAAATCGCGGGGCTGTCCGACTGTTTCACCTGCTCAAGCCGGGACATCGCCTCCAGGGTCATCGGGTCGGAGGTTTTGTCGTTGGCCTTTTTCCCGGAACCTCCGCCCACCACGCGCATCCCGGGAAGCGCTTGCTGCTCCTGCTGCTTCTCCCCGCCCTGCCCGGCCGCCATGCCTGGCTGCTCCTTTGCATCCTTCCTTTCCTGCCCAAGGCTTCCAAAGCCGGCTTTTTCATCCTCCAAGCCTTTCATTTCCTCATTGCGGCCGCGCTCTTTTATCTGACCCTCCCCGGCCTTGCTTGTGCTGAAGTCCCGAATTTGGTTCGGATCCTTGCCGCCGTCTTCCCGTTCCTGGTTCTGTTGCCCCGGGCCCTCCGAGTCGCCTTCCTTTTGCCCGCCTTTTTTGTCTCCCTTGCCCGCTTGTCCTTGGGAAGGGGGGCCTTGCGAGTCCCCCTCCCCCTCCTTGCCCTCTCCTCCCTCCTGCTGATCGGATTTTTGTCCTCCGCCGGATTGCTGCGGTTGCTGGTCCTTTCCGGAGCCCTTTTGCTGCTTTTGCTTGTCTTTTCCTTGGTCTTTTTTGTCTTTTTTCGAGCCACCTTGGGAAGGGGGCGGGGCCGGAGGCTGCAGTTTTTTCAGTTTTTCCCGAAGTTCCGGCCAGTTGGCGGCCTTCGGATCGAGCCGTTCGCCCTCATCCACCCCGCTGAGGGCATCGTTCACCATGTTGCGGAAGGGCCGGTGGGGATCCTGCGCATCCGGAGTTTTCCCGTTGAGCTGGGCGACGGCTTCCGGGCTGGCCCCGAAGGTGATTGTCTCCTCGGCCATCCTGGCGTAATCCCCGGCCGGGCGTTTTTCCTTTTCGGCCAATTTTGCCACCGTCTCCCGCAGAGGGCCGGAAAGGTCCGGCTGGGCCGATGCGGATCCCGGACGGTTCGCCGCAGGCAAGGCCGGGGGCAGACAAAAAAGGGCCGCTGCAAGGATGGTCACGGGCAGACGCTTCATGGCTTCCTGGCCAGCACCAGCGGCCCCTCCCTGGAAACCAGCCGAGTGGTTTTCTTTTCCAGGGGCAACGGCAACGGCGCGCCGGCGGTGGTCGTCCCCAGGGCCAACCGCCGCCGGGTCGGCAAGGAGGGGATTTCCAGCGCGAAACTCAGGGCCAGCAGCAAAATC
This sequence comes from Verrucomicrobia bacterium UBA3063, assembly GCA_002366885.1. Classification (GTDB taxonomy): domain Bacteria; phylum Verrucomicrobiota; class Verrucomicrobiia; order Methylacidiphilales; family Verrucolacustridaceae; genus Verrucolacustris. The sequence continues at coordinate 11,483 of DFCD01000084.1, forward strand.
CCGGGAGCCAGGAACCACTGGAACCTCTCCGCCATTCTCACATCCCGCGTCTTGGAAAAGTCGCCGGTCTTTCCCTGCGCCACCGTTTCCTGGATCAGCTCTGCCAGATCCACCCAGTTGGATGCCTCGCGGTAAACCCCGCCGGTGGCCTGCGCCAACTCCTCCAAGGTGGCGGGTTCCAGCTTCGACAATACCGCGGCACCACGCCCGTCCTTGATGACGCCTCCCTGGCCGTCGGGCACAAGCCCGCCGGCTGCGGTCCCAATGCCCAGGGAAATCACCTTCACTTCCTTTTTCTTTAAATCTTCCAGGGCCCGGCGCCAGTCCGGGTCATGGGCCTCCCCGTCGCTCAACACGATCAGAAAGCGGTCCGCCGCCGTGCTTTGGCCGAACGCCTCGTTGGCCACCCGCAGCATTCCGGCGTAATCCGTTCCGGCCTGGGGAAGATAGGATGGGTCCAGCCCCGTGAGGATGTCCCTCATGATCTCATAGTCGGAGCTCATCGGAACCTGCAGAAAAGCCGTCCCGGCAAAAACCGCCAGGCCCACCCGCTCTCCCTGCAGCTCGTCCAGCAGCGCCCCGATGAGAAGCTTGGCCCGGGCCAGCCGGGTCGGCTTGACGTCCTCCGCCAGCATGCTCGCGGAAAGATCCAGAGCGATGAGAACCTCCCGCGACTGGTCGAAGACCGTCTCCTCAAGGGTTCCCCATTGGGGCCTTGCCAGGGCCACCAGAACCAGCGCACTCCCCAGTCCAAGCCATGTTCCCGAAGCCCGCCGTTTCGCCGCCGGCCGGTCGGTCACTGCCCGTGCCCCCGCCCAGCGCCGCAGAACCCTGGGAAGGCGCAAACCGCCGCTCATGCCGGTTGTTCCGCGAAAGAGGGCCCAGGCCAAAAACAGGGCGACGGGGACCAGTGCCAGAATCCACGGCTGCTCCCAATGAATGCCAAAAAGAGAGTTCATGCCACCGCCCCCCACCGTCCCGGCCGGGCCAATGCCAATCCCGCAAAGAAAATCGCCAGCCCCGGTGCCGCAAAGACCGGATACCATTCGTCGGCCCGGATCTGCGCCTTGGCGCTGAACTCGACACGCTGCCGTTTGTCGATGGCGGCAAAGGCCGTCTCGGCCGTTCCCACATCCATCGCCCGGAAAAACTTGCCGTCCGTGATGGAGGCAATCTGCTGAAGGGTTCCCTCATCCAGGTCGGAAACCGCCTGCCGATACCCCAACTTTCGTCCCGCATTGTCCACCACCGGCATCGGCACGATCCCCGGCCGGCCTGCCCCGATGGTGTAGACAGGAATTCCCCGATTCCGCGCCAGTTCCGCTGCCTGCAAAGGGGCCAATACCCCGCTGTTGTTCGAGCCATCTGTCAGGAGGATCACGAAAGCCCCCTTGCGTTGTCCGCCCTTGTCCTTTTCCGCCTGCTCCAGGCGGGTCACGGCCAAGCCCAATCCATCCCCCACCGCCGTGGCATCCTCCACCAGGCCGATCTTGAGACGTTGGATCTGACGGGCGAGCCAATCGTGATCGAAGGTCAGCGGGGAAAGTGTGTAGGCGCGGCCCCCATAGACCACCACGCCGATGCGGTCGGTGGGCCTTTTCAGGATGAACGCCTCCACGATCGGCTGGATCGCCTGCAGGCGGTTGATCCTTCCCAGCGCTCCCTCGTAATCCTCCGCCAACATGCTGGGGGAAAGGTCGATCGCCAGCATGATGTCGTAGCCCTTTTGCCGGACCTGTTTTTTCTCCTTCAGCTGCTGCGGTCGCGCGAGCGCTATCACCAACACCGCGAAACCGAGGGCCGCCAAAAGGGAGGGCATGCGCCCCAGGGAAACCGCCGGGGCCCCGGCCCAACGCGCCACCCGGGGAATGACCAGCACGGGGCGCGGTCGCCGGTTTCTCCACCAAGCGGCCAACGGCAAAAGCAGCAGCGCCAAAAGCCAAAGCGGATCGGCCAAAGTCCATCCCCCGGGAAGAAAAGTCGGGGCGGGATTCACTTTCGGACTCCCTTCATCCGCCTCTTGAAGAAGGCCACCAGCGGATCGAGAAGATCGCCTTCCGTGCTGACGGTTAGACGCTGGAGGGGACTGGGAAACCACTCTTCCCATGCCTCCTCCCTTTCCTTTTTCCAGACGTCGTGCCGGCTTTGGCTTTCGTAGGTTCCGGTGTCGAAGGCCAGCACCTCCCCGGTCTCGGGATCCACCGCCGGAAGAATTCCCGCCGCGGGCAGCTCAAGGTCCCAGGGATCATCCACCCGCACCCCGATCATCTCATACCTCTTTTTCAGCGCCGCCCAGCCCGCCCCGGGGGTTCGCGGGGGGAAATCCCCGAGCCAAAGCACCACGCTGTGCCGCGGAAACGCATGGAAAAAAAGTTTCCAATCCACCTCCACCTCCGCCCCGTCCTCCAGCTTCGGAACCGGTTGCCCCAACAGGGTGGCGGCCGTCCGCACAATGTTCACCCGGCCGCGTACCGGCTGCCGGACTTCGTGTCCTGTCGGGGTGGCGTGCCAAAAGCCCACCCGGTCGCGGTTGCCGGCGGCCGTCAGGGCGAACAGGCCGGCAACCTCCAGCAGGGCCTCCCGCTTCGTCCGGCTGCCGGAACCAAACTGAAGGGAGGGAGTGTCTTCCAGCAGGAGAATCACCGTGAGCTCCCGCTCTTCGATAAACTTTTTCCGATACAGTTCTCCCAGCCGCGCCGAAACGTTCCAATCGACGTCGCGGATGTCGTCGCCGTATTCGTATTTGACCACCTGGTCGAACTCCCGGCCCCGGCCACGGAACGCGGAGCGGTACTCTCCCCCGAGAAAGGAATCCGCCGCCATGCGGACGCGCCACTCCAGCCGACGAAGCATGGCCAGCGGGGCCTTGCGGGCCGCTTGCCCGGAGCCGGTCAGGGTTGTCATCCGCAGGCCTCCCCCATCCCCTCCTTAATACCCGGCAGGGACCGGCACGCGCTCCAGCACGCCGCGCAGGATTTCGTCGGTGGTCGTCTCCTCCGCCTCAGCCTCGTAGGTCAGACCCACGCGGTGACGGAGGGCATCGAGGAACACATTCTGCACCAGTTCCGGCGTGCCGTGATCCATGCCATGCAACCACGCCAGGGCGCGCGTCGCCTGCACCAGCGTCAGCGAGGCACGGGGGCTCGCCCCGTACGAAAGCACCTTGGAGGCCCCGGCCGAGCCGTTGGATCCGGCCGCCGCTTCACGCGTCGCGCGGACCAGCGCCAGCATGTAGGCCTGCAGGGGAGGACTGAGGTGCACGTTGTCCACCTGGTCACGAAGGGCGAGCAACTCCTCCCCGGAGGAGACGGACTCGAGTTTTGGCTGCTGGGTCAGTTGGCCCCAGCGATCCATCATGGCCCGCTCTTCCTGTTCGGACGGATAATCCACCAGCAGCTTGAAAAGAAACCGGTCGGTCTGGGCCTCGGGCAGCGGATAGGTGCCCTCCTGCTCGAGCGGATTCTGCGTGGCCATCACCAGAAAGGGCCGGGGCAGATGGTGCGTTTCGCCGCCAATCGTCACCTGGCGCTCCTGCATCGCTTCCAAAAGGGCGCTTTGCACCTTGGCGGGCGCCCGGTTGATCTCGTCCGCAAGAACCAGATTGGCAAAGACGGGCCCCTTGTGGACGCGAAAGCTTCCTTCCTTGGGCTGGAACACCATCGTGCCAACCACGTCGCTGGGAAGAAGGTCGGGGGTGAACTGGATTCTCTCGAACTCCAAGCCCATGGCCGCCCCGAGGCTTTTGATCAGCAGGGTCTTGGCAAGCCCCGGCAACCCCTCCAGCAAGACGTGCCCGTTGGACAACAACGCAACCAGAAGCCTCTCGATGACGACATCCTGCCCGATGATAGCCTTCTGAACTTCCCCCTTGATTCGCCCGGCCCATTCCGATCCTTTTTTTGCCATAAATCAAAGACCTCCTTCATGGCATTCTTGCAGGAGCGGAAGTTTTTTCAACCCCCCACACCAAAACCTCCCGGCCCCCACCCGGCCGGAAAGCGGACCCGCTTTTAGTTGCCGGAAAAAACTGCCGCCCCATTTTCGATCCGCTCCAGGGAGAGGTGCTCCGCGGCGCCGATGGCGGCAGTCATTTTGACGATGCTCCCGGTCCACTGGTTCCAGGAGCGGATCACCAGGGCCGGCGGCAGGGGCAATTTTCCCAAGGTCGCCTCGATCCGGTAAACGTCCTCCCCCTGCTCGGACCGATGAAAAGTCATCTCGTGGCGGAGAACAAACTTTCGCCCGAGGAGCTTTCCCGTCCGGTCCAGCCGCAGGCACCCGTCCTGCATCCCCAGTTTCCAGCTCTCGGCCGAGAGGACCAGGATTTCCGTCACTTTCGGCGCGGAGAACCGCAGTCTCTTTCCAAACCAGGCGTTGAGATCCGCCGAGCCAATCCTCAACTCCCGGGGAAAGGGTTTTTTCTCGCCGGCATACCGCCAGAAAAGCTCCTCCACCGCCGCCGCGTCCCCGGGTCCCTCCGTCTCCAGGTTCGCCGGCTCGCTCGTGGCCAGGCCGGCGGCGCGAACCAGCACCGCCACCAGGGCCAAACCCGCCAAGATCCATCCTGTCCCCTTCCACCAGGCCCGGTGCCGGCCGATCTCCAAAACACCATGGAAAAGAAAGCTGGCCCCCAAAAAAGCCCCAAGCAACCCCGCCGCCACAAAGGCGAGCAGAATTCCCTGGCTGACCAGAACGGAGGACGTCTCGGGAATTTCCAGTTTGGCGAGAAAGGCCTCCCGGGCCGCTTTTTGCCGGGCCCCCTTCTCGCGCTCCCATTCCTCCGGATCCAGCCACCTTCCCTCCAGCTTCTTTTTTCCGGCATCCATTTCCGCCTTCTCGAGGCGCCAAGGCTCGGACCTTTGGTCAATTTCCTCCTGCAGCGAGGGAAACCGGCTCCGGGCCTCGGCAAAAACCGCAAGCCGCTGCTTCAGCTCCTCCTCCGTGTAGGTAAACGTCGGGCTGTGCGACTGGGGCAGGCCGTGGCCCAAAAATTCGTCCAGTTCGGCGCGCGCCTTGGCCAGGCTTTCCCCGTTTTTCTGCCCAGGCATTGCATCCAAAACCTTTTTCCATTTTTCCACTTCCTCCTGGAGGGTCCTTTCCAGCGCGGCGGCCCTGGCCTTGGCTTCCAGCAGGGCATTGATCGCCGCCACCGCGGTTTCGCGGTTGGTTTTTTCCCCGGGCCCGGGAGCAGGGGTCACGCGCGCGAGGATTCTTTTTTCCGGGACTCGTCTTTCCAGGCCCCCCGGCTCCACCAACACGGCTGTCCCGTCCCGCCTTGATTCCCGTTCCACCAACACCAGCTCCTCGGCCTCATCCTCCCGGGCCGGCTCCAGGATGTACACCTGCAACCCGGCCCAGCCACTGGCCAGCAGCGCCAGCCACAAGCCCGCCGCCCCGGCCAGCCGTCTCAACGGCAAAGCTTCCGCACAGCCTCGGCGATGTCCCGCGGTCCCATTTCGAAATGGTCGTACAGTTCGCGGGCGCTGTAGGCGGAGCGGCCGAACTCCCCCTTCATCCCGATCGCGGCGCTCTTCACAGCGATTCCCGCAAGGTTGAGCGCATGGACCAGCATCGCCCCCATGCCGCCGACAATCTGATGGTCCTCCGCAGTCACCAGCCTGCCGCCCGCCTCTCCCAAAACCGGGGAAATTGTCGGCAGATCCGGACGGTTCACAAAGGGGTTGTCGATGACCGCCGCCTGTTTTCCCTCCTTGGCCAGCAACTCCGCCGCCTCCAGCGCCAGCGGCACCATCGGCCCACAGGCCACGATGGCCGCATCCTTGCCCGGTCGAAGAACCTCCGCCTTGCCCCACGCATAGCCGTTGGGGCGATCCCCGATCCGAGCCGGGAAGTCCTCCCGGCCCGCAAAGAAGATCGCATTTTCCCCGTCCTGCCCCGCCTGACGCTCCTTCGCCATCCGCCGGAAGGCCTCCAGCATCAGACCGTAGGCCTGATCCGAACAGCAGGGGGAAATCGCCAGGGTGTGCGGAATGGAGGAAACCGCCGCCAGGTAGGTCGTCGCCTCATGCGAGGCGCCGTCCGCCGCGTCCTGGAATCCGGCATGGGTAAAGGCCCCCACCACCGGCCCCTGCGACAGCGCCGCCATGATCAGCGGCAGGTTTCCCTTGGTGCTGCCGAACTGGGAGAAGGTGTCCGCCACCGGCAGGAAACCTGTTTTCGCCAGCCCCGTGCAGGTGCTGATCATGTTCGCCTCGGCCACGCCGATGTCGAACGAGCGGCCCGGCACCGCCTTCTGGAACGCCGCCACCCCGGTGGATCCGGCCAGGTCTGCGCTGACCGAAACCACCGGAAGCCCTTCCTGGGCGGCTTGGGTCATGGCGCGGGAAAAACCCGCCTGGACCTTTTCCTTTTTCACCGGCGCGGCGGCCGTTGCCGGGGAATTCTTTTTGGCGGCCTGTTTCTCTTCCCACGCCTTGCGCAGTGCCTGGGCCCATGCGGCCAGATCCGGCGGCGTCCTGCCGCCGGTGATCTCGTTCACAAACTCCACGATCTTTTCGCCGTCTTTCAGCGGAAACCCGTGTCCCCCCGAGGAGCTCTGTTCGGTCTCCTTCACGCCAAAACCCTTGATGGTTTTCACCCAGAGACAGACCGGGCGGCGCGGTTCGCCTTTCGCCTCCGCCACCGCCTGTTCCACCGCCAGGTAAACCTTTTCCAGATTCTGCCCCTCGTGAACATGACGAACGTTCCAGCCCAGCGGCGCCAGGGAGGCGAACGAGGGCTCCATCGGGAAGCTGTCCTTCGAAATCCGCCCGGAAAGCTTGGTGTCGTTGTCGGAAACAACGAGCACGAACGGGTTCAGCTCTCCCCGCCCGGCGAGCCCGGGAATGGCCGCAAGGGCCTCCTTGGCCTCGCCTTCCATGCAGGCTCCGTCGGAAATCACGCAAAAGGTCAGGCGGTCGCGCTTCGCCAGCCGGTCCCCGAGCGCCAGCCCCTGGGCCACCGGAATCCCCGATCCAAGCGGCCCGTTGCTGATGAAAACGCCCTCGGGATTCAAGTGGCTTTCCCCGTGGCCGGTCAACTTGCTCCCGATGCTGCGGAATTTCTTCAGGTCGTCGAAGGTTATGCCGTCGAACCCGTACTGTGCCCGCAGCGCGTACACGCCGTTTTCCGTGTGGCCGGCATCGTTGACGAAGTGGTAGGCGTCGTGCCAGGGCCGGCCCTTCGCCGCAAACATGATCCCGTGAATCGCCGACATGGTCTCGGCCAGCGCCGCTGGCCCGCCCCAGTGGCAGGCCGCGCCCCCGATCACCGCATGCGTGTCCATCAGGGCCACCAAAGCCCGGGTCATCACCGGATCAGCCAGCGTCACCTCCTGGCCGGCGGCGTCTTTCACCTTTACCGGGTATTTGGGCCCACGGGGCGGGGTTGGGGCCAGGCGGTTGGGCAGGCGGAGGGGGCGCAACGGGGGGGCTTCGACAGTTTTGACGGGTCCGACTTCAGTGGCCATGGCTTAGCTCCTTACAAATTTTGTGTTCCAACGGGCGAGGAGCGTATCGGTTCCGCCGCCGCCTTGGCAAGGCTCAGGAGACGGATGGCCGTGCCGATCCGGGGGAGATCTCCAGAATAACCCACGAACCGCTCCTCCCGCCCGGCCGGTCGTGGGCGCTGGCGTACAACACCTGGGTCGTCTCCGGCACCGCCCTCCAAAAGGCCTCGCGCCGGGCGGTATCCAGCTCCTTGAGGGCGTCATCGACCAGCAGGACCGGGGCCCGCCGGCGCTTTTCCCGGATCAAACCGAGCTCGGCCAACCGAACAGCCAGACACCCCGTCCGGCGTTGCCCTTCGGACCCGAATTTGGCGAGGCTTTTTCCGGCGAGGCGGAATTCCCAGTCGTCTTTTTGCGGGCCGGCCAGATTGAGGCCGCGCTCGCGCTCCCGTTCCCACAACCGGTCCCGCTGCGGCCCCCTGGGCGGGACGGGGTCAGCTGGTTGATACTGCACGGAAAACTTCTCCGTGTCGGCCGCCAGGTCACGATGGGCTTTTGCCAAATGGGGCAACAGGACTCCCGCGAGGGATTCGCGTGCGGGCCGGAGAATCTCCCCAAGCTCGGCCAGTTGTGCGGTCCATGCCTCCCACTCGTCCCGGGATGGCTTCGGATTTCGCAGGAGGGCGCTGCGCTGCCGTGCGACCTCCTTGAGTCGGCGCAAGTCGGCCAGCCGGTGCGGCTCCAGTTCCGCCAACAAAAGGTCAAACCCCGCACGGCGCTCGCCGGCCCCCCCATCCAGCATGGTGGTGTCCGCCCCATGCGCGACCACCGCCAGGGCCCTTCCCCAGAATTCCTCCATGGTGGCGCCCGCACGGCCATCGACCTCCAGCTCCCTTCCCTCGCCCCGCCAGATCCCCGCCAGGTGCACCGGTCCCGCCTCGTCCGCCCACGCGCCCTCCACCCTCCAGCCCGGCGCGCCGTGGCGGGTCAGGTCACGGAGGGCCGCCGTGCGGAAAGAGCGCAGTCTCGCCAAAACCGCCACGGATTCGAGGATGCTGGTTTTTCCCCTCCCGTTTGCCCCGGAAAGCAGGATGCGGGGACCAAGCCCCTCCAGGTCGAGGGCCGCATGGCAGCGGAACGTGGTAAGGCGAAGACGGCGAAGCACGCCGGCCGGCTCAGGCCGTGCGCATGGGCATGATCACGTAAAGGAACGGCTTGCTGTAGCGGATCACCCCTGGGCTGAGCTCGTCGATGAAATCGAAATGGACCGTGTCCCCCTCGATGTTTTTGAGCGGGTCGGCCAGAAACTCCGGATTGAAGGCCATCGTGAAATCCTTTCCCTTGTACTGCACGGGAATCGCCTCGCGTGCCTCGCCGACATCCGGCGTGTTGGCGGCAATCTCCAGGTTGTTCTTGGTGAAGGTAAGCTTCACGGAATTGGATTTTTCGCTGGAAAGCAGGGCCACCCGGCGCACGGAGTTGAGGAACAGCTCGCGTTCGAGCGTGACCCGCTCCTTCGCCTCCGCAGGAATAACTTGGCGGTAATTGGGATAGTTGCCCTCAACCATCTTGGCGGCGATCAGCGTGGGGCCAAATTGGAAAAGAATCTGGTTTTCCAGCACGACGAAGGAGACCTCATCCTTGTCCATCAGTTGCCGCTGTAGTTCCAGCACGGCTTTCGCGGGCAGGATGAATTCGCGCTCGGCCGCCTTGGGGTATTCCAGTTCCTGGTCCGCCAGGGCCAGACGCCTTCCGTCGGTCGCCACGAGGGTGATTTTGCCTTCCTTGAGACAGACCAGCAGTCCGTTGAGGACAAAACGCTTTTCGTCGGCGGACATGGCGTAGGAAACCCGGCGGATGAGTTCCTTCAGGGCCTTCTGCTCAATCTTGTAAACCGGGGTTTTTTCGCCCCCCTTGGCCGGAAAATCAGGGATCGCCGGGAACTCCTCCTCGGGCATTCCCATGATCCGGAAAAACGCGGCCCCGCAACGGATGGTGGCGCCAAGCTTCCCGTCGACATCCAGGGTCAGTTCCTCGGAAGGAAGCTCCCGGATAATGCTGAAAAGACGCCGGGCGGGAAGGGTCACGGCACCGGGCTTCTCCACCCCCGCTTCGCAGGAAGTGCGGATCCCGATATCCAGATCGGTTGCTGCCACCGTCAAAAGGGAGCCGGACCCCCGCAAGAGAAGATTGTTAAGGATGCCAATGGGAGTGCGTGTGCCCACGACATTTTGCACCGCAGAGAGCGCATGGAGGAATTTTTGCTTTTGGAGGACGAGTTTCATGGCGTGGGTGGAGTCAGAAGATTGAGATAGGGAAAGAAAGAATCAAGAACACCTTAATCATAAGCATGTGGATAAGTGAAAGGATTCGGCACAACTTCCAGAGGGGGAATTTCTTGCAAAGAAAACAACGCGTGTACAGGTCGCGCTTCTCGGATGTCTTGTTGGTGGCACGCCCATCTCTTCACTCCGGACCCCGCCAGCTTATTCCCATGTTCACAGCCGATCTGAATTGTTCTCTGTAGCGGTTGGCAAAGTGGGAGCATCCGGTGATTTCCACCGAAACAACTCGGGGTAAGTGGGGAGAGAGTCGTAAATAAAGAACCGGCCGGCTTGTGCGCTTGTGAAGGCGGATGACGCATGGGGCGCGGGGAATGCCAGGGCGAGCTGGAAATCATTCCATCCGGGGAGAAAAAAATTTCCCCAAGGAAATCCAAGACCGTTCCCAGAGCGCAAGGATTGCTCCCACGTTCACGGAAAACATTCAGGAACGCCTGAGCAATGGACTTGGGAAGTGTATCTTCTAGCGGTCCGCCGGCTCCTCGAGCTTGTGCGTGAGCATTCCGACCATCTGCTGAAGCCGGTCGTCGCTCTGCATTCTCGAGGTGATCGTCTTGCAGGCGTGAAGCACGGTGCCGTGATCCCGCCCGCCGAACGATTCGCCGATTTCCTGGAGGCTTTTGCCGGTCATTTTCCGGCTGAGGTACATGGCCACCATGCGGGGAAGGGCGATGTGTGCCGGCCGCCGCTTGCTGGTCATGTCGGCGACGCGAAGGTCGAAGCCCTCGGCCACGCGGCGCTGGATCAGCTCGATGGTGACGATCGGCTTGGTCTCCTGCTGGATGAAGTCCTTGAGGAGCTCTTCCACCTGCGCCGGGGTGATATGCCGGTCATGAAGGGCGGCCCACGCGGCGACGCGGTTGAGGGCGCCCTCCAGGCGGCGGACATTGGTTTTGACACGCTCGGCGATGAAGTGGAGAACCGATTCCCCCAGGCGAACCTGCATGCTCGACGTCTTTTTCCTCAAAATGGCCATGCGGGTTTCCATGTCGGGGGACTGCAGTTCCGCGCTCAAACCCCACTCGAAACGGGACACCAGGCGCTTTTGGAGGTTGCTTACTTCTCCGGGAGGGCTGTCGCTCGACAAGACGATCTGGCGGTTTCCATCAAAGAGGGCGTTGAAAGTGTGGAAAAACTCCTCCTGGGAGCGGTCCTTGCCGCCAAAAAACTGGACGTCATCGATGAGAAGGCAGTCGGCCTGGCGGAAACGCCGCCGGAACTTCACCAATTCCCCGTGCTGGATGGCCGAGATGAACTCGTTGGTGAACTGTTCGGAAGTCACGTAGACGATCTTGGCGCCCTTCTTTTTTTGAAGCACCCGATGGCCAATCGCATGAAGAAGATGGGTTTTCCCCAAACCTACCGAGCCGTGAATAAAGAGGGGGTTATAGGTCCGCGCCGGGGCATCCGCGACGGCTTGGGCGGCGGCATGGGCAAACTGGCTGTTTACCCCCGCAACAAAGGACTCAAAGGTGTACCGACTGACCAGCTCGCCCGAAAAAGGCTTGGACTTCTCCTTTCCTTCCGCCTGAAGAAGCTGGTCCTCCGCCGTGGGGATGGGCCGGTCCTTGCTGCCCACCACCTCAAAGCCGATTTTGACCTCGCGGCCCATCGCCAGGGTGGCGCACTCCCGGAGCTGATTCAGGTAATTCTCCTCAATCCAGTACTGGTAAATTGCGTTTTCGACCCCTAGGACCAACCGCCCCGAATCGTATCCCACCGGGATGATCGAGGAAAACCAGCGGTTCAGGGCATCGGGAGAAATGACTTTTTCCAACTCTCGGCATACTTTGACCCATACTTCCGGCGGATTGTTCATGTGTTGTACGTCTCCTTTTTTGATAAATTTTTTTTGAGGGGCTGGGATCATTCGCATCCCAAAAAAAACCTGCAAGAGGAATTTGTCTTTTTACAAAAATTTTTTTTTAGGTCGGCGCTTGACAAAACATTTCGGCATAAAAAACCCGTTTTTCCCTCGGAAAAGCAAAACGGAAAATCTTTGCGCGTGCCCGCGACTCCTGCGGGGCTAGAAAAAAATCATGCCCCTTCCTCCTGCCATCGTCTGGTTCCGCCGCGATTTGCGTGTTTCCGATCACAACGCGCTGCATCGTGCGGCCGCAACCGGTGCCCCGGTGGTGCCCGTTTTTGTTTTCGATCCCGCAATTTTAGCGGCTAAAGACACCGGATCCCGGCGGACCGCCTTCCTTCTGGAATGCCTGCAAAGCTTGGAAGGAAACCTCGCGCATCTCGGGGTTACGATGCTGTTTCTTAAGGGCCATCCTGCGGAGGCTCTGCGGGCCCTCGCCAAGGATACCGGAGC
>DFCD01000084.1:23665-24748 GCA_002366885.1 Verrucomicrobia bacterium UBA3063
TGGAGGCTTGCGACGACTTGATGATTCATTCGCCCGGAAGGGTCCAAAGGGCTGCGGGTGGCCCTTATACCGTGTTCACACCCTACGCCCGCGCGGCCCTGGCGATCCCGCCCCAGGATCCCCTGCCCCGCCCAGCCAGGTTATCGGGAGTTTCCGGAGCCCGCGGGATTCCCCTGCCGGAGATCCGAAGCCTTGGGCTGGACCCCTGTGACATCCCTCTCCCGGCTGCCGGGGAAAATGCCGCCCAGCAGCTTCTGCGCGGCTTTGTTTCCAAAAATCTCCGGCGGTACGACTCGGTCCGGAACTATCCCCACACGGACGCCACCTCCCGCCTTTCCCCGCATTTGCGTTTCGGGACGATTTCCGTCCGCACCGTTTTGGCCGCGGCCCGCCGGGCACGGGCCGAGGATCCCTCCGCCAGGAAACCAATCGATGTTTTTGTCTCCGAACTGCTCTGGCGCGACTTTTACAAGCAGATCCTCTGGGAATTTCCCCATGTGGCGGAGGGATCCTTCCGGAGGGAATATGACCGGATCGAATGGGAAAACCGGAAAGACCTGTTCCAGGCCTGGTGTGAGGGCCGGACCGGCTTCCCGATTGTCGATGCCGCCATGCGCCAACTCAACCAGACCGGCTGGATGCACAACCGCCTCCGCATGATCGTGGCCTCCTTCCTCACCAAAGACCTGCTGGTCTCCTGGCAGTGGGGCGAGCGCTATTTCATGGAGAAGCTGTTCGACGGCGATTTGGCCGCCAACAACGGGGGTTGGCAATGGGCCGCCGGAACCGGCACCGATGCCCAGCCCTATTTCCGCATCTTCAACCCCACCAGCCAGGCGGAGAGGTTCGATCCCGATGGTAAATTCATTGCCCACTACATTCCCGAGGTGGACTCGTTGCAATATCCCGCCCCGATTGTGGACCACGCCCGGCAGCGCATCCGCGCACTGGAGATGTACAAAAAGGCCAGAGGTTAGGGGGCTAAAACGGCTGAATCCGCGTTTATGTTTAGGTTTACGTTTACGGGAACCAACCGGGCCGGAACCCGCGTAAACCTAATCGTAACCGTAAACGAACCGGTTT
>DFCD01000084.1:24763-26516 GCA_002366885.1 Verrucomicrobia bacterium UBA3063
CTGTTGGCGTGCCGGACGTAGAAGCCGGAGGCCGCCACGGCCAGCTGCAGGGAGTGGGCCAGCCCCAGTCCGAGGAGGCGTCCGATTGCGAAGCCGGAATTGAAATGGTCTCCCGCCCCGGTGCTGATCTTGGGTTTGGAGGTGTACGGTCCATTGACGAACACCTCCTCTTCGGCGTTGGCCGCGCAGGCATATTCCACGGGGTGGATGACCACCACCGAGACGCCCATTTTTTCCCGGATCGCCCCCGCGAGGGAGGCATAGCCCTTGGGATTCTTGGCGGCACCCTTCAGGCGCAGCACCTTGGCGACATGCAGGGCCTCGCTTTCATTCAGGCCCAGGGTGACATCGTTGTCCGTCTGGAACTCGCCGATGATCTTGAGGGCGGCCAGCAGGTCCGCCTCGATCCGCTTGGCCGGATCGGCCAAATCGAAGAACATCTGCTTCCGCTTGCCGGCCTTGACCGGCTTGTACTCGGTCAGAAGCTTTTTCCAGATGGCGGACATGTGCGGGAGCATCGTCCAGTTGACCATTCCCACGAAATCGGCGGAGGTCCAAAGCTTTTGGACAAGCTTGTCCCCGAGGCGCTTGAGGATGGTTTCCCAGTTGGCGTCCTGCACGGAAGCGTGCTGGCCGAGCATGATCTTGCCGTCGTTGAACTCAAGGGCGGAAGTCAGGGCGGGCTCGGCAAAGGAATGAACCTTGGCGCGCTTGGCAAACTCCTCAAATACCGGGTGGATCTTGGGGTAGCCGCACATGCCCATGTACTCCACCGGGGCGCCCAAAGTGGACATGGCGAAAGCCATCAACGGTCCGTTGCCGCCGATTTTCTCCATGGTCGGAACCACCTCGAAATTTGCGCTCTTGCCGGCCGCCTCGCCCAATTTCTTGGCGAACGGCTTGATGGAGGTGTAGGGGAGATATTTGGTCGCGGTTTGGCGCTGCTCAACGACCTGCAGGATGGTGTCGAGGAAGCCGTCAAATCCCAGAAGACAGGTGAATTTGAGGAGTTGGGCGCGGGAACCGATCAGGCGCTCCGCTGTTTGCCGGGCTAATCTGGAGTCAGTCATAGCTGTCCGTTATATCTTGTGGGAGAGAAATTCACAAGCCAAACCCGCAGGCCCGCAGAGGGCGGTTGCCTTCCCTTCCTCTTCTGCGAATTCCAAGGGGGCATGACAAAGGTTGTTTATTTTGATCTGGAAACCCAGAAGATTGCCGCGGAGGTCGGCGGATGGGGCCATATCGATAAAATGGGGCTGGCTGTGGCCGTTCTTTACCACGCCGATCGGGAGGAGTATGCGGTTTATCTGGAAAAGGATGCAGAAAAGCTGATCCAGGATCTCCGCCGGGCGGATCTGGTTGTCGGTTTCAACGTCCTCCGCTTCGACTACACCGTCCTTTCCGCCTACTCGGTCTTCGATTTCTCCACCGTGCCCACCCTTGACCTGATGGTCAGCCTGGAGGAGAAGATCGGCCACCGGGTCGGGCTGGATGCCGTTGCCGATTCCACCTGCGGCGTGAAAAAAACCTCTTCGGGGATGGAGGCCATCCAGTGGTGGCGTGAGGGCAAAAGGGCCAAGGTGGTGGAGTACTGCTGCTACGACGTAAAGGCCACCCGGATGGTGCACGAGTACGGCGTCCGCAACGGGAGGGTCGCCTATGTCAGCCATAAGACGATGTTACCGCAGTTCGTGAAGGTGGACTGGGCGAAGATCGGCCCCGTCGGACACCTGCTTCCCCCTCCCCTCGCCGC
>DFCD01000149.1 GCA_002366885.1 Verrucomicrobia bacterium UBA3063
CCGATCGTGCTGAAGGAAAAATTGAATGCGGCCCGGGCCTATTATCTGGAAAAGGACCGCAACCTTTTCGAGGACATCCTCAAGGCGGAGCGGAAATCCGGCGACCGGATCGTTTTCGAAAACGACGGATTCACGGTGTTTTGTCCGTTCGCCAGCCGCTTCCCCTTTGAAACCTGCCTGATGCCGAGACGCCAGCAGGCGGATTTCCACACGGCCAGCGACGCGGATCTATTTCATTTGGCCGAGGCCCTGCAGAAGACGCTCCTGGCCTACGCCGGCGCCCTGGATCATCCGGATTACAACCTCATCCTGCACACGGCCCCTTTCCGGCGAAGCCGCCGGCCCGATTCCTGGACGACCCTGGATGCGGATTTCCGTTGGCACATCGAGATTCTCCCGCGGCTGACGGGGGTGGCCGGCTTCGAGTTNNGGCACGGGTTTCTACATCAACCCGACCCTGCCGGAGGAAGCAGCCAACGTGTTGCGCGAGGCGACCCTGCATGGCTGACGCGGTTCTGCTTTGGCACTTCCACCAGCCGTCGTACGTGGATGCGGTGACGGGAGAGGTGTTGATGCCATGGGTGCGGTTGCACACCATCCGGGGTTACGCGGACATGGCTGAGATGGCCCGGCGGCACGCGGGTGTGAAGATGAACTTCAACCTCACCCCGGTGTTGGTGCAGCAGATCGAGCAGATGGCGGGGGGAAGGGTGAAGGATCGCTGGGGGGAATTGGCCGCGAAGCCGGCCAAGGAGCTGAAAGAAAACGAGCAGTCGGAGCTGCTCGAGCACTTTTTTAAGATCAACTGGCATACCTGCGTCGACCCGCACCCGCGATACCGGCAGCTTCTGGATCTCCGCGGTCGCCGGCCGGGATCCACCCGTAACCTGAAGCGGTTCAAGGAAGCGGATCTGCGGGATCTGCAGGTGTGGTTCAACCTGGGGTGGTGCGGATTTGCGGCCCGGAGGCGGTATCCGGAGCTGGGCGAGTTGATCCGGAAGGGCAGGGACTTCACGGAAGAGGAGAAAAACCGGGTTCTGCAAATTCACCGGGAAATGCTGCAGGGAATTTTGGGGGAATACCGGGCCCTGGCGGATAGCGGCCAGGTCGAGCTCACCACCACGCCCTTTTATCATCCGATTTTGCCCCTGCTGGCGGACACGGATGCGGCCAAGCGGGCGATGCCTTGGGCCCGTTTGCCCGACCGGATGATCGCGCCGGAGGACGCCTTGGCCCACCTGCAGAGGGCGCAGGAGGCGCACACCCGGGTTTTTGGCCGGAAGGCCCGGGGGTTGTGGCCTTCGGAGGGCTCGGTGAGTCCCGAAGTGATTCCGCTGATGGCCAAGGCTGGATTCGAGTATTTCTGCACGGACGAGTCCGTGTTGTTTCGGGGGCTGGAAGAGCAGGGCCGAAAAGTCGACCATGTGGAGCTGTTTCAGGCGTGGCGGGTGGAGGAACAGGGGTCGGCGCTCAAGGCCCTTTTTCGGGAGCGGCCGCTTTCCGACTACATCGGCTTCACCGCGGCTCGGACGGAACCCAAGGCGGCGGCGGACTATTTGCAGGTTCACCTTGAGCATATCGCGCACGTCATGCCGAAGGACGGTGTGGTCACCTTGGCGCTCGACGGGGAGAACGCCTGGGAGGCGTTTCCTGACAGTGGCGAAAGTTTCCTCCACGAATTTTACAGCCGTCTGGAGGGATCCAACCGGATCAGGACGCAGACCCTGGGCGGTTATTTGGACGGAAAGGAGGGAACGTCGCTGGGGCGGATTCATTCCGGGTCCTGGATCGCCGGCAACTTCGACATCTGGATCGGGGATCCGGAGGAGAACCGGGCGTGGGACTGGATCCGGCGCACGCGGGATTTCCTGAAACAAGCCGAGAGCCGCAACCCCCTGCCGGAGGAAACGAAGAGGGCCGCCTGGGAGGATTTGTACGCCGCGGAAGGAAGCGATTGGTTCTGGTGGTATGGGCCCGATTTCCAGACGGACAGCGACCTGATTTTCGACGCCCTTTTCCGAGCGCGGCTTCAAAACGTGTATCGCCGGCTGGGAGCGACTCCTCCACCGGCCTTGAGCGTGCCCATTTGCGCCGCGGAGGTCCGGTTGGGACATCCGCCCCTGCGTTTGATCGAGCCCGTGTTGGGGCCGCGGCCGAGCTATCTCGACTGGTCCGGTGCCGGAAGGTACGAGGCATGGCGGGATCAGGGGGCGATGGCCCAGGGGGATCGGAGGGTCAGGACGATCCTCTACGGTTTTGGGGAAAAAAACTTTTATTTTCGCATCGATGGCCAGGCCCCTCTGGGGGACGAGATTTCGGTCGACTTCAACCAGCCTGCCCACGTCAAAGTGAGGGCCCTTGCGAAGAAGGAAGTGTGGTCGGTGGAGGTCAGCCGGGCCAAAGACGGAATTTCCTTCGAGCCCGTGCCCTGCGAGTCCCAGATCTCGACGGAGCGGGGATTGCAGTGGCGGGTGCCGTTTGCGAGTCTGGGATGGAGGAACGATGGAGCCGAGGTCAGTTGCCTGGTTCGCGTGATGCGGGCAGGTGCTGAGGCCGAGCGTTATCCGGAGCGCGGGCTGATCGAATTCGCCGGTCCCAACAAAACCCATGACATGAAAAATTGGTTTGTCTAACCGGCCATGAAGAACGTCAATTTGGTCCTCTGCCTCCACTTGCACCAGCCGTTGGGAAATTTTCGCGAGGTGGTGGACCGGATCGTCCAAGAAACCTACCGGCCGGTGCTTGGAGTTCTGCAAAAACATCCCGGCATCGCCGCCAACCTGCATTGCAGCGGGGTGCTTCTGGAGATGCTGGCGGATCGTCATCCGGAAATGGTGGCCCAACTGCGCGAGCTGGTGGCTTCGGGTCGGGTCGAGATGATGACCGGAGGTTTTTACGAGCCGGTGCTGGTGGAGTGGGCGGAGGAAGACCGAGACGGCCAGCTGGCGATGATGGCTGCCTGGCTCCAAAGCCGGTTGGGGGCAGAGCCCCGGGGCGCCTGGCTGGCGGAGGGGGTCTGGGGTCCTTCCCTTTGCGGTGCCTTTCATCGGGCGGGCCTTCTGTACGCGCCGGTCGACGGCTCCTACTTCCTGCAGGCCGGGGTTTCCGCGGCCAAGTTGCATGGTCACTATGTGACGGACCAAGCGGGGGATTTGTTGACGGTTTTGCCGACCTGCCCCGACCTCGCGCGGCTGATTCCCCACGCCTCTTGGGATGACCTGTTCGGCCACCTGCGGCGCATCGCAAACCGGGGCGAGGACATCACCCTGACCTTGGCGGCCAATCTGGAAACCTGGCCCTCGTTGCCGGGAGGCGTGGCGGGTTATTTGGACACCCTGTTCACCAAGTTGGAGGATTCGGCCAACTGGATTCAGACGCTGACCGGCAAGGCCCAGATCGAGCGGCAGGCCCCCAAGGGGCGGGTGGCTCTTCCCCCGGGAACCCCGGCGGAGCTGGGGGGATGGTCTTTGCCGGGGGCGGCGCGGCGGGAGTTTTTCCGGGAGAGGGCCCAGTTGAGCCAGCGGTACGATGCCGCCAAGGTGCTGCCTTTTTTCCGGGGCGGCTCCTGGGCCTCCTTCCGGGTTCGTTATAGCGAGGTGAATCTGGTTTATCGGAAAAACCTCATGTTGGGGCGGAAGCTCCGGGCAAAAGGCAAGGCGTCGAAAGCAAGATCCATCCAGGAAAAGCTGTGGCGTGCGCAATGCTCCACCGCCCATTGGCATGGCACCAGGGGCGGGTTACATTTGCCGCACCTGCGGGAGGCGGTCTGGAGGGAGTTGTTGCTCGCCGAGGCGGAACTGCGCCAAGGCCAGGCGGAAACCGAGCTTCTCCGGGAGGACTTTGACGCGGACGGGCAATTGGAAATTTCCGCCGCCCATCCCTCGCTGACCATCCTGGTGGCGCCCCATCAGGGGGGATCCTGCCTGGAAATGGGGTTCCCATCGCTGGGACGAAATCTGGGGAACGTCCTGACCCGGCGGGATGAGGGAACGAATTCGGCCCCGCCCCCCGTCACGGACTGGTACGACCGGAATATTTTCCAGGAACATTTTTTTGCGCGGGGAACAACGGTGGAGCAGTTGTCTTCGGGGAATTACCCGGAGCTGGGGGATTTTATCCTGCAGCCGTTCCAACTTCGCCAAATGCGGCAAACCGGCAGCCGCGTGACGATCGAATTGTCCCGGGATGGCGGTCTGTATCGGATGGGGCTGCGTCAGCCCTGCCAGCTCGACAAGGTGTATGCCATCGATGCCGCCAGCGGGGTCGTGGAAGTTTCCTTTCAGTTGACGAACACCGGGACGTTGCCGTTGGAGGCGGTGTTTGCCACGGAACTTAACCTGAACCTCGGTCCCGATCAGGGTGGGCGAGGAACGGTCAAAATCGGCGACTTGCAAAAGAACGACCGGGAAAGCTGGCAGGCCGCCGGCATTCAGGGGCTGACGGCTCGCTCGGCGGATGGAATGCAGGTCCGGATCATGACGGACAATCTTCCGTTGGCCTGGGGTTATCCTTTGCTGGACGTGGAGGTGGGGCCGGAAGGCCCGATTCGTCAGGGGAACGTGTTCCTGGTTGGGCAGCATTTTGACCTCAAGCCCAAGGAAAAAGGAGAATTCCGGATCAAGTTGTCTTTCGCCAAGGCTTAGGGCGGGGTTGCCGGCCAAGCCTTCTTCGGTTATTCTTTGATTTCCATGAAGTTCCCCATGCCGATTTTATTGGCCGTGCCCGTTGCGGCTTTTGTTTCTTCCTGCACCGTGCCGGACAATGCCACGGACGTGACCACCACCTATGGGGATACCACGGCCTCTTCCTCCTCTTCCACCGCCGAAAGCAAGCCTGCCAATGAAACCAAGCCCTCCTCCGCTTCCTCGGATGAGAAGCGGCCTTGGACTCCTCCCGAAGGCACCAACAGTTCGGCTCCGGCGAAGGCCAGTTATCCCAAGGGGGAAAAGGTCTCCGGAAAGCCCGGGATGGTGCGCAGTCCTTATGCCCCTTATGCGGGTCTGGTTGATGTGAAGGGTTTTGCTCCCGGGACTGAGGTGAAGTGCCCCTACACGGGTAAAATCTTCCTCGTTCCCTGACGTTCTCCGGGCGCTCCTTTTCCTCCGGCCATGGACGCCTTGCTGCAAATTCTGAGGGAAAAGGGCCGCGCCACGCCGGCGGAATTGGCGCGCCTCACCGGCAAGACGGAAAAAGAAGTTGAGTCTGCCCTGAAAAAGTACGAAGCCGACCGGGTCATTCTCGGCTACCATGCGGTGCTCGATCCCGACAAGACCGGCCACGGCGGGGTCCGTGCGGTGATCGAGGTGAGGATCACCCCCGAAAGGGACGGCGGATTTGATCGCATCGCCGCGCGGGTGGCCCGGTATCCCGAGGTCGTTTCCTGCCAGTTGATGAGCGGCGGATATGACTTGTTGATCACCGTGGAGGGACCCGATCTGAAGCAGGTGGCGACGTTCGTGGCGGAAAAACTTTCCACCATCCAAGGGGTGATTTCCACGGCGACCCATTTCCAGCTGAAAACCTACAAGGAGGCCGGGGTTCTTTTCCTGGAGGATGAGCGGGCGGAAAGGCTGGCGATTTCCCCGTGAAAACCCCCGGTGATTTTCTGGCCGACCACGTGCGCGCGGTGCCACGCTCCGGCATCCGGGATTTTTTCGAACTGGTGCAAAAACGCGGGGATGTGATTTCCCTCGGCATCGGCGAGCCGGACTCCTCCGCCCCATGGGGCGTGAGGGAAGCGGCGATTTATGCGCTGGAACACGGCCGGACCGGCTACACCTCCAACCTCGGAAGCCTCAAGCTCCGGCGGGAAATTTCCCGCTATGTGGAAAAGATTTTCGGTCCCTCGTACAATCCGGAAACGGAAATTCTGGTCTCCGTGGGGGTCAGCGAGGCGATCGATCTGGCCCTGAGGGCGGTTTTGAATCCGGGCGAAACGGTGATTTACCACGAACCGTGCTACGTCTCCTATGCGCCGTCGATTGCCCTGGCCCACGCCAAGGGTCGGGCCATCCGCACCAAACCGGAGAACGGATTTCGGCTGAATCCTGCGGAAGTGGCCCGGGCTGCCGACGGGGCCAAGGTCCTTCTTTTGAATTTCCCGACCAACCCGACCGGGGCCGTGCTCAGCGGTCCGGATCTGGACGCGTTGGCCCGGATCTGCGTGGAGAAGGACCTGTTGGTGATCAGCGACGAGATTTATGCCGAGCTGACCTACGAGGGCCGGCACGCTTCGATCGCCTCCCGGCCCGGAATGCGGGAGAGGACCATTTTGTTGCACGGCCTGAGCAAGGCCTTTGCGATGACCGGATTCCGCATCGGCTACGCCTGCGCCCCCGCGCCCCTGATCGAGGCAATGATGAAGATTCATCAGTACTCGATCCTCTGTGCCCCCACACCCAGCCAGGAGGCCGCCACCGAGGCGCTCAAGGAGGCGGACACGATCACGGAGGAGGCGCGAAACACGTACCGGATCCGGCGCGATCTTCTCCAGCGTCGCCTGCGGGATGCGGGACTGCCTTCCATCCGGGCGGAAGGGGCCTTTTATCTTTTCGTGGACATCCGGGGCACGGGTCTCTCGGCAAGGGAGTTTGCGATGGGACTGCTGGAAGAGGAGCGGGTGGCGGTGGTTCCGGGGGAAGCATTCGGACCGGGAGGTGAGGGGTTTGTGCGTTGCAGTTACGCCACTTCCTTGGACCGTCTGGAAGTCGCAGCGGACCGGATCCAGCGTTTTATGGCCAAGCGGAAAGCCGGGACGCCGGCGGGTTCGGTGCCGGCGACGAGGTAGTCCTCTTTTGCGTTACGATGCGCTGATTGTCGGGGCGGGGCACAATGGCCTGATCTGCGCCTGTTACCTGGCGAAAGCCGGGCTGAAGGTGGCCGTGGTGGAAAAGCGAGATTTGCCGGGAGGAGCGGTTTGTACCCGGGAGGATCTGGTGCCCGGCTTCCGCTTCGATGTGGGCTCCTCCGTCCATATCATGATCCACCTTACTCCCGTGGTGGCGGAGCTCGAGCTGGCCCGGGAAGGGCTTGAATACATCGAGATGGATCCGTGGGCCCA
>DFCD01000063.1:0-363 GCA_002366885.1 Verrucomicrobia bacterium UBA3063
CGGGGAAATTTATCTCGTGTCCGGGGAGACAAAGCCTCGGCATCGGACCCCGGCCGTCTGGAGCATCGTCCCATCGACGGGAATCCAAATGGAGGCAAAGTAGGTCATGGAAAATATCCGCCTCGAGGGCCTGTTTCCCGCATCTTTCACCCCATACCGGAAGGGATCCGTTCATCCCGAGGCGATCCCTGCCTACGCCGCCGCCCTGCAACGGGAAGGTTTGGCCGGGGTCTTTGTGAACGGCACCACCGGCGAAAGCCTGTCCTTGTCCACGGCGGAGCGGAGGGAACTAGCCGAGGCCTGGCTGCAAACGGCCAGGCCTGATTTTCCGGTGCTGGTGCATGTGGGCCACAACTCGCTGCC
>DFCD01000063.1:469-2510 GCA_002366885.1 Verrucomicrobia bacterium UBA3063
CCATTTTACTACTATCACATGCCGTCGATGACCGGGGCCCGTTTTCCGATGGAGGATTTTTTGCGGGCCGCGGAGAAAAGAATCCCAAACCTCACCGGGGTCAAGTACACGTGGGAGGATCTGGAGGATTACGCGCGGGCGGTGCGGTTTGATGGCGGGCAGTTCGACATTGTTTTCGGTCGGGATGAGATCCTGCTGGACGGGCTGGGGAACGGAGCCCGAGCGGCCATCGGCAGCACCTACAACGCGGCAGCTCCCATTTATTTGGGGGTGTGGCGGGCTTGGAAAGAGGGGCGGCGGGAGGAGGCGCGTGAGCTTCAGCTTCAGGCGAGGCAAATGATCGAGGCCTGCCGCGGCACGGGTTGGAGTGATCTCCCGGCCATTCGGGCTTTGGCGGAGCATCGTCTGGGAATCGATCTTGGGCCTCCGCGTCCCCCGCTTCGCAAGGTTGATCCCGCGATGATTGCCCCGACCCTTGGAATGGTAAAGGGAAGTTTGGATCGTCTAAAATAAGGATATAATTTCACAAAGTGTTGTTGATTAGATTATTACATTAGATATATAAAATATTGAAAAAAGGAAATGTATTTCCTATTTTCAATAAATGATTTCGCGACTACTCGAGCCACTGCTCCAGAAACGCTTGGCTGCGTTTCCGGCTGTCACCCTTTCGGGGCCGCGCCAGTGCGGAAAGACCACCTTGGCAAGGTCCTTTCGAGGCTCCTATTTCAATCTCGAGGCCTCGGAGGAACGGACCCGGCTGGACGCCCTGTGGCCGGAAATTGTGGCCGGTGACTCCCTGGCCATTTTTGACGAGGCGCAGAATTACCCAGAGCTCTTTGGGAGGCTGCGGGGGGAAATCGACAAGCACCGGAAAAAAAACGGGCGATTTCTGCTGCTCGGTTCCGTGGCTCCCTCTTTGATCCGTGGCATCAGTGAATCGCTGGCCGGTCGCATGGCCGTGGTGGATCTCTCCCCGTTTGGCCTGCTGGAGACCGGAAGGCTGGAGGAGCTCTGGTTGTGCGGGGGCTTTCCGGATGGGGGTGTGCTGGGTCCAGCCGGAGCCTTCCCGGTTTGGCAGGAGAATTATCTCCGGGCGATGGCGGAGCGGGATCTGCCTCTTTGGGGATTCCCCGCCAAGCCGGTGATGACGGAGCGACTCCTCCGGATGACCGCGGCCGAACATGGCGGGATCCTCAATCTTTCCAAGCTCGGGCAAAGTCTGGGGCTTTCCCGTCACACCGTGGAGTCCTACCTGGACTACCTGCAGGGAGCCTACCTCATCCGGCGCCTCCCGCCTTTGCATGCCAATCTGCGCAAGCGCCTCGTCAAGGCTCCCCGGCTGTATTGGCGGGATTCCGGTCTTCTGCATGCCCTGTTACGTTTTGCGCCGACCGCCGAAATTTTTTCCCAGCCTTGGGTGGGGGCCAGTTGGGAGGGGTTTGTGATCGAGGAGATCTGCAAGGCCCGCCAGGCGCGGGGGGAGTCCTTTGAGGCCCACTTTTTCCGGAGTCACGACGGCTGGGAAGCGGACCTGGTGATCGACGATGCGCGCGGGCGGGAAGCGATTGAGATCAAACTGACCAGCGCCCCCGATCCCAAGGATCTTCAGCGGTTGGAAACAGTGGCAGCCTTGATCGGTGCCAAACGCAAAACGCTCCTCTGCCGGATCGAGAAACCGATCCTTGCAGAGAGTCTGCAGGTGACGAACCTGCGGGATTACCTGGGGGCGGGGCCCTGCTGAGGCGCGGATCGGATCGGACACGGAACCGTTTTTGACCCATGGACGGACGGCCCGCGGGCAAAAAAAATGAGACCCTGCCTCAGAAAAATCACCGCAAGAATCCCTTCAACCCTTGCCTACCCGAGGTCGTTCGAGCCTATCGCGATGGGGAGGAGGAAGTGCTGGTGGGAGGAAGGGGCCGGATGAGCAGCACCAAGATAATTGAGATGAGGGCCACGGCGGCAAAGCAGCCGAAGATGAGGTGCAGCGGCACCCGGTGGTCCCGCAGGATGCCGAAGCCCCAGTCGGCGAGCCCGC
>DFCD01000036.1:0-21149 GCA_002366885.1 Verrucomicrobia bacterium UBA3063
GCGCTCCGGGGCATTCCGCGGATCGGCGAACTGCCGCCCGGGGGGAAAGAAGACAGGGAAAACATGCGGTTCCTGCAGAGCTGTGGCTGAGAGGCTGTTGTCCAAAGAGGGCGGAAGGTGCTAGAACGACCTCCATGAAGGCATCCGATCTGCGGGGAATCCTCACCTATATCCCCAGTTTTCGGGACAAGCTCTTCGTCCTCAGCGTGGACAGTGCCGTGCTGGAGGACGAGCGGGCGGCGAGCCTGTTTCTGGACATCTCGGTTTTGCGGAGCCTGAACATCCGGGTGGCCTTGGTCCACGGGGCCAGCGCCCGGATCAAGAAGATTGCCGCAGAGATGAAGGTCAAACCTTCCGACGTGGATGGCCTGGGGGTGACCGACGAGGCGACCCTGCGGGTGGCGGAACGGGCGGCCAACTCGTACAGCCATGATATTCTGCAGCATCTGGCGGACGTGGATCTCAAGGGTGCGGTCACCAACGCGATCATCGCCCATCCCGCGGGGATTCTCGGCGGGGTGGATCATCAGTGGACGGGGCGGGTGGAAAGGGTGGACAGCAAGTTTCTGGAGGCGTTGCTCGACAACGGCATCCTCCCGGTGATTCCCCCCCTGGGCGTGGACGGGGACGGACGGACCTATCGGGTGAATTCCGACGGAGTGGCCCTGGAGGTGGCGGAAGCCCTCCGGGCGGAGAAGTTGATTTTCCTGACCGGAAACGGCGATCTCCCCAAAAACGGCAAAAAGCCCGCCCAACTTTCCGTGGAAGAAGCGACGGAGTATCTCAAAAAGAGGAAAGGGGAAATCAGCCAGGAAATGGCCTCCAAGCTGGAACACGGGTTACGGGCCTGCAAGGAAGGGGTGAGCCGGGCGCATATTCTGGACGGGCGGGAGGATGAGGCGCTGCTGGACGAGCTTTTTTCCAGCGAAGGGGTGGGGACGATGATTTACGCCGATGAGTACACGGAGATCCGGAAGGCGCTGAAGAAGGATGTGCGGTCGATCATGCGGTTGATCGGGAATTCCGTGGCGGCGGAGGAACTTTTACGGAGGACCCGGGCCCAGGTTTCGGCGGACATCGGGGATTACAGCGTTTTCGAGATCGACGGCAACATGGTGGGTTGCGTGGCCATTCACCCTTTGGAGGGAAAGACGGCGGAGATGGGATGCCTTTTTGTGGCGCCGGGCCACGAAAACACCGGCATCGGAAAAAAGTTGATGCTCTACGCGGAAAACCGGGCGCGGGAAATGGGCATGAGGAAGCTTTTGGCGCTTTCGACCCAAGCTTTCAACTATCTGCAGAGCAAGGGTGGTTTCAGCGAGGGCACGGCCGAGTTGTTGCCTGCGGAGCGGAAGGCCTCCTACGAGGCGAGCGGGCGAAACTCCAAGATTCTTTTTAAAGAGCTCAGCTGATTTCCCTCGGGCTGAAGAACGTCAGCAGGACGATGCCGGCCAGGGCGAGGACCATTCCCGTCATTTCCATTTTGGATAGCTGGCGCAGTTCCCCGCGGAAAAGGAAGCCGACCAGAATTGGCCCGACCACCACGAGGGTGTTGGTGAGACTGGAGGCCTTGGCGAGGCCAAAACGGGAGCCGACATATCCGAACGCCAGAAAAACAAGGGGGGAAAGGAACAGGAGTGCCGCCAGCCAGCCCATTCTTTTTTGTTCCCACCAGACCGTTCCGAGGGTGTCGGCCAAGGTGCTGAGGGCGGCGCAGGCAAAGACGACGAACCAGGGGGAGGAGAAGATGTTTTTCATGACGGCAACCTAGGACCTCTTCCTGGCAAAAGCGATCCCCCCACCCGGTGTCGTTCCCGGATAGGAGGCGGATTTCCGGGCTATCCGGGGGGCCAGGAGAGGGGGCGTCCGCCGAGGAGGTGGAGATGAAGATGCGGAATGGTTTCCCCTCCGTCGGGCCCGTTGTTCATCACCAACCGGTAACCGTTTTTCTCGAGTCTCAGCTGACGGGCGACCTTCTGGGCGGCGGCAAAAAGGTGGCTGAAGACGCTGTGATGTTCGGGCGGAACCGCCGCATGACGGGCATGATGCCGTTTGGGGATCAGGAGAATGTGCACGGGGGCCTGCGGGGCGATGTCAGGGAAGGCGAGGACGTGTTCGTCCTCATAAAGGATATCGGCCTGGGCTTCCCGGTCGACGATCCGTTCAAAGATCGTTTTCGGCACGGTACCTCTTACCAGATGGTGAGTTCGAGCAGGTGGGGGGCAAAGGCCCTGGCCCGGGCGCGGATAAAACAGACAATCTCATCGTTGAGGTGCTGGCAGGAGGATCTCCAGGAGGAGCGACCAGAGAGCTGGAGAACACAATGGCGTAGCCCCTCCAGGCGCAGGACAGAGGAGAGGGAGGAAATCTTTTCATCCACGAGGGAGGCAAGTCTCTGGAAAAAGACAATCTCGAGAGGGGATTCCTGGGCAAGGGCGGCGAGGTTGATCGAGGGGGCCGAGGAGGCCAGTTCAAAGTGGCGGGCGATGGCGGGGCATCCGATTCCCGCGAGGGATCGGCGCAGGATCATTTCCAGAGTCTCCTGTTCAATCACCGGACGGATGAAATCATGGCGGAGGTAATGGAGCACGGCGCAGGCCACTTCCCGGGCAAGGGGCCATTCCCGGTGACCGGCCCGCAAAGCCGCCTTTTCCAAGGAAAGCACCAGCCAGGCTTCATCCAGGCGGGTGGATTTGCCCCCGGGGTTTGCGACCAGGGGGAGGGAACGAAGGGGAGCGGGGTTAGCGTCCACCTAGGCTTCTCACCTCGCTGACGAAATCCCGGGCATCCCGGAATTGGCGGTACACCGAGGCAAAACGGACGTAGGCGACCTCATCCATCCTTTTGAGGGCATCCATGATCTTTTCCCCGATGGCAGTGGTGGGGATCTCGCGGCCGTATTTCTGTTCCAGTTCCTCGATCAGATTGTCGGTTGTTTTTTCTATCCAATCCGGGTTAACCGGGCGTTTCTCACAGGCCTTGAAAAAACCGCCGATGATTTTTTTGCGGTCAAAGCTCTCATAACGGCCATCCCTTTTGACAACCCGAAGATCCTCCCGCTCAATTTCCTCGTAAGTGGTGAAGCGGTAGTCGCAGGAAAGGCACTCCCTCCTCCTCCGGATCACTGCGCCGTCCTTCCAAGGCCGGGAATCTATGACCTTATCTTGGTCGGTATTGCATTTCGGGCATTTCATACAATTTATTGTGTTGAAGTCTTTTTATAAGTAGTCCCGATGGGGTCAATTAAAAATTTTATGTAAAAACACAATTCAGCCTAGAAATGAGGATAAAATCCTTAAGTTGAATTGTTTAAAATCCAATAAACCCCTAGAAAATCCGCAATTTGCCTGTAGGATAGAGATACTAATGGGTTTGAGGCTTCATTCTTTAGGAAGGCGATTTCTTCGGGGTTGTCCGCTGTTGCTTATGGGGGCGGTCTTTTTGATGATTTTCCCTCCCGAGAAGAGCTGGGGGGGGAACGTTTACGTCAGCCGTTTCTGGCACAATCATCAACCCATCTATTGGCCCGAATGGAGTGCGAACCCACAACCGGAAAGGGTTCAATTTGCGCAGGATTCCATCCTTCTGAAGCCTGGGCAACTTTATGATTCCGGCGTTGCCCATCCGGAAAACGATCTTTCCGCCATTTTCAGCGTGGGCGACCGGGTTAACGCCTACCAAAGCGGTCCCCGCAACTCCTTGGCCAGTGTGAGCAGCGGGGGTTATGCGATGAGTTATTCCGGTTCCCTCATTAACAATGTGGCCAGCCTCGGGGCGGCCAATTCCCTGGGTTACGGGTCGGGATGGTGGAACGGAAACCGCGAAGCCAGGAACTGGATCACTCCCGGAGGCAGCCGGAAGCTGGACCTTGTCGGATTCACCTACCACCACTCCCTCGGGGCGGTTTTGCCAAAGGAGGTTTTCCGCAAGGAAATCCAGATTTTCAAGGAAGCCTACTTCAAGGCCTGGAATACCGGCAGTCCGACCAACCATTCCAAGGGGTTTTTTCCAACGGAAATGGCCTTTTCCCACCACATGATCGATGTGCTTGCCGACGAGGGGTATCAATGGACGATCGTGGCCAGCCACCATCTGAGCCGAACCCTGCCCGCATACATGGGAAATCCGACCTACACCGCCCCCGAGGCCAACAGCTGGAAAATCTTTTCCAGTCCACCCAATGCAGCGGATCAACTGGGCAGTGCCACCGGGGGGGCGTGGTGGTTTGGCACGGGCAATGTCGGGGAAACCGCCTGGAACCACGCCCCCTACGCCTACCAGTTGCACAAGGCCCAGTACGTGAACCCGGAAACCGGCGTGGAGAAAACCATCGTGCTGGTGCCTTCGGATGACATTCAAAGCTACAAAGCGGGCTATTCCGGCTGGCAGAAAGGTTTGATCGACGGAAATATCGCCCCGTACGCCAACGATCCGGCTCGTCCCTGCATTGTTCTGCCGGCCACAGACGGTGATAACGCCTGGGGCGGGGGATCCTCTTCCTGGGACGGGGACGCCCCCGGGTTGATGAACAACGGGACCTATCCCGGCGTGGCCATCCAGGACTTCGTCAACCAGTACGGGGCGGCCGCGGGGGTGGTTCATATCGAGGACGGCGCCTGGATTTTTCCGGAAACTGACTATGGATCCCCTTATTTTCTCAAATGGGTGGAACCTCCCGTCGCCAATGCCAACGCCACCAACCGGGTCTACAACACCCAGATTGACATCGAGACTCCCGGATTTTCCACCAAATTCTACAGCTGGGCCCCGGTGATTGCCGGGGCCAACTGGTGCCAAACCGCCGAGCAGATGACGATCTCGGAGGGGGGCTCCGTGCAGGCATGGAAGATCCAGGATCCTTACGACAATCTGAACAGCAGAACCTACAGCAATCCCAACCTGGCGGAGCGGGCCTGGCATATTTACCTCGCCGGTCTGGATTCCGGCTTCAACTACTATGGAGGCCTGGGCAACGACGATGAGATCAAAACCTCCCTCGCCACGCGGCGGGCCCATGAACTGCTGAACACCTTTGTCAGCACGCGCAAGGCAACCAACGACCAGACTCCCCCCACGGTCTTCAAGCCCCAGCGGTTCCCTTACAATCCCGGCGGCTACACGTTCGGCTGGTTCAATTCCCTTCCTGGGGGAAACACCAGCTTCCTGAAAAAGATGAACTCCGAATTCTATGTCTGGACTTTTGCCTACGACGTTTCCGGGGTCACCAACATCGTCCTGAAGATCCGCAAAGACAACGATGGGACCAACTCCCTCGCCAGCAAGGTCAACGAGGTCTACAACCCGGCTGCCCTCGGGTGGAACACCAACGAGGTGGGGGCCTGGGTTTCCATTCCCATGACCAAGCGGGTCCTGCCGGCCACCGCGGCCGCCCTGACGGCGGCCGCCAACAACTCCCAAATCCAGTATTTCAGCCAGGCAGTTTCCCCGGTGGTGGCGGATTACTATTTTGCCCGCATCGACAACTCCAGTTTTCCGGACTTCCGGAACAATCTTTTTGATTACTACATCGAGGCGACCGATGCCCGCGGCAATGTCAGCCGATCGGACATCCAGCACGTTTTCGTCGCGGATGATGCCGGAGGTGGGGGAGGGGGGGGTGGCGGAGGTGTCCCGGCCGGACCTGTCACGACCAGCCCCTCGCCGCCCGTGGCGGGGCAACCGGTGACCATCACCTACACGGGTACCTTGGCCTCCGGAGCCTCGGTGAACATTCACCATGGGTACAACGGGGCCAATTGGACCGCCGTGCCCGGGATTCCCATGACCAAGGACGGATCGGCCTGGAAATACACGTACTCGGTGCCGTCGGGTGCCACCAACCTTGCCATGGTCTTTAATGTCAATGGGCTGAATCCCTGGGATAACAATGGCGGGGCAGATTATAAATTCTCCGTCACCAACACTCCTCCCACCAGCCCTCCCGCCGTTCCCACGGGGTTGGCGGCGCAGGCAGTGGCCACCAATGCGGTCTCGCTCAGCTGGAACCCGGCGGCAACGGCATCGGGATATACGGTCTATCGGGGCGGTGACCTGATCGCCTCCGTCACCGGAACCAGCTATCTGGACACCGGTGGTCAGCCGGACACAACCTACCGCTACACGGTGACGGCGGATAACCTGGCGGGAAGCTCCGCCCCGTCCCTGCCGGTTTTTGCCACCACTTATTTTGAGGCCGTCCCGAATTTCTCCCTGCGTCTGGCCAGCCCCGCCTTATCCGTGACCACAACCAACTCCTCCTACCCTTACCGCGGGCAGGCCGGCCTGGGCCTGACCAACGGCTTGCGTTGGAGCAACTCGCTCAACGGAAATACGGGATCCATTTCCTTCACCGGGCAGACCAATTCCTCCGGGTGGGCGTGGAGCAACGACCTCTCCCTGGCGGTCGGAACAAACCGGATCACCTTCACCGCGGAATATGCCCAGTCCAGCGTCCTGACCGGAAGCGATAGTGCCGCCAACAGCGGTTATTCGTCCAACTGGACGAACGGCTCCTCCGGCGGAACCGGTTTCGGGTCCTGGAGCTTGAGCAGCACCGGGGCGGCCGGCTTCTTCCGTGCGGATTCCAGTCACACCAACATGAACGTTGGGGCGGCCAACGGGTTTGGAATTTACGCGAACAGCGGCGGGGCCGCCCGCGCCAGCAGAAATCTTCCGAGCCCCATGAAAACGGGTGATGTGCTGACCCTGCGTTTTGACAACAACTGGATCGATAACGGGGCGCGCGTGGGCTTGGCCCTGGCGAATGCTGCCGGGTCGAACCGGTTGAATTTCTGTTTCATCGGCGGCAGCAACAACTATTGCGTGGATGATGCCATCGCCAACCGGGACACCCTGTGGCCCTACTCGGGCGGAGGATTTTTGCTCACCCTCACGCTGACGGGATCCAACGGGTACACGCTCAGCAACGGTACGGGATCCTTCGCCGGGACATTGGGGGGAAGCGGGGCCATCAGCCAGTTGGCGGTTTACAACAGCAATGCGGGACCGGGCACGGAGCGCAACCTTTACGTGGGGGAGATGACTTTTGCGGATTCGCAGCCTTCCGGGGTCGCCACCCTTCTGGCCTCCGAGGTGATTTTCGTCCCCTTCACCGGGGGGATACCCAACAGCTGGTGGGATCTTTATCTTATTGCTCCCGGAGAACGCGCCGCCGGTGCGGATCCGGACGGGGACGGATGGACCAACGCCCAGGAGTTCGCTTTTGGCCTCTTGCCGAACGTGGCGGGTGGAAAGTTGATGGAAGTCGATTCCAGCAATCCCACCAGGATTATTTTCCTGCAGCGGGATTCCGGTGCCTCCTATGTGGTGCGCGCGTCCGCCGATCTCGGTTCAGCCTTTGACGGCACCGTGAACGCCACGCTCGCGGAAGACCAAAGCGGGGTTCCGGTCGGATACAGGCGCTACCAGGCCAATTTCCCTTCCGGAAATCGCGGCTTCCTCAAGGTGGAGGCAACGCTCAGCCAGTAAAAAATCAGGAGTGCGGAGAGGCATCCGAGGATTGCCGGGTGTGACGGATGCCCTCGGAAACGATCAGCCAGATAACCACGCCGCCACAAACCGCAAAGGCGACGAGGAGAAAGATCAGCCCCAAACCCGTGTGTGCCTCGTCCATAAGGGATTTTTAAGTCAGTCCGTCCCCTTTGTCATCCCCCAACTCAGGGGACGATC
The DNA here is from genome assembly GCA_002366885.1 of Verrucomicrobia bacterium UBA3063. Lineage (GTDB taxonomy): Bacteria > Verrucomicrobiota > Verrucomicrobiia > Methylacidiphilales > Verrucolacustridaceae > Verrucolacustris. Next base: position 7,690 of record DFCD01000036.1, read on the forward strand.
GCCCCGAGATCACCCTGGGAGAGTGCGCGGGCTTCCTCGACGGTGATCCAGCGTTCGGCAAACTCCGGACCCCAGGAGTCCGAGGTGGCCAGTTCCCCGGTTTTCCGGTTGCAACCGATCAGCAGGCAAACGTGGCCGTTTTGGGGATTTCCGCGAAGGTTGCGGGCGGCCTTTCTCTTTGGTTCGAGATTTTTCGACCAGGTTTGCGGATCGGCGGCGCTCCTTTGTTTCAGTCGCTCGGTCAGGTCACGGTCGATCTGCCGGTCGACGCAGAGGGCCCATGTCAGGGGAATGCCCCGCTCAAAAAAGGACTCCAGTTTGGGCAGATCGAGGGAAGGGGAAACCGAGGTGATGGTCCTCCCATAACCCGCTGCCAGGGCCCGGACGGAATTTTCCATCGAAGAGACGTAGGTGCCTCCGCCAACACCGGTTTTTCCAAGGAGGGCCAAAAGGTAAAGGTCCGCGGGCACTCCCGCATAAAGAAGAACGCGTGCGTAGGTGGCCGGCACGCAAAATCCCTTGGGGCCCTGGTCGATCATGGGAATGTTGCCGATCACCAGGTCCCCGTTTACCCGGTGGATAACATTTTGTTTCATCCGTTCCCGCAGTTGGGCGTCGGGAATCCGCCCGGAGCGCCCGCCGGCATCGGCGGTGGCGGTCGGCAAAATCCGGAGGGCTGTGTATTCGCCCTTCTGTTCGATCAAAAGGAAAGCGGTGCCCTGGTGATCCCATCGTTCCGCGGCTTCCCGCGTTTTTCCAAAATCGCCGAATCCCTGGCGGCGGGGTTTGCCCAGGATGGCGACCAAGGCTTCCCGGATTTTGTCCGCGTCGGCGGCCACGGCCGCATCAACCTTTGCCTGGAGGGAGGCGTTGGCTTGGGTGGTTCCTCCCCAGGCCCGTCCGTCGCCCGCCGAATCCCCCTTGTTTGCAAAGACCAGGTTGAGGTGATCGGGGCGTTCTTCCGAGGCGAGCAGAACGATGGATCGGGGCTGGGCACCCAGCACCCGGAACTCGGATCGCGGGTAGGAGCGGTAACTGGACTGAAAGGGAGTTTCCGACTCGACGGGCAGGTGAAGTTTTGCCGCCCACTGCTTGGCCGAGGTTCCCTCCCAACCTTCCGGGGGCAGAAGGAAATCAGGAGGAGCTGGCGCAGTCGTGGGAATTCCGGTGGCCTCTTCCCCCCAGATGCGGCCTGCGGCCAACGCCAGGCAAAGCCATAGGCCGAGTTTCACTTTGCCGAGAATGGCCCGGGCCGTGTTTGTCTGCAGTTCAAAAAAGGTGCAGGCTGGGTCCGTGACCTCCTTGCAGGAAAAATTCCTGGCGCTGAAAAAAGCGCAACAAGCCGTGGTGCTGGCCCACAACTACCAGCGAAAGGAGATTCAGGAAGTAGCCGATTTCGTCGGGGATTCGCTGGGGCTGAGCTATGCCGCGCAGCAGGCCAAGGGGGAGGTAATCCTGTTTTGCGGGGTTCATTTCATGGCGGAGACGGCCAAAATCGTGAACCCTGGGAAAAAAGTCCTCATGCCCGACCTCCACGCCGGCTGTTCCCTCGCGGACTCCTGCCCGGCGGATCAACTGGCGGCCTACCTGGAGAAACATCCCGGGCTTTATGTGGTCTCCTACGTGAACTGCACGGCGGCCGTGAAGGCCCTGAGCGATGTGATCTGCACCTCGGGCAACGCCGAGAGGATCGTGCGGCGGGTTCCTGCGGATCGGGAAATCCTCTTTCTGCCGGACCGGAATCTGGGCGATTGGGTGATGCAAAAGACGGGGCGAAAAATGAGGCTGTGGGACGGGGACTGTTATGTGCACATGGAATTCACTGCCTCCTCCATCGACCGGATCCGCAAGGAGCATCCGGAGGCGCCGGTGGTGGCCCATCCCGAGTGCACCCGGGCGGTGCGAGCGCTTGCCGACGAGGTCTGTTCCACGGAAAAAATGGTCGCCTACTGCAAAAACAACCCGGCGGACACTTTCATCGTGGTCACGGAGGAGGGAATGCTGCATCGCTTGCGGCGGGAGATGCCGGATAAAAATTTTCTCGCCGGCCCCACGGACCATTGTGCCTGCGCGGAATGCCGTTATATGAAAATGAATACTTTGGAAAAGGCCGTGGCCGCCCTGGAGAATCTGACACCTGAAGTCAAGCTGCCTGCCGAGGTGATCGCCAAGGCCAAAATTCCCATCGAAAGAATGCTAGAATGGAGTCTTAAGTAATTGAATGATAAATAATTAAGAATAAATTTGGGTTTCATTTTTTTTGGAATGTTTTCTCTGTCCAAATTTTGTAAGATTGCTAGGACTTTTTACGTAATATAATGAAAATAAGCTTTTCATGGCTGTTGGGTGTTGCCGTTTGGGCTTCCTGTGTCCTTGGGGTGTCAGACGGCTTGGGGCAGACCTCGGAACCCCCGGAATCCGTGGAACCCCCTCTGCAAATCACCTCCGATGGTGCCAACCGTTATGAAGGGGGGATTTATTATGCGGAAAACAATGTCAATGTGACCTACGGGGGGGATGTGCTACTGGCCGACCAGGTTCATTTTAACCCGACCACCAAGGAGGCAACCGCCAAGGGAAACGTCCGCCTTTATAAGCTCGGGCAGATTTATCGCGGGGATCTGCTGACCTACAATTTCCGTACCAAAACAATCCTCTCGGAAAAATTCCGTTTTCTCGACGGCAAGATGATGATGGAGGGGCAATCCATCAGCACTCCCGAGATCGGCAATTACCAGATCGACGGCGGCCATTACACCACCGACAACCGCGAGAAACCCGGATGGAACGTCAAGGCCACCTCGGTGAGCCTCTATCCCGACGACAAGACCGTCGTGGAAAATTCCGTCGGTTATTTCGGCGATGTCCCGTTTTTCTGGTTTCCTTACCTGGTTCAGTATCAGCGCGACACCCATTCCTCGGTGGATGTTTCCGTCGGCACCGTCTCCCGCCTGGGCATCTATGCGCTGGGCTCCTACCGCTTTGCCCTCTCGGACAAGCTGAAGGGGGAGATCGACGTGGATTATTACAGCCGGCGGGGTTGGGCCGGCGGGGCCGCCCTTTCCTATGTGACTCCCGGAAAGGGGACCGACCATCCCACCACGCAGGTCGGGTTGCGCGGATGGTACATCAATGACCGCGGGTACCAGATTTATGACGGAACCGACGAGCGTCCCGATGCCGCCGCGCCACCTCGGGGCCGTTACTGGTTTCCCTACAGCCACAACACCACCATTCTCAAGGGGGGTAACCCGGTGGATCCGGACCGCACCCCCGCCTTCGACGCCCCCTCGCTCAGTTCGCGTTCCCGCATCAATGTTTTGAGCGACGCCTACGTGACCCAGGACTTTTTTGCCGATGATTACATCCTGGATCAGCAGCCCAATACGTATCTGGATGCCATGTACCAGGACCCGAATTTCACCGTCACCGCCAATGCCCGCACCCAGATCAACAACCTGTTCCAGACGCAGCAGCAGAAACCTTCCGCCAAGATTGAATTCAAACGTCAGTTCATTCCCGGCACTTACGGCGTCGATCCCAACACCGGCAAGCAGACCGATCCGGATGGCAACCCCGGCCTGGCCTACGAGGGGGAATCCAGCGTCAGTTACCTCGGCACCCAATGGAACCAGGTGGCCAATCAGACCGACTATACCGCCATCCGCTACGACACCTACCACCAGCTGCTTTACCCGCGTCAATATTTCAACTGGCTGAATTTCACGCCTCGCGCAGGCATCCGCGGAACGGTCTACACCCGGAACAACCTGGCGCCTGGCAACGTGACCCAAAACACCCAAACCAACGCGGTGGGGAACAGCCTGGGCAATGGGGTCGTGCTCTCGGACACCTCCCTTTTTCGTTATGTGTTCAATGTGGGCGCGGATCTTTCCACCAAGGTCCACGCCTCCTGGAGCGACGTCAAAAACCAAGCCTGGGCGATCGACGGCCTTCGCCACGTCATGGAGCCCTTTGTTCACTTCAGCTACGTGCCCCGTCCCAACGTCCGACCGACGGAATTCGCCGGGTATGACACCCGGGTGAATTCCGTTGAGGCCACCCCCCTGAATTCCTCCCTCTACAACTCGGTGGATTCCATCGACCAGCTCCTCGTGGTGCGGCCCGGCGTGATGAACCGGGTATGGACGCGGCGCGATGGCCAACCGTATGAGTTGGCCAACTGGAAGCTCTACGGGGACTACCAGCCGGTCCGGCCGACCCTTCCGGGTCTGAACACGCAATTCGTGCAGGTTCCCGAGACGGTGAACTCCGATTTCCCCGAAATTTACAACGAGCTCAATGTGATGCCGGTTCCCTGGTGGACGGCCACCCTGGGGGCCTCGACCTCCATCAGCGGCAACGGATACAACTCCGTCAACCTCGGCAGCCGATGGCAGGTGATCCCGGCGCTGGAGCTTGGGGTCGGGTACTCCTTCCTCGAGCAATTTTCCTACGTCAACGCCCTCAACAACTCCATCGAGACGAACAGCCAAAACCAGCTGATCAACGGCAGTGCCAACTACCGGCTCAACGAGAGCTGGTTTTTCAACGCCGGGGTGACCTATTCCATGAACCCGGACCTTCTGCAGCAGGTGGGGTTCGGCGTTTACCGGGATCTCGGTGCCTGGATCCTTGGGGCCCAGGTTGCCAACCGTCAAAACCAGGGGTCGCCCTCGGAGTTCGTGGCCCTGGCGACCCTGACCCTCAAGGCTTTTCCGGAAATGCCTCTGGGATTCAACCAGTCCCCCGGAACCAGTGGGGTGTCCTTTGCCGGACCGCAGTCGGGTTATTAACCCGGGCGGCTACCCCGGATTTTCCCTTGAAAGCCCGCGTGACCGTGGTCCTTGGCCTCCAATGGGGGGATGAGGGGAAGGGAAAAATTCTCGATGTCATGGCGGGGGAGGCGGACTGGGTCTTTCGCGCCCAAGGCGGCAACAATGCCGGCCACACCGTGGAAATTGGCGGGGAAAAATACGTTCTGCACCTTGTGCCCTCCGGGATTCTCCGGAGCGGGGTCTCCTGCCTGATTGCCGGCGGCGCGGTGGTGGATCCTGTCAGCCTTGTCTCGGAAATTCAGGGTCTGCACGAGCGCGGTGTTCGCACGCGGGGCCGGCTTCATCTGGCAGCGCAGGCCCATCTGGTCCTTCCCCAGCATCGCGCGGTGGATCGGGGATCGGAAAAAAAACGGGGTCGGGAAAAAATCGGGACCACCGGCCGGGGTATTGGCCCGGCGTACGCGGACAAGGCTGCCCGTGTCGGTTTGCGGGCCGGGGAGTTGGCCCTTCCTTGGCCGGAACTTTCCCGGAAAATCCTCGAACGGATCCGGATCCACAACCACTCCGCCCGCCATCTGGGTTGGGAAAGCATTGCCCCCTCCGCCGATCTTCGGGCAATCCAAACGGCCTCCCGGTTCCTGAGGCGCTATCTTTGCGATGGCGTTGCCTTGGCCCATCAGGCCGTCCAAACCGGCAAAAACATCCTCATCGAAGGTGCCCAGGGAACCTTTTTGGACATCGACCACGGGACCTATCCCTTTGTCACCAGTTCCCATTGCACGGCGGGCGGCGCCTGCACCGGCACGGGGGTGCCGCCCACGGCGATCCGGCGGGTGGTCGGGGTGCTCAAGGCGTACACCACCCGGGTGGGAAGCGGTCCGTTTGTGACGGAGGACGGAACGCTTGGGCATCTCCTCCACGGGATGGGAAGGGAGTTTGGATCCACCACCGGCCGGGCCCGGAGGTGTGGTTGGTTTGATGCGGTCCTTGTCCGGCGTGCCGTTCGGCTGAACGGGGTGACGGAGCTGGCCATGACGAATCTCGACGGTCTCGACGGCCTGGAAAAAATCCCTGTCTGCATCGGTTATCGTTGGCGCGGAAAAATCCTGCGCGAACCCCCTGTGGAGGCTTCCGAGTGGGATCAGTGTCGCCCGATCTACCGGATTTTTCCCGGCTGGTGCGAGCCGACGACGGAGGCACGCCGGTGGCGCGACCTGCCCGCGAGAGCCCGGGCTTATCTTTCCGCCCTTTCCCGCCTGGTGGACGCCCCGCTGGGAATTCTGTCCGTGGGAGCCGGGCGCGAGCAGACATTCCGTCATGGCTGAAGCCCAAAGCACGGGCACAAAAATCCCCCGGCATGTGGCCATCATCATGGATGGCAACGGCCGCTGGGCCAAACAGCACCGGCTACCCCGGCTGAGCGGTCACGAGGCCGGACGAAAATCGGTGAAGAAGGTGGTCCAGGCGGCCATTGCGCATGGGGTCCGGTATCTCACCCTCTACGCCTTTTCGGTGGAGAACTGGCAGCGCCCCCGCGAGGAGGTGCAGGGACTAATGGGGCTGCTTCGTCTTGTCCTGCGGGAAGAGTTGGCCGAAATGGGCAGGGAAGGGGTGCGTCTCCGCGCCATCGGGCGGTTGCAGGATCTCCCCGAGGCGGTCCGGGTGGAGTTGGAGACCGTCATGGAAAACACCAGGGGGAACACCAAGTTAGACCTGATTCTGGCCCTCAGTTACGGTTCCCGGGTGGAAATCATCGAGGCGGTCAAGGAAATCTCTGGGGAGGTGAAGGCCGGCCGGCTCGACCCCGAAACCATTGATGAGAAAATCGTCTCCGGCCACCTTTACACCCGCGATCTACCCGACCCGGACCTGCTTATCCGTACGAGTGGCGAAATGAGGATCAGCAATTTCCTGCTTTGGCAGATTTCCTATGCCGAAATTCACGTGACCCCGGTTCTCTGGCCGGATTTCGGGAAGGAACAGTTCGCCGAAGCCCTGGCCGATTACGCCCGGCGGGAACGCCGTTTTGGGGGGGTCTGAAATGTTCGGTTGGCGCCTGCTTTCCTCCCTCCTGCTCTGGGGGTTGGTGATTGCCCTGGTGGCCCTTCGTTACACCAATGGGGTTTTCGTGCTGATCGCCGTCACCGGGCTGGCCGCCCAGAGGGAATTTTACCTTTCCCAGATCGCCGCGGGCCGGACGGTATTTTTAAAAACCGGCCTGCTTGCGGGGGCTTTGCTTTACGGTGCCACCTTTTTCTCGGTGGTATCCCCTTATGGGCGCTTGCCGGAGACCTTCACCGGGGAGGCTATCCTCGTCCTGCTCGTGATTCTGGGGGCGCTTACCCGGAGGGTCTTTGATGCCAGGATCGAGGGAGCCGCTGTGGCCATGGCCCTGACGCTCTTTGGTTTCTTCTATGTGCCGTATCTCCTCAACTATGCGACCAAGATCCTTTTCTGCGTCCCCGGTGGCGCGGGTATCCCGCTGCTGGCCTATGCGGTCGCCATCACCAAGTTCACCGATGTCGGCGCCTACGTGGCCGGATCCCTGTTCGGCAGGCATAAGCTCAGTCCCCTGATCAGCCCCAAAAAGACTTGGGAGGGATTGGTCGGCGGCGTGGTGATGGCTCTGCTGACCAGCGTGGGGCTCGTGTATCTGTTTCCCCAAGCCTTGGCCCGGTTGGCGGGGAGCCACGCCTGGGTGCTTGGTCTTCTCCTCGCCGGCGTCAGTGTCATCGGGGATTTGGGCGAGTCGGTGGTGAAGCGGGATGCCCACGTGAAGGACTCCGGAAAATTCCTGCCCGGCATCGGGGGTGCCCTCGACCTGGTCGATAGCCTTCTCTTTAGCTTGCCGGTTTTTTACGGATACCTGATTTTGGCGGGGAGGGTATGAAGCGCGTCATCCTGCTTGGTTCCAGCGGTTCCATCGGGGAAAGCACCTGCAAGGTGGCCCGGGCCCTCCCGGAGAAGATGCGGATTGTCGGCCTGGGCGTGGCCAAAAGCACCGCGCGGCTTTTGGAGCAGGCCAAGGAGTTCGCAGTTCCCTCCCTGGCGGTTTCCGATTCCCCGGCGGCGGAAAAAATCCGCGGACATCTCCCCCCGGGATCCCGCCTGTTCGCGGGACCGGAAGGCCTGGTCAAGATGGTGGAGGAAACGGAAGCGGACATGGTCCTGATGGCCATCGTCGGCACGGCCGGGTTGGCTCCGGCGTTGGCGGCGTTGCGCACGGGCAAGGATCTGGCGGTCGCCAGCAAGGAGATCCTTGTTTTGGCCGGTTCCGCGGTGATGGGCGAGGCCGGCAAAAGGAAACGACAGGTTTTGCCGGTCGACAGCGAGCACAACGCCATTTTCCAGTGCCTGCAGGGGGCCAACGGCAAGGAAGTCCGCAAAATCATCCTGACCGCCTCCGGAGGTCCCTTCCGGCAGATGCCGGCCAAGGAGATGGCCAAGGTGACGGTGGCCCAGGCCCTCAAGCATCCCACCTGGTCGATGGGNNAAGATCACCATCGATTCCGCCACTATGTTCAACAAGGGCCTGGAAATGATCGAAGCCCACTGGCTTTTTGGCCTGCCGATGGTGCAGGTGGATGTGGTGGTTCACCCGCAAAGCATCGTCCATTCCATGGTCGAGTTCGTGGACGGCTCGGTGCTGGCCCAACTCAGCGTCACCGACATGTGTTTCCCCATCCAGTATGCGATCACCTATCCCGAGCGCCGCCCCAGCGGGTTGCCGCCGCTCGACCTGCCCAAGCTGGGGGCGCTCACCTTCGAAAAGCCCGACGAAAAACGGTTTCCGGCCCTGCGCCTGGCCCGGGAGGCGGGGGAGGCGGGGGGAACCCTCCCGGGGGTCTTCAACGCGGCCAACGAGGTGGCGGTGGAGGCTTTTCTGGACGAAAAAATTCCTTTCCCGAGGATCTGGGAACTTGTGGAAAACGTGATGACCTCCCACCCAAACATTCCCGAGCCCGATCTCCCCGCCATCGTGGCGGCGGACGGGTGGGCCCGGGCCGAGGCCCGTAAACGCCTGAGGGCCTCCGGGTGATCGCCATCCTGCCGCCTCCCTGGGGGGATGTGCTGACCATTGCCGGCACGGTGGTGGTGGCCCTGATTCTTTTCGGCCTGACCGTGGCCGCCCACGAGTTCGGTCACTTCTGGGCCGCGCGGAAAATGGGGCTCGTGGTGGAGCGTTTCGCCATCGGGTTCGGGCCGAAAATCTACGGCAAGGTTGTGGATGGCGTGGAATGGCAGGTGAACCTGCTCCCGCTGGGCGGGTTTGTGCAGCTCCCGCAGATGAGTCCGGCGGAGGGCATCGAGGGCAAACCGGGGGAGGAGCACAAGGACCTGCCCCCGGCTTCCCCGGGCGCAAAAATCTTCACCGCCCTAGCCGGTCCCCTTGCCAGCCTCGCCCTCGGCGTTGCCTGCGCCTTCGGGGTCTGGATTCTTGGCGTGCCCACCAACATGACTTACCGGACCACCACGATCGGGTGGGTGGATCTCCATTCGCCGGCGGATCGGGCCGGAATCCTTCCGGGAGACAAAATTCTGGCGATCGACGGCCAGCGTCCGGAGCGTTGGGCCGGGCGACCCGGGGCGGTGGTGGAAAGCATTCTTCTGGGCATCAACCGGGATATTCTTTTGGAACTCGACCGGGACGGGCGGGAGATCGTCACGGTGCGGGTCGTTCCCGAACCGGACAAGGAGCTGGAAGGTTTGCGCAGGCTGGGATTCGAGGCCTATCCGGCCCAGTCCGCCTTGGTGGACCGGGTCATTGAGGGAGGGCCCGCCGCCCGGGCAGGCATCCGCCCCGGGGAGCGGATGGTTTCCGTGGATGGCCGGAAAATCTGGAATCCCGCGGCGGTGAAAGCTGCGGTGGAGTCGGGCAAGGATCGTCTGGAATTCGTCGTCGAGGATGGTCAAGGCAACCGTCGCACCGTTCCCCTGAACCCGGAACAGGCCATCAACCGAAAGGACCGGATGATCGGCGTGGTTTGGAAACCGAGCGAGCTGCAGGTCACCCGGCCCACCCCCCAGGAGCAGGTGGGATCGGCGGCCGGCCTTGTCTTCCGCACCCTGCGGGCCCTGGTTTCCCCGGCCTCGCATGTCGGGGTGCAGCATCTCAGCGGCCCGCTGGGGATCTTTGAAAGGCTTGTTTCCCTCCTGCAGACGGATCCCCGCCTGGTGCTTTACTTCAGTGTGATTCTCAACGTGAACCTGGCCGTCCTCAATCTCCTGCCCATCCCCGTGTTGGACGGTGGGCATGTCCTCTTTTCCCTGGTGGAGGCCGTGCGGCGGCGCCAGTTACGGGCCAAGACCGTGGAGCGGATCCAGACCGCTTTCGTCATCCTGCTGGCCGGCTTCTTCCTCTTGGTGACCTACCACGATTCCCTTAGAATCAAGCGTCGCATGGACAAGCCTGCCGAATCCACGGAATTGCCGGTCTTCCGGTCGGCCCCGGAGAAGAAATGACCGGCTACTGCGCCAGTCCCTACCGGTATCTCCGCCGCCCGACCCGCGAGGTGAAGGTGGGGAAGGTGGGCATCGGGGGGCCGAACCCGATCGTCGTCCAGAGCATGATCACCTGCGACACGATGGACACAGCCGCCTCGGTGAAGCAGACGCTGGATCTCGTCCAGGTGGGCTGCCAAATCGTCCGGATCACCGCGCCGACGGTCAAGGACGCAGCCAATCTCCGGAACATTAAAAAGGAGCTTCTCGCCGCCGGGTGTGATGTCCCGATCGTTGCGGACATTCATTTCAAGCCGGATGCCGCCATGGAGGCCGCCCAGTGGGTCGACAAGATCCGCATCAATCCCGGAAATTTCGCCGACAAGAAGAAGTTCGCCGTGCGGGAATATACTGACGAACAGTACGCGGAGGAGTTGTCCCGGATCGAGGAGACCTTCATCCCGCTGGTGAAGCTGCTGCAGGAGCGCAAGCTGGCCCTGCGCATTGGCACCAACCACGGTTCGCTGTCCGATCGGATCATGAACCGCTACGGGGACTCGCCCCACGGAATGGTGGAGAGCGCCCTGGAATTCGCCCGAATCGCCCGGAAGATGAACTTTCACAACTTTGTCTTCTCCATGAAGTCGTCGAACCCGAAGGTGATGGTCGAGGCCTACCGCCTCCTCGTGGCCTCGCTCGACAAGGAAGGGCCGGATTGGAACTACCCGCTCCACCTCGGGGTGACCGAGGCGGGGGACGGCGAGGATGGCCGGATCAAGAGCGCGATTGGCATCGGCTCGTTGCTGCTGGACGGACTGGGGGACACCATCCGGATCAGTCTCACCGAGGACAGCGTCCACGAAATCCCGGTGGGCCGAGCCCTGGTGAAGTATCTGGAGGAGCGCCAGCGGGGGAGTTTCGACGCCACCACCAAGCTTTCCTACGACCCGTTCAGCTTTGCCAAGCGGGCCAGCCAGAAAATCACCGTCCAAGGCGTGGCGGTCGGCGGTGAGGAACCGCCCCGCGTGCTGGTCTCCGCCAAGGTGGAGGAGGCGCTCCGCCCCCGGTTCGCCCAACTGGGGGATTTGGTTCCCGAACTGGTCCACGAAAAGACACCGGTCACCGAAATCGATCCCCGCAACGATGCGGAGGTCAAGGCGCTCGAGGCGAAGAAAGAGACGGTGCTGGTCGCCCTCAAGGACGGGCTCGACCTGAATCCCGTTTCCGGCACCCGCCTGCTGGCCGCAAGGATCCCGGCCCGCCACCCCATCGTCCTCAAGGACACGCTGCAACCGGCGGAATCGGAAGGCGGTCTTTCCGGACTGATCCGGGCCAGCGTCCACATCGGTGCGCTGCTTTGCGACGGCATCGGCGACGCCATCCTCGTGCGGGGCGAGCCCGCCCCCGGAGCCTGCCTGCGGCTGGGCTTCAACATCCTGCAGGCGGCGGGCAGCCGCATCTTCAAGACGGATTACGTGGCGTGCCCGTCCTGCGGGCGCACGCTGTTCGACCTTCAGAGCACCACGGCGAGGATCAAGGCGGCCACCCAGCATCTCAAGGGTGTGAAGATCGCGGTGATGGGATGCATCGTGAACGGGCCCGGGGAAATGGCCGATGCGGACTTCGGTTACGTCGGCGGCGCCCCGGGAAAAATCAATCTCTATGTCGGCAAGACGCCGGTGAAGTTTAACATCCCGGAAGCCGAGGCGGTGGACCGGCTGAAGGACCTGATCCGCGAGCATGGCAAGTGGGTGGACGCGCCGGCTGCGCCGGTTACGGTTTAAGATTTAATCGTTTCGGGCCAATGACGCCCGTTTACCTTTACGATTACGATTCCGTTTCCGTAAATCTCGAGAATCTCGTCTTTAGTTTAAAACCTTGAGCAGAGCTGCGTGGGTTTTGGGTCGGCGGTGGGACAGGTCGTCGAGCAGGGAGCGGGCGGAACGGCGGGGATCGTCGGCACCCAGTTGCCTGAGCACGGCCCGCTCAAATCTCTCCACCAGTTTCCGGTGCGGCTCCTTTTCCTCCAGCCAGTCCAGGGCCAGCCGGAGCAGTCCGTGGAGCGATTCCAGGTTTGCGTCCGGCTCGGCCGACTGTTCGATGGTCTGCGCGAAGTACGTGGCGGCCAAGATGCGCGCGTAGGATTGGCGCAGGCCGGAGCGGGGACGGACCACGCGGGCTTCCCGGAGGTGATGGAGAGTGGTTCGCCGGGAAGGTTCCCAGCCGATCTCGCACTCATGAAACAGGTCGAGATGACCCCGCAGGGGACTGCCGGGTTTGGCCGCCCCCTTGGCCAGCGTCCTGACGATGCCATGGTTCCGGGTCAGCCAGACGGCCAAGAGGCTTGTTTCCCCCTGGCGCCTAAGATGGAACAGAATTCCTTCATCCTGAAGCGGTTGGCTCAAGCAGCCAGCCTAGCAGAGAGGGCAAACCGGGAAGATAAGAGGGATGACTCTGGAGGGGGGAATGTGTAGAAAGCGGGATGGCGTCGGCAAAGGAAACCACGGTCGAGAGGGAAGCCAGCCTGACCGGAATCTCCCTGCATAGTGGAGCCAAGGTGCGCCTCACGGTGAAACCGGCTGCGGCCGGCACGGGATATCAGTTCCGCCGGATGGATCTTGCCGACCAGCCCATCATTCCCGCTTTTCTTGAGAAGGTGAAACAGGTGGAGCGGGCGACCACCCTGGCGGATGGCAGCGTCAAGGTCAGCACCGTCGAGCACCTGCTTTCCGCGTTGCGGGGCGTGGATATCGACAACGCCCTGATTGAACTCGATGCCAATGAACCCCCGATCGGCGACGGCAGCGCGGCGCCGTTCCTGGAACTTCTGCAGAAAGCGGGCCGCAAGGAATTGGACGCTCCCCGGGTCACCTTTGAAATCCGGGAACCGGTTTGGGTGACCTCACCCGATGGGGGCTATCTTGCCGCCCTGCCCCATGAGGGCTTCAAGGTTTCCTGCACAAACGCCAACCATACGGGACACCACACCCAGTTCCTGTCCATCGAGGTCGGGGAGAAAAACTACGCCGGGGAGATCGGTCGGGCCCGTACCTTTGTTTTTTACGAGGAGGTGGAGCCGCTGCTGAACAAGGGGCTGATCAAGGGTGGGAGCCTGGAAAACGCCATCGTCATCCGGGGGGAATCGGTGATGAGCAAGGAACCCCTTCGTTATCCCGATGAATTCGTCCGGCACAAGATCCTCGATATCATCGGCGACCTTGCGCTGTTTCCCGTGCGCAT
>DFCD01000036.1:21213-24728 GCA_002366885.1 Verrucomicrobia bacterium UBA3063
GCCAAGGCGCTCCTCAAGGCCTGGCGGGCCTACCAGTCCTCCCTGATGCCGGTGGAGAACATTCCGGTGGGGGAGCGCGCCCTCGACACCAACGACGTCATGAAGATTCTTCCCCACCGCTACCCCTTCCTGATGGTGGACCGGGTGCTGCGATTCGAGGGCGACAACAAGGCCGTCGGGCTGAAGACCGTCACGATCAACGAGCCGTTTTTTCAGGGACACTTTCCCGGCCATCCGATCATGCCCGGGGTCCTGCAAATTGAGGCGATGGCGCAGGTGGCGAGCATCCTGCTTCTGCGGAACACGGAAAACGCCGGGAAACTCGGCTATTTCATGAGTGTGGACAAGGCCAAGTTTCGCAAGCCGGTGGTGCCCGGGGACACCCTGATGATCCAGGTCGAGTTGACCAAGTCCCGTGGCAAGATTGGCAAGGCCTCGGGGCAGTGCCTGGTCAATGGCGAGGTGGTCAGCGAGGCGGAACTGATGTTTGCGGTCATGGATCGCTGAGAAACGGGGCGGCGTGGCGGTCCATCCAACGGCGGTTGTTCATCCCAAGGCCAAGGTGCCTGCGTCGGTCGAGGTGGGTCCCTACAGCGTCATCGGGGAGGGGGTGGAACTGGGGGAGGGTTGCGTCCTCCGGCATCATGTGAGCCTCGAGGGGCCGAGTCGCTTCGGCAAAAAGAACCTTTTCCATCCGTTCTCTTCGATCGGGGGAAGAACCCAGGACCTGAAGTACCAAGGGGAGCCCACCTATCTGGAGGTGGGCGATGAAAATAATTTCCGGGAGTTTGTCACGGTGAACCGCGGCACCGGTCCGGGGGAGAAGACCGTGATCGGCAGCCGGAATCATTTCCTTGCCTATGTGCACGTGGCCCACAACTGCATCGTCGGCAACGACTGCATTTTTTCCAACAACGGGACTTTGGCGGGTCACGTCACCGTCGGGGATTTCGCGGTGATCGGCGGTCTCTCCGCCGTGCACCAATTTTGCCGGATCGGGAGACATGCCATGCTGGGCGGATGCACCAAAGTGGTGCAGGACGTCCCTCCCTACATGATTGCCGACGGCAATCCGGCGGTGGTCCGGTCGGTCAATTTGACGGGGCTCCAGCGCAAGGGATTTTCCGAGGAAGCGATCCGGGGGCTGAAGGATGCCCTGAAGGTCCTGCTGAATCCCAAGTACAATCTTTCCCAGGCCCGCGGGTATCTGGCGGAAAAGGGACCGAAGACGGCGGAAGTGGCGGAATTGCTGGAGTTTTTGGGGGCTTCCGAGCGGGGTGTGGTCCTTCGGTAGCCGGACTATTTGACGTTCATAATTTCGATTTTTGCCGGGTCGGTATTGCCCGCGCCCACCAGGGCGGCCCCGGCGAGATGGGGCACGTTGCCGATTTTTGGGATGGGGGGCACGCCGGGGCCGGGATCGAGGCGGAGTTTTTCCATCCGGTCAACGGCCATGGCATCGAGGGCGACCGGGTCGGTGGAGGCAAGGAGGATGCCCGGGGCGGCGGCGTAGTTGGCGTCAAACTGACGGTTGCCGGCGAATTTCACGATGAGCCCGTCGGAAATGTGGAGCACCGTCCTTGCGGCGAGGGTTTCGCTGGTGAGAATCTCCCCGATGGAGGTGTCCGGCTCATCCCCGCCGGGGCGGGTCATGCGGCGGGTGTTGTCCACGCTGCCGAGGGCGAGGGAGGCGGCGCAGCCGTAGATGCCCAGGGAAGGATCGCTGGTCATGGTGCCGAGGTTGACCACCTTGACGTCTTTCTGCGTCACCAGCCGGGTGAAATAGGACCAGTACGGGATTTTGTCCGAATTGGCCGGGGAGGTTGCCGCGGGGTTGTCGGCCGGCATCGGGGAAAACTTGAGGTCGCCGTAAATCAGTTCGCCCATCCTCGGGTTGAAGTAGGGCGGGGTATCGGGATCCCAGCCCAGGCCGGGAATGTCGGAGGTGGGACTGGCGACGACCGCCCGGGTCTGGACCTTGCCCTTTGCGGTGCTCACCGGAAATCCGGAGCGGGTAAGGTCCCGTTCCATTTTGTCCCAAACGATGATCTTTTCGGGGTTTACTCCCGCCTGAACCAGACTGTCGGTGACCGCCTGCAACACTTCCCGGGCGGTGCTGGTCTGCGGATCTCCCAGGGCGGCGACCTTCACGGCCACGGTGTTGTCCGGAGAGATTCCCAGTTTTTTCCAGGCATCCGCCGGGCGTTCCATGCCGGTCAATCCACAGAGGAGGGAATCCACGGCCGTTTTGACCGCTTCCGGTTTGGGATTGTAGTTGTCGAGAAGGCCGGGGTTTTCGAGGTAGGCGACACGGGACTTGGTGCCCGGATCTTGGGCGAATAGGGAAGAAGCGAGGGTGAGGAGAAAGGAGGCAACCGACAGGAAACAAGGAAGGCGGGAGGTGGAAGGCCGGAGGTGGAAAGATGCGGGGTTCACGAAGTTATTAAGATGGGGGAAAGGGGTGCGGTGGGCAACTGGGGGGAAACGGGTTGTTTCCCCGGCAAGGGGTTGGAAAACAGAAGGATGGGATTTTCCGCGGACACCATAGAAAGGGTCAGGCGTGCCAGCGACCTGGTGGAGGTGGCCGGCTCCTACGTGCAACTTCGCCGGGTGGGGGTCAATTTCCGCGGCCTGAGCCCCTTCAAAAAGGAAAAGACCCCGTCGTTTTACGTCCACCCGGACAAGCAGTTCTTCAAATGCTTCAGTTCCGGCACGGGCGGGGACGTTTTCCGGTTTGTGATGATGATGGAGGGGTTGGACTTTCCCTCCGCCGTCCGCCGATTGGCCGAGCGGGCCGGCATTCCGGTCGAGGAGGAGCGGGGAGGGGGAGGCGGAGGCTCCGGAGGCAGCGGCGCGGAGCGGGAGAGGCTTCGCCAAATCCACGCCTCCCTGGCGATCCACTGGCGCGACCTGCTGTTGCATGATCCTGCCGCGGAGCCGGCCCGGGCCTACCTCCGGGAGCGGGAGATTCCCCACGAGTGGATTCCAAGATTTGGGTTGGGATATGCCCCGGCGGCGTGGACGGCCACGCTGGAATGGGGAAAGAAAAACGGCTTCAGCGAGGAGGAGATGATCGCCTCCGGGGTGGCCCTCAAGGCCCAGACCGGGCGCGTCTATGACCGTTTCCGCAATCGCCTGATGTTTGCGATCCATGACGAGGGCGGTCGCGTGATCGGCTTCAGCGGACGGGTGCTGGCCGGGGCCGCGCCGGATGAGCCCAAGTACGTGAACTCCCCCGAGACGATGATTTTCAAAAAGGGAAAGGTGCTCTTTGGCTTTGATCGGGCGCGGCGCGCCATGGCCGAGACCGGGCGGGCGATCGTCTGCGAGGGGCAGCTCGATGTGCTGCGGGCCCAGGCGGCGGGCTTTGCCGAGACGGTGGCGCCGCTGGGGACCGGTTTCACCGAGGACCACGCCAAGCTGATTGGGCGCTTTGCCAAGGAGATCGTCATCTGTCTCGACGCGGATGCGGCGGGAGACCGGGCAGCGGGTCGACTGGGCGGCGTCCTTGTGGA
>DFCD01000036.1:24821-36328 GCA_002366885.1 Verrucomicrobia bacterium UBA3063
GCCTTCCGCGCCAAGCTGGAGGAGGCGGCCGACTTCCTCGACTTTTTCGTCGATTGGCAGAACCAGCAGGAGGGAACCAGCCCGACGGGACGGCGCAGGGTGGTCGAAGCGGTGGCCGCCCTGCTCGGGAAGGTGGAGAATGCGGTGAGCCGGACAGGGTTGGTCACCAAGGCCGCCATGAAGCTTGGTTTGGGCGAGGGGCTGGTGCGGGAGGAAGTGGAAAAGGCAAGGAAACAGGTGAACCTCCGGGCCGAAAGGGAATCGGCCGAAGCCAAGGCGCCGGTTTCGGGAGGCAAGGCGCTGGAAGTTCATCCCGTCATCCGGGAACTGCTCTTGTTGGTGATGGGTTCTCCCTCGCGTCTTCCGGAAGTCGAGCGGCGGGTTGATGAGGTGTGGCTGAAAAATCTGGCGGGAGAAGGGCTGTACCTGAAGATCCGTGACCTTTATCGCGACGATGCCTGGACGGGATTGGCGGATTTGTTGCCGCACCTGGAAGGGGAAGAGCAGGATTTTGTGACCGGCTTGGAGGCCGGGGTCTGGGAAAAACATCCGGAGAACGATTGGGATGGAGCCTTGGAGCGGTTGGCGTGGAGAATGGAAGGTGACTTTTTGAGGCGGGAAGCCGAGATGCTTACTGCCAGGTTACGCACGTTGCACCAGGGGGATCCCGACGTCGCGGAAGTCCTTCGTCAGCAAGGCGAACTGCTGAAGAAAAGGGCGCGTTTGACACAGGGGGCCGCGAAAGCTAATTCTTAATCTTTATGTTTGATGTCTTTTTCGTTGATGGGGAGTGGTTTTCCGCGTGAAAAAAGTCGCCAAAAGCAAGGCACCCAAGGCTCCGAAACTTTCCGCCAGCCGGGCAAAAATTGCCCCCTCGGGCGATCCGGAGATGGGGCCGGGTGAGGAACCCTCCGAAGCCGAATTGATTGCGGTGGAGCAGGAGACCAAGGAGTCCGCCAACGGTGCCTCCGATGCTCCTCCCGCGGGTCTCACCGGTCTGGCCCACAGTCCGGAGAAGCAGGAAAAGCTCCGTGAATTGATCAAGCTGGCCCGGGAGCAGGGTTATCTGACCTTCGACGACCTGCACGAGGCCCTTCCCGAAACGGTGAACCAGGCGGAGCAGGTGGAAGGAGTGCTGGTTTTTCTGCGCACCTTTGAGATCGATGTCATCGAGGCAAGCGAGGTTGACCGGTACAAAAAACCCGCCCGGGACGAGGAAACGGGGGAGCCGGTGGTGGAGGAAAAGGCGGAGAAGCTCGACATCCTCGATGATCCGGTCCGGATGTACCTCCGGCAAATGGGGCAGGTTCCCCTGCTCACCCGCGAGCAGGAGGTGGAAATTTCCAAGAGGATCGAGGAATCGGAGATCGGCGCGGTCCAGCACCTCCATAAATTCGGTTTCATTGCGCGGGAATATGTGTCCCTGGGCGAGAAACTGCTCAACTCGCGCGAAAGGTTTGACCGCGTCATCCAGGACAAAAAGATCGAGGGCCGGGAAAAATACATGGGGGCCCTCAAGGGCCTCGTCCGCCATCTTCACCAGGCCCACGAGAAGGCCCACCGGGCTTATGGCCGCCTGCTGGAGGCGCGTTCGGCAATCGCCCGGCAGCGGGCGGGGGGGGAACTGTCCAGGCTACAGGAGGCCATGGAGAAGTTTTTCGGAAAATTTTTCTTCAAACAGAAGGTTTTGGAGGAGTTCATTGTTGTCGTGGAAAACTCCCACCGTCAGCTCCAGGAGAAAACGGCGGAGCTGGAATCCCTGCTCAAGTCGAGGTCCCGCAGCCGGGCCCAGGATGTCCGCAAAAAGACCCTCAAGGAGGAGATCGGGGAAATCGAGCACAACTCCCGGCTCTCCCGGGAGGAGTTTTTTGCCCACTACCGCGACCTGAGGGAATGGGTCCGCAAGGCCATGCGGGCCAAGACCGAGATGGTCGAGGCCAACCTGCGTCTCGTCATCTCCATTGCCAAGAAGTACACCAACCGCGGTCTCTCCTTCCTCGACCTGATCCAGGAGGGGAACATGGGCCTGATGAAGGCGGTGGAGAAGTTCGAGTACCGCCGGGGCTACAAGTTTTCGACCTACGCCACCTGGTGGATCCGGCAGGCAATCACCCGGAGCATCGCCGACCAGGCCCGCACCATCCGCATCCCCGTCCACATGATCGAGACGATCAACAAGCTGATGCGCGTGCAGAAGCAGTTGGTTCAGGAGTTTGGACGGGAACCGACCCCCGAGGAAGTGGCGGACGAGACCGGCATGCCGGTGGAGCGCGTCCGTGCTGTCCTCAAAATGGCCCAGCAACCGATCTCCCTGCAGGCGCAGGTGGGCGACAGCGACGACACCACCTTCGGCGACTTCATCGAGGACAAGAGCGCGGAAAACCCGTCCGACATGACCGCCTATTCGATGCTCAAGGAGAAGATCAAGGACGTGCTGGATAGTCTGACCGACCGCGAGCGCGCGGTGTTGGAGCAGCGGTTCGGCCTGGTGGACGGGTATTCGAGGACGCTGGAGGAGGTGGGTCGGCAGTTCAAGGTGACCCGTGAGCGCATCCGGCAGATTGAGGCCAAGGCGCTGCGCAAGATGCGGCACCCGACCCGGATCCGCCACCTGCGCGGATTCCTCGAGAACGAGCATCAACTCTGAAACGCAGAGCGTTTCAGAGTTCGTTGAAGTTTAGGATTAAGGTTCAGTAACTCGTTGGGCAGTCGGCCCATGGCCTGAAAATATTCTTAAACCTAAACCTAAACCTAAACATCGCCCGGGCTTGAGTGGTCGAATCTTTAAGTTACGATACTCGGTGATGGGGGCATAGCTCAGCTGGTAGAGCGTCTCGTTCGCAATGAGAAGGTCAGGGGTTCGACTCCCCTTGCCTCCAAAAAACGGTTTCCTCGTTCCGTCTTCCAACCTCGGGCCAGCCTAAATCCGCGGCCAACCGGGAACGGTCTGTTCGAGATATTTCCGCATGCTGTCCCACGCCGCGGCGTCGCGACCCTCCTCGGCTTCGACTCGTGAGCGCAGCCACCAGAAGTAGGGCGGCGCCTCGGGGCGTTCGGTGATTTTTTCCAAAACCACCCGGGCGCCGGTCAGGTCGCCGTTCTTTCTGCGGGTCTCGGCGAGCATGAAGGCCGCCCCGTAGTCGCGGGGGCTGCGGTACCATCTCGATTCCGCCTGCGGGGCCGGGCAGGGGTTCTCCGGCAAAGACGGGGCGGCAAGATGTTCCTGAACGAGCTGCAGGGCTTCGCGTGATTTGCCCGTCTTTGCCCGAAGTTGCGCCAAAACCGGCCAGCTGGCCTTGTTCCAGCTGGGATTTTTTTCGAGAAGGGACTGAAGGGATTCCGTTTCTCCCCGGCGGGCCCAGGCCGCAAAGAGGCGGGCGAGGGACTCCTCGGACCAGTCGTTCAGTTCCGGATGGGAAGCGAGGAGTGCGGCCACGGCGGGATGGAACTCCTGGGGAGGCAAGCCCGCCAGGTAAAGGGAGATCAGCCGGCTCTGGTTTTCGATCATCGGAAGAATATGGGGGCGCAGGGCCGGTGATTTGCCGGAAAGCCGGATGATATGCTCCAGCACCCGCTCGGGGCCCCCATCCCGGGCCTGGTATTCCAAGGCACGGCGCAGGGCCTCCCGGTAGGCGGGCAGGGCGAGCTCCGGGCGATCCGGCAGGATCTCGGTCCAGGCGGCCGCCTGATCCAGCGGCACGGAGAGCAGAAAGGGTTCCAGCCGGGACTGGATGGCAAATTCTTCCGCCGCTTCGGCCTCCGTGTCCTCGAAGAAAAGCAGGGCTTTGCCGTGGAGAAAGCGGAGAACCTGGTCGTAGGGGGCTGCCTGGATGCCCTGTTCCGCCGCTTGCAGGGCGGTTTCGGCGTCACCCTGTTTCCAGGCCGTGCCCACCGCCACCTTGGCGCGTTCCGCGGCGACCGTGGCCGGCCAGCTGCGGTTTCCGGCCACTCCCCAAAACCACGCAAGGCTGCCGGCCAGGAGCAGGATTCCCCCGGCCCGAAAGAAAAAAACCTCCCAGGGCCGGGCGGCCTGATCCTCTTCTTCCCTTTTCCGTGCGCAGACCAGGCCGGCGACCAGCAGGATCGGCCAGACCGTGCCGATGCGGTGCCCGGGGACATCGACAAGGGAGTGCAGGGCGAAAGCGATGACGGCGGCTCCTCCGGCCGAGCGGGTGATCCACCCCTCCCGGTTGCGTCCGGGACCGGCGGCACGTCCGAGGGCGACGGCTCCCCCGAAAAGAAGGATGGCGGCGGGCCATCCGAACTCGCACACCAGCCAGAGCCAATCGCTTTCCGGATGAATGGCGGTCGACTGGTTGGAAAAAGTGCGGTGCCGGTAGGGGGGAAACAGGTAGCGGAAATTTCCCGGTCCGGTTCCCAGCCAGGGCAGATCCGCCGAAAGATCCCATGCATCCCGCTGGAGCAAAAGACGGAAGTCCAGGGTTTCCGTCTCCTCCGTTTCTTGCGAGCCCGAGGGGATTGTGGCGGTGGCGGATCCCATCCACGGTTTTTTCATGCGTTCCAGGGGCCTGGCTCCCTGAAAGAGAAGCACCGTGGCCGCCAGGGCGGCACCCGCAAGAAGAAGAATGCCGATCCGCCTGTCCGGACCCCCGGTGGCCAGACCAACCGCCCACAAAACCAGGCCGAGGAAAAATACGGCCAATCCGCCCCGGGAGGAGTTTGCGGCGAGGCAGGTAAGGGCGGCTAGGATGCCCAGGAAGGAAAAAATTGCGGGTGCGAAATTCTTTCTGCGGATATCCGCGTAAACCGTGCCGACCAAAAGGATGGCGGCGATCGCCAGCCAGTTGGACATATGGTTGGTGTTGGGAAAAATCCCGTAGGCCTGGGGTGAGGTGAAGGGGAAGGGCCAGCGTTGAACCCGGCAAATCAGGGCGACCATGCCGACGCTCGCCACGACCCAACCGTAGGTGCGGAAAATGCCGATGCGTTTTTTTTCCCCTTGGGGATTCCCTAGAACCCAACCGAACCAAAGCAGAGCGTTGGCCGCCAGAAACACTGATTCAAGGGAAACGCCTAGCTGGGAAGTCGTCGTTTTGGCCAGACTCTCAGGGACCGGTTGAAACCATGCAGAGAGAATTCCCAAAAAAATAAAAATTAATGTTAATGGATAAAAAAACAGGGGAAGCTTCGATTTTACGGAAAAAAATAAAATGCATAAACAATTGATAATTAGGAATAAAGGTAAATAAAACGGATCGAGCATTCCTCCAAACAAACTGGAAATAAGAGCATAAAAAAGAATTAAGTAATTGATCATCAATATTATATAAAAATACTATTTATGTATATGTAAGCAAACATTTTGCGCACGTTTCTTTTCTAGAGTCATATAAATGAAATATTTTTGTCACTTTTAAGACCTTGAATTTTTCTCATTCTTGCTTATCTTGTTTTTTATGAATAGACATCATTTGTTTGTTGTAACGGCCATGCTTGTTATTTTTGGAATAGTAAGCGCACACGCCCAAACGACCCGCCGGCCGCGTACCCAGGCCCCCACCACCACCACCACCAGCACCAACACCACGGTGACGGTGATCAGCAACAACTAAAACCTTTGAACGAATTCCCCTCCTTGCCGCTCTAAGCAAGACGCATGCGAAGGAGGATATCGTGAACTTCCCTCTCCCCCAATCTTGTTCGAAATTTTTTGGGGGAGCCCTTTTGTCCGGGTTGATGATGGCGGGGGCAAATGCTGCGACCCAAAGCTACTCCACTGCAGGAACCTCGACCTTTACCGTTCCGGCCAACGTCACATCGATTCAAATCACCCTCACTGGGGCCGCGGGCGGATCGGGGGGCGGCGATGGAAGTAACTCTGGTGGCAGCGGTGGACCCGCTGGTCGGGTGACGGGAACCTTGGCCGTGGTTCCCGGGGACACCCTTTACATTAATCTTGGAGGCGCTGGATCGAACGGAGGCAGTAGCGTATCGGATGGCGGCGGAGGTGCCGGGGGCGCGAATTCCGGGGGAAGGGTAAGCGCCGCGAGCGGTGGCGCCGCGGGAGGCTTAGGAAGTTCGGGAGGTGGCGGCGGAGGTGGCGGGAGCGCCTATGTTCGTCGGCTCTCCAGTGGCGTTTTCACGGACATTGCGGAAGCGGGCGGTGCCGGGGGTGGCGGCGGTGCAGGAAACACCTCTCCCAATCAAGCCGGTCTGTCTGGCACCACCGGCTCCTACGTCTTGCAGTATACCGGGAGTGCTGGAACCAGTCGCGGTAGCACTAACGACGGCGGCGGGGGTGGTGGCGGAGGCACCGGGAAGCGGGGCGGTGCCGGCGGAGGTCTTCGCACCTCGGGAAACACGGATTCCGGCGGAAACGGGGGCAACGCAGGGGAGAACGACACCACCGGCCTGACCAGCGCCTCCACATCTTATGTGACGGTTTCGGCGGGGGCAGCTGCGAGCGCCACGCTGGTCTACACCGCCTTGCCCTCGGCTCCGGTGATTAGTTCCGCAACTGCCACCGACACGACGGTGACGCTCTCCTGGTCTGCACCAGCCTCCGGCCCCGCGATCACGGATTACATTATCAAGTATCTTGATCCCATCAGCTTCAATTGGGTGACGTTTAACGATGGTGTCTCCACTTCCACCTCGGCCACGGTGACCGGTCTGAATCACAACAGCCTCTACGCTTTCCAAGTGGCCGCGGTGAATGCCGATGGCACCGGCGCTTACTCCAACCCGTACGATATTTCTACCTTGAAGAATTTTCTCCTGACGGTGTCCGGAGGTTCCTCCTCCTATACCCTGCTCGGTTCTGCCGTGGCGGTGGATCCCAGTTTGACCATCGTGGACCAAACTTCGAGAACGAACACTGCTGCCAAGTTGCAGATTTCTTCCGGATTCCAGGAGGGTGACACCCTGGCGTTGCCGACTGGTGGCGCCGCTGCCGCCTTCCCCGGAATCACCGGCAGCTACAACGCCACGAATGGAATTCTGACTCT
Organism: Verrucomicrobia bacterium UBA3063; assembly: GCA_002366885.1. Taxonomy (GTDB): domain Bacteria; phylum Verrucomicrobiota; class Verrucomicrobiia; order Methylacidiphilales; family Verrucolacustridaceae; genus Verrucolacustris. The sequence continues at coordinate 31,790 of DFCD01000036.1, forward strand.
CAGCGGTTCAGGGACGGCCGCGACCTACCAAGCCGCGCTGCGAGCCATTACTTTCTCCACGACCAACACCTCGACTTCACCCCGAACCATCGACATCACCCTCGGTAACGCGATTGCTTTTGGGGACCATTTCTACGAGGTGGTCACCAATTCGGTTTCTTGGCCCACGGCTAGGTCCGGGGCACTGGCGAAAAGCCTTTTCGGCATTCCCGGCTATTTGGTGAACGTCACTTCCTCGGCAGAAAACTCTTTCATCCTCTCCAAGGTTTCCACCACGGCCTGGATCGGGGCCTCGGACAGCGGGACCGAGGGAACATGGAAGTGGATGGACGGACCGGAGGCGGGCACGACTTTCTGGATCGGCACCGGAACCGGCAGCGCCCAAGGGGGGCAGTACGCGAACTGGAACACCAATGAGCCGAATGATTCAGGTGGAGGGGAAGATTACGCCTCCATCTATTCCGGAGTCGGTGTCAGCGACGGAAAGTGGAACGACTACGGCGGCAGCGGTCCCTATATCGTGGAATACGGCAATCCAAATGCCGTCATCACTTTTAGTGGGAGCAAGACCCTTTCCGTCCAACAGGCCTCCCAAACGATTACCTTCAATACTCTTCCCTCCAAGACTTTTGGGGATGCGGCTTTCAATCTGACCGCAACGGGAGGGGGCTCCGGTAACCCCGTCACTTATTCTTCCTCCAATACCAACGTGGCGACGGTCTCGGGAAGCACGGTGACGATCGTGGGTGCGGGCTCGACGACGATCATGGCCAACCAAGCTGGAAACTCCAACTATTCAGCTGCGCCGGCGGTGAATCGAACCCTGACGGTTGCCCGGGCCTCCCAGACGATCACCTTTGGTTCTTTGGCGGCGGTGAACTACGGGGGTGCGGCCTTTTCCCTGGGTGCGACGGCAAGCAGCGGGCTGGTGGTGACGTATGCTTCTTCCAACCCCAATGTGGCGACGGTTTCGGGGAGCACGGTGACGGTGGTGGGGGCGGGCTCGACAGTGATCACGGCCAGCCAAGCGGGCAACGGGAACTATCTGGCGGCAGTGGATGTGCCGCAGACGCTGACGGTCAACTCGGTGCGGCAGTCGGTGGCGGGGACGACGGTGACCTTGGACTTTTCGGAGGGGGCGGTGGGCAATTCGCTGAGCTACGCCAACAACTGGTCGACGAGCGACACGGCCGCCCGGCCGGATGGCTACGCGCAGGACGGCACGAATCTGGCGGGATTTTTGGGCGGGTACAACACGGGTCCGTCGGGGGCGAACACGCAGCTGACCTATGGTTTTGATCCGGGGTCGAGCGACCGGTACGTGTTTGCGTGGACGCAAAACATCTCCAGTTCCTCGGCGGATTATCCCGGCAGCGACATTTTCGGTTGGAAGTTCCTGTCGGGCGGTACGGAGGCCTTCTCGGTGAAGTTTCTCAACGACACGACCACGGCGCGGGATCTGAAGGTGCAGGGCTACAGCGGTGCGGGCACGGCCCTGGCGATCAGCGACGGGCAGATCAACAACCTGTTCATCGACCGGGGCGAGGCGTGGAAGTTCCGGGCGACGGCGGATTTGGCGGGGGACAAGTGGTCGCTGGACGTATGGAGGAATGATCTGAACAACTGGTACGGGCTGGTGATCGACGCGGCACTGAGTTCGGGCCTGACGAGCTTGGACGGGATGGCGGTGACGTGGTCGGTGACGGCGACTAACGGGGTGGCGGGGGCGGGGGACAACATCATAAGTTTTGACAACATCACGCTGCAGGGGAAGCAGACGGTGGCGATCAGCCTGAATGTTCCGACCAACGCGGTGTACAGCGGGTCGGCCCAGNNTCGACCAATGTGCCGGTCAACGCGGGAACCTACACGGTGACGGCGGAAGTGGTGGACACCAACGCCTACTACAGTGCCCCGACGAGCGGATCGCTGGTGGTGGCCAAGGCGACGCCGACGATCACGACCAATCCGGTGGCCTCGGGGATCACCTACGGGCAGACGCTGGCGGACTCGGCGTTAAGCGGGGGAGCGGGCTCGGTGGCGGGAAGCTTTGCCTTCACCTCGCCCACCACGGCGCCCAATGCGGGGACGGCGAGCCAGGGGATCACCTTCACCCCCACCGACACGGCCAACTTCAACAGTGCCACGGGTAGTGTCAGCGTGGTCGTGGCCAAGGCGACGCCGGTCATTACCTGGAATGCACCTGCGGCGATCACCTATGGAACGGCCATCTCCACCAGCGAGCTGAGCGCCACCGCGGATGTCGGCGGAACTTTTACCTACAGTCCCACCAACGGGGCGATCCTGAATGCCGGGACCAACACCCTGACGGCAGTCTTTACGGCAGCGGATGGAAACAACTATGTCTCCCCGCTGACCAACACGGTCAGCTTGGTGGTGAACAAGGCCTCCCAGACCATCAACTTCCCGTGGCTGGCTAACGGTACGGTAGGCGGAAGCAGCACCTTGACGGCAACGAGCAGTTCGGGATTGGCGGTGAGTTACACCTCTTCTGACACCAATGTGGCGACGATTTCCGGCAGTACGGTGAATTTTGTGGGGGTTGGGCTCGTCAACATCACGGCCAGCCAGGCGGGCGACAACAACTACGAGGCCGCCTCCGACGATACCATCACCTTGAGTGTGCTTTCCGCCGACACGCCCTACGACACTTGGGCGGATTCTTACGGGATGACCAACAGCACGGAGCGGGCCAAAAACTCCGATCCTGACGGGGACGGCTTCAGCAACACCCTGGAGTTTGCCTTTGGGACAAATCCGAAGGTCCGCAACGGGGCTTTGTTTGTCAGTCAGGTAAAAGTGGGTTCCAACTATGTGGTGACCTTCAAGAAGAGAAAGTTGGCCAGCGAGGCCACCTATGACATCCGCTCAAGCACGGACGCCAAGCAGGCCTTCAGCAGCGGTACGGCCATGAGCCTAGGCACCACCACGAGCGTGGATGCCAGTTACGAGCAGACCAGCGTGAGTCTTCCCATCACCGGAAGCCGTGGCTTTGTCCGGATGCAGGCGACCGTGCTGGTGGATCCGAGTCGGTAAGATCCGCTTTCCTCCAGCGAACTCCCTTTTGAGGCCCGGTCGGCTGAGATGTCAGGCCATGCGAAACTTCAGGATTTGATGCAGATGTTCAACATCACCAACCGTGCTGAAAAGGAGCGGGAAAAGAGAAGTTTCAGGCCGGCGGAGGCTAGTTCGTGGTTCAGGGCGGAGGGGGTGGGGAACTCGGCGATGCTTTGGGCGAGGTAGCGGAAAGAGGCTCCCTGCCTTGCTACCACTTGGGCCACGAGAGGCATGAGATGTTTCAAGTAGAGGCTCCAAAAAAGCTTCCAGGGCATGGGGGGAGGGCTGAACTCCAGCAGGCCAAAAACACCGCCTTGTTTCAAAACCCGGGCGATTTCATCCAGGCCGGCGGCGCGGTCGGAAAAGTTGCGGAGGCCGAAAGCGATGGTGACGGCATCGAAGGATGCGTCGGCGAAAGGAAGCTGGAGGGCGTCGGCCTCGGCCAGTTTGGGAATGCATCGCTCCTTCGCTTGGGTGAGGAGGGAGCGGGAGAAGTCGAGACCGACAACTTGGGCCCTTGGTAGGGCTTTCTGGAGCATTTCCGCCACATCCCCCGAGCCGCAGGCGAGATCCAGAACCTTGGTCGGGTTTTGCCGGGCGACGGCGGCAACCAGTTGTTTCCGCCAGCCTACATCCATTCCGAGGCTGAAGAGACGGTTGAGGCGGTCGTAGGACGGGGACAGTTCGTTAAAGAGAGCACGGACTTTCGCTGGGTTCACGACCGCAGTTTAAGTTGAAGTTGAATTTGAAGTAAGCGGGGAATTGGAAGGGCCCGACGTCCCGGCGGGCCGTGGTTCAACAAAGTATCTCGAGGACCTATTGTGGCCTGCCCGGAGGTCAGGCCCTACCAAGGTGTCAGCTCGCCGCGGATTTGGCCGGGGCGGAGGGGGAGCCAGGGGAGAAGGTGAGGTTTTCCTTGTCGGCGCCGACCTTCACCTTGTCGCCGGACTTGATCTTGCCGCGGATGATCTCCTCGGCGATCGGATCCTCGAGGAACTTCTCGATGGCGCGGCGGAGCGGCCGGGCGCCGTACTGGGGCTCATAGCCCTTCTCAATGAGGAAAGTGGAGGCCTCGGGGGTGAGCTCGATCTCCACACCCTTGTCCTTGAGCCGGGCGGCCACTTTGGCGACCTCGAGGGAGACGATTTTGGAAAGGTCGTCCCGGGTGAGGGAGTGAAAGACGATCTGGTCGTCGAGCCGGTTGAGGAACTCGGGTTTGAACACCTTCTTGGTCTCTTCCAGGATCTTGCCTTTGAGGGAGCCGTAGTCCTGCTCCTGGGTAGGCACGCCGAAGCCCATGACGTTGCCCTTGCGGATCAGTTCGGCGCCAACGTTGGAGGTCATGATGATGATGGTGTTCCGGAAATCGATCTTCCGGGCGAGGCTGTCGGTGATCTGGCCGTCCTCGAGGATCTGGAGGAGAACGTTCCAGACATCGGGGTGGGCTTTCTCGATCTCGTC